>JAOPYG010000360.1 GCA_025964685.1 Actinoallomurus sp. | reverse complement strand
GCGACCGCCACCGAGCTGGCCGAGATGATCGGCGAGAGCCCGGCGAACTGCTCCTGGCATCTACGTCAGCTCGCGAAGTACGGCTTCGTCGAGGAGACCGGCGGCGGAAGCGGCCGCAACCGCCCGTGGCGGCCGCTCACGCACACGCTGTCGTGGGGCGACAGCGACGAGTCCGGCGAGGTGGCCGCCGCCGGCGACCAGCTCAGCGCGATGGTCTACGACCAGGAGTTCGCCGCCCTGCGCGACTGGCAGGCGTGGCGGCGTACCGACCCGCCCGAGTGGCAGGACGCCGCCAACTTCGCCCAGAGCGTCACCTGGCTCACCGCCCCGGAGCTGGCCGAGCTCAACGACGCACTCGTCGAGATCGCCGCCCGGCATCGCGAACGGCTCCGCGACCCGTCGGCACGCCCGCCCGGGGCACGGCGGGTCCGGATCTTCGCCTCGGCCGTGCCCGCGGCCCCGATGACCGCCGCCGTCGCCGCCCTGAACGGAGTCTCGTCGGTGACCACCGCCGCCGCGCTGAACGGCCTGCTCAAGGAGTTGCTCGCGTGGTCGGCATCAACGAGTCTGTTCTTCGCGCTGCTCGACCACGGTCTGCACCGGCCTCCGGAGTTCGTCGGCGTGCTCGCCTCGGCTCAGGGCGCCGGCTCCATCGCCGGCGGCCTGGTCGCCGCGTGGCTCATCGTTCGCGCCGGAGAGAACGCCGCGACCGCGATCGGCCTGACGGCGTTCGGGCTGGGCGACGGCATCTGCGTCCTCCCGCGGCTGCCGGCCGTCCTGGCGGGAAAGGCCGTCGCCGGGGCCGGCCTGGCCGTCCTGGTGATCGGGTTCACCACCGCGCTCCAGCGGCGTACACCGGGACCTCTGGTCGGACGGGTCTCCATGGCGGCCGAGACACTGACCGCCGGACCGCAGACCATCTCCATCGCGGCGGGGGCGCTGCTGGTGTCGGCGGTGGACTACCGCCTGCTCCTCCTGGTGGTCGCGACCGGCATGCTCAGCGCCGCGACGTACCTGTGGCGCGGCCGCCAGATGACTAGTCCTCCCGTGTCACCTGTTCGGGTTGTTTGTCGGGGCGGAGACCGCGCCAGCTCGGATGTCTCAGGTGGCCGTCCCCCGTCCACTCGCTGAAGGCGACCTCGCCGACGAGCTCGGGCTCGACCCAGTGCGCCGTTCGCGCCACCACGCGCGGCACGGTCACGTCGAAGGGATTGCTCTGCCTTTCCAGGGGCCGGAGCCGGTCGGCGAGCTCGCGCAGCATCGCCTCGGTGAAGCCGGTGCCGACGTTGCCGACATAACGCAGCCCGTGCTCGTCGTAGACGCCGAGCACGAGCGAGCCGATCATGTCGGCCCGGCGGCCTTCGCCCGGGGTCCACCCGGCCACGACGACCTCCTGGTGGCGTACGTTCTTGACCTTGATCCACGGTCCCCGCCGGCCGGGGACGTACGGCGAGTTCAGGGGCTTGCCGACGACGCCTTCCAGGCCCTGCTCGACGCTCGCCGCCAGGACGGCCTTGCCGCCTCCGCGCCACCACGGTGGCGTGTGCACCGGATCCCGGCTTAGGTTCAGCTCATCCAGGGCGTCTCGGCGGGCCGTATAGGGCTCGGCGAGCAAGGACCGCTCGCCGCGGTGGAGCAGGTCGAAGACGTAGTAGAGCACCGGCGCGGACCTGACCAGCCTGCCGGTCGGGCGCTGGACGTGCATCCGGGTCTGCAGCAGCCCGAAGTCGGGCCCGCCGTTCCGCAGCGCGACGATCTCGCCGTCGAGGATCACCGGCTCGTCCACCATGCCGGCGAGCGCGCCCAGCTCGGGGTAGGAACGGAACATGTCCTTGTCATTGCGGGACATCAAGGCGACGCTCCCGTCCTGCACGTAGGCGACGGCGCGGACGCCGTCCCATTTGAGCTCGAACGCCCAGCGCTCGTCGTCCTCTGGCAGTTCCGCTCGCAGCACGGCGAGCATCGGCCGTATGTGCCGTGGCAGTTCGCTCATGATCAGCCCCCGACCAGGGTCAATACCCATCTCCCCCGGCTGTCCCGACCGTTCGGGTTTGGCGTGGAAGAGGCGGATTCTGGGGTGTCTCAGGCGGCGTCAACGGTGCCTGAGAGGCTGTCACGTACCGAAACGGGACCTGCGTGTCCCCACGGAGACGATCGGAGAGGCCAATGCTCGACGCGAGAAAGGTGCTGGTGACGGGCGGCACCAGCGGTCTGGGCCTGGCGATGGCCACGGACCTGGCGAACGCGGGAGCCACGGTCGTGCTGACCGGCCGGTCTGAGGAGCGTGCCCGCGAGGTCGCGGCCGGTCTCCCGGGCGCGATCGGGGTCGAGCTGGACGTGCGAGACGAGGCATCGGTGGCTCGCGCCGTCGCGCGGGCCTGGTCCGAGCTCGGCGGCATCGACATGCTCGTCAACAACGCCGGCATCGGGATGCGCACGGTCAACCCGCGGTTCCTCACCGACCCCGAAGGCTTCTGGACGGTGCCGGCCGATGGCTTCCGTGCCGTCATCGAGACGAACCTCACCGGGTACTTCCTCGTGGCACGGGAGGTGACGCCCCGAATGCTGGCCGCCGGTCACGGGCGGATCGTCAACATCTCGATGAACCACGCCACCATGAGACGGGCCGGCTTCGTGCCGTACGGCCCCTCGCGCGCGGGTGCCGAGGCGCTGTCCAGGATCATGGCGGCGGACCTGGCCGGTTCCGGCGTCACGGTCAACCTGCTGCTGCCGGGCGGGGCGACGGTCACGGGGATGGTGCCCGTCGAGGACCTGCCCGCCGACCACGCCCTCATCGATCCCGCCGTCATGGGACCGCCCGTCGTATGGCTCGCCTCGGCGGAGGCGGCCGGTGTCCACGACGAACGCATCGTCGCCATCGAGTTCGACGACTGGCTGCGTCAGCGAGCCCGTAGGGCCGTCTGAGTGCTTCTGGGAGAGTGGGAGCCATGAGTGGTCGGCCGCGCAGTCCCAGGGGGCAGGGTGAGCAGCTCCGGGGTGAGGTGCTGGCCGCGGTGAACCGGCTGCTCGACGAGTGGGGCAGCGACGAGAAGCTCACCATGCGCGCCGTGGCCAGGGAGGCCGGTGTCGCCGCCCCCAGCATCTACCTGCATTTCGCGGACAAGGCCGAGCTCGTCTGGGCGGCGTTGTCGGACAAGTACGCGCAGCTGGCCGACCGAATGCGCGCCGCCGACGAGGCCGCCGACCCCGATGACCCCCGTGAACGCCTGCTCGCCCAGGTGCACGCCTACTGCCGGTTCGCGTCGGAGAACCCCGGCCACTACCGGCTGATGTACGAGGTCCACCAGCCGGCGGTCGATCGCAGCCGCCTCGGCCTCCACCCCGCCCGGCTGGTCTCCAGCAGCCTTCGCCGTGCCCTGACCTGCTGCGCGCAGGCCGGCTACGAGCTCTCCCTGCCGCCCCGCCAGGCCGGGCACACTCTCTGGACGGGCCTGCACGGCATCGTCTCCCTCCAGCACAGTCTCTCCCTGGCCTCGCCGGACGACGTGATAGCCGGCCTGGCCGCGGGCCTGGTCGACATCCTCGTGGCGACCGACCCGGTCCCCGACCCGGTCGTCCCGCCCGACACGGAGATCGAACGGCTGATCGCCTCGACCGTCGTCGACGACTGACCCGCGCACCGTCCGGCCTGGTGACGGCACGGTGTGTCGTGGAATCGCGCTCGTTCTCGCGCTCCGCCCCGGAGGTCCTCGAGCATGTCGACATCGAGCGCCTCGTAGAGGTCATCGACCTACGAGCCGACGGGCCCGCGAAGACCGGTCCGACCTAGGTAACCCGTTGGCACGAGCGGCGCGTCCAAGAGTCGGATCCCCCGGCACAGGAGAGCACGATGATGGACTACGGCCCGAACTGGCCGCCCCCGCTCCCGGAGCCGCCGAACCCCCCGCAACGCCGGCGTCGTCGCCGCCACTGGGAAGGCTTCGGCCTCGGCACGAACATCATGATTCTCCTCGGCGCGGTCGTGATCTGCTTCGTCATCCTGAAGCTCGCCGACCGGCCTATGCAGCTCGACCTCAAGGCCCCGACGCCCGCAGCCGGGACCGAGACCGCCAAGCCGCACCACCGCTGAACAACACGAAACGCCCCGCTCCCCCACCGGAATCGGGGCGGCGGAGCGGCTTGGCGTGGGGCGCGGTCACCCTGGGTAGTCACCGGCCATGGGAGAACGAAACGAGCAGGATGCTAGTGACGGCCAGCTTTACCACCCAGGTCAGAAGGTTCCGACCAGCGGCATCTACGAATGCGACTCGCCGGGCTGCGACCACCAGTGGAGTACGAACGTGAAAGGCCACACCTTCCCGCCCATGCAAGACGGATGCGACGGCCAGGGTTGGAGACTCAAGGCCCAGGCGCCAAGCGACGGGGGAAGCTGACGGCATCCCGAACGGTCGCACGGAATTTGCGCAGGTCATTCAACCTGTCCCGCATGCCTTCCCGGCGTTGAAGTCGTCCATCACCGTGGAGGACACGACGATGCCCAGGCCCACGGCCCCGAACTCGTAGACGGCCTGCCGGACCCCGTCCGGAGACGTGATCTTGCGGACGTACGTCTCCGGCATCCGGCCTCATGCATGAACTTCAACCGGGCAGGACGCCTCGAACCCGATCTGGCCCTGGCCTTCGACCGGTAGTCCTTCTTGCGTTCGGTCGGCTGGCCGCTGTCGCCGAACACCGCACCCCTGCCTGTGATCGATCGGTGACGCCGTATAGCCTTCCCGTTAGGTGAACTTAGTTAGGTTAAGTTCATGCGCCGAAGACAGGGCTCTGGCCTGCGGTTTCTCGGCGTGACGAGGCAAGGAGGGTTTCTCGTGCACATCGCCGTCGAAGAGGAGAAGTGCGTCGGCGCGGGCCAGTGTGTGCTCGCCGCGATGGAGATATTCGACCAGCGCGACGAGGACGGCGTCGTCGTGCTGCTGGACGCCGAGCCGCCCGAGGAACAGCACGCGGCCGCACGTGACGCGGCGGCGGTCTGCCCGGCGGCGGCCATCGCGGTACGGGAATGAGCGCGCCGTCGAGGGTGGTGGTCGTCGGCGCGTCGGCGGCCGGGCTGTCGGTCGCCGAGACGCTGCGGCGCCGGGGCTTCGACGGCCAGGTGACGCTGATCGGCGAGGAGGACCACCCGCCGTACGACCGCCCGCCGCTGTCCAAGCAGATCCTGTCGGGCGAGTGGCCGGAGGAACGCGTCTGGCTCCGGGACGAGGCGACGCTCGCGGGGCTGAACCTGGACCTGCGGCTCGGGGTCGCGGCGCTCTCCGTCGATCCCGCCGACCGCGTCGTCGTACTGGCCGATGGATCGCGGGTCACCTACGACGAGCTGGTGATCGCGACCGGCGTACGGGCGCGGCGGCTGCCGGGCACGGACGGCCTGGCCGGTGTGCACACGCTGCGCACGCTGTCCGACGCGCGGGCACTGCGCGAGACGCTGGCCGCATGGCCTCGGCTCGTGGTGGTCGGCGCCGGGTTCCTGGGCACCGAGGCGGCCGCGGTCGCCCGCGCGATGGGAGCCGAGGTCACCCTGGTCTCCGATCTCGAGGCTCCGCTGTCCGACGTGCTCGGGGCCGAGCTCGGGGAGCTGCTCGTCCGCGTACACGCCGAGCACGGCGTCAAGATCATCAGCGGCGTCGTGGTGCGGGAGGTTCTCGCCTCCGGAGGCCGGGCCGCCGGGGTGCGGCTGGCCGACGGCCGGGTGGTCGAGGCCGACGCGGTGCTGGTGTCGATCGGTTCCCTTCCCAACGTGGACTGGCTCGCGGGCAGCGGCATCGACACCGGCGACGGTGTGCACTGCGACGAGTACTGCCAGGCCGGGCCGGGCGTATGGGCCGCGGGCGACGTCGCCTCGTGGATCCATCCGGCGGCCGGCGGGAGGATGCGCGTCGAGCACCGTACGAACGCCGGCGAGCAGGGAATGGCCGTGGCCCGCAACATCCTCTCCGCGGGTCATCCGGCGCCCTTCGCACCGGTGCCCTACGTCTGGTCCGACCAGTACGACCGCAAGATCCAGATCTACGGGTCGCCCCGGGGCTGCGACCGCTTCGCCGTGACCGACGGCAGCCTGGCCGAGCGCCGGCTCGTCGCCCTCTACGGCCGGGACGACCTCGTGCGCGCCACGGTCGGCATCAACATGGTCCGCTCCGTACGGGCCGCCCGCGCCCTCGTCGCCACGCCGACGCCGTGGGACTCGATCGAGCAAGGAGTGACCGCATGAGCGAACAACCGCGGGCCGGGGTCATCGGTCTCGGCATGATCGGCGGTGGGGTCGCCGTCAGCCTCGCACGTCGTGGCCGGGTGCCCGCCGTCTACGACATCCGCCCCGAGGCCGCGGACACGCTGGCCGGGGTTCCGGCCCCGGTCGCGTCACCGGCCGAGGTCGCCCGCACGAGTGACGTGGTGCTGGTCGCGGTGGTCGACGCAGGCCAGGCCCGTACGGTGCTGTCCGGCGAGAACGGCGTGCTGTCAGGCGCGCGTCCCGGCCTGATCGTGGTGCTGCTCTGCACGGTCGCCGTACCGGTGGTGCACGAACTCGCCGAGACCTGCGCGAAGGCCGGAGTGGCGCTGCTCGACTGCGGGGTCACCCCGGGCGACCGGGCCGCCGAGAACGGCATGGTCGCCATCCTCGGCGGAGACCCCGAGACCGTCGCCCGTGCGATGCCGGTGCTGGAGGACTTCGCCAAGAAGGTCGTGCACTGCGGGCCGCTCGGCGCCGGCATGGCCACCAAGATCGCCCGCAACGTCATCACGTACGGCAGCTGGCGTGCCGTGCACGAGGCCACCACGCTCGCGGAGGCGGCGGGGGTGGACCCGGCGAGGCTGCTCACCGTCATCGAGGAGGCCGACCCGGGCGGCGCCACGCTGCTGTCCTGGCAGCACAACCGCATCGCCGACCGCGACGAGATCCGCGCCATCGTGCCCCAGGTCGAGCGGCTGCTGGACAAGGACCTCGCCGCCGCACAGGAGCTCGCCGCACACGTCGGCGTGCCCGTACCCGCCGTCGACGTCACGCGCGCGAACGGCGCGGAGACGCTGGCGTTCTCCGTCACGAAGGAGCCGAAATGACCATCGAGCGTGGCCTGAAGATGATGGACGAGGTCTACGGCCCCGGCTTCAGCGACACGATGCCCGCCGAACGCAGCCCGATGCTGGACGACACCATCGGCCACCTGTTCGGCGAGATCTGGAGCCGGCCCGGCCTGTCCGTACGCGACCGGCGCCTGCTGGTCCTCGGCGCCACCGCGGCGCTGGGCCGCGCGGACCTCATCGAGATCCAGGTACGCGGCGCGCTGGCCAATGACGAGCTCACCGCGGAGCAGCTCCGCGAGGCCGTCCTGCACCTGCACTACTACGTCGGCTGGGGCAACGGCACCCAGTTGCACACCGGAGTCGAAGCCGCGCTGCGCGACCACCGTACGGAGGAGTCATGACCGTCGAACTGCCCGCCATGCCCGTCGAGCGGGAGCACCCGCTCGACCCGCCGGTGGAGTACCACCAGCTCCGCGAGGAGCAGCCGATCATCCGGATCCGCTTCCCGAGCGGGCGGACCGGCTGGCTGGTGACCCGGTTCGAGGAAGGCAGTCAGGTGTTCGCGGACCCGCGGATGAGCGCCCGCCGCCCGCGCCACGACATCGCCGCCGAGGACGGCGTCGACCCGCACGACGACGGCGCCACCGGCGTGCTCGACCCGGGATTCGTCTTCATGGACGAGCCCGACCACGGCGCCTACCGTCGGCTGCTGGCCGGCCGCTTCACCCCCAAGTCCGTGCAGACCAGGCTCCAGCCGTACATCGACCGGATCGTCACCGAGCACCTCGACGCCATCGAGGCCGCCGGCAAGCCGGTCGACCTGATCGAGCACCTCGGGCTGCCGATCCCCTGCCTGGTGATCTGTGAGCTCCTGGGGGTGCCGTACGCGGACCGCGACGGCTTCCACCACGCCACCGAGGCCATGATGGACGTCAGCAAGACCCAGGCCGAACGCGACGACGGGGCGCGGTGGCTCATCGGCTACATCACCGACCTGGTCGCGGCCAAGCGAGCCGACCCGTCGTCCGAGGGCCTCCTCGCCGACCTGGTCCGCACCGCGGACCAGGAGGACTCGATCCTCACCGACAAGGACCTGATCAGCATCGGTGTCCTGCTGCTCTTCGCCGGCCACGACACGACGATGGCGATGATCGGCCTGTCCGCGCTGACCCTGCTGACCCACCCTTCGCAACGCCAGGAGCTGGTCGACGACCCGGCCAAGGTCGGGCCCGCCGTCGAGGAACTCCTCCGTTACCTGACCATCGTCCAGTTCGGGCTCGGGCGCGTCGCGAAGGAGGACGTCGAGATCGGCGGGCAGCGGATCGCCACGGGCGACCTGGTGGTGGTCTCGATGCCGGCGGCCAACCGAGACCCCCGGGCGTTCGACGACCCGGACACCCCCGACTTCGACCGGAAGATGACCCGCCATCTCGCGTTCGGCTACGGCGTGCACCAGTGCCTCGGCCAGAACGTCGCACGGGCGGAGCTGAGGACGATCCTCCCGCGGCTCTTCGAACGCTTCCCCGGCCTGCGGCTCGCGACGCCGCTCGACGAGGTCGAGATGGACACCTACGGCACCAACTACGGCGTCCGCAAACTCCTCGTCACCTGGTGACACGATGCCCTGGTCGCCGGCTCGCCCCGGCGACCAGGGTCTGCCCCGGCGAAGAACCCGACGGAGTTCGGCCCCTTCTTCCTGATCATGTTTCTCGGCATCGGCTTCACCGTGGGCCTGATGGCCGACGGCCGGCCGGCGGTCGCGATCGTGCCCGCTGTGGCGGCCGTGCTCGCCCTCATCGGTGCGTGGTGGTTCCACCGAATGCTGCGGCTCGACGGCCGCTATCTGATGGCCGAAGACTTCGACGTGCTGGCAAGGCCCTTACTCGACCGATCCGGCTGCATTGATGGGAAGGCCGCGTCGAGGAGGGTCCGCGCCAGTTCGCGTGGTTGGGAGAACATCGGCCAGTGGCCGGTGTCCATCTCGACCAGCCGCCAGTGCTCGCTGGTCAGCAGGTCGGCGACGTCGTCGCTCGGCTCGGCGCCGTCGAGCAGGCACTTAACGTACGTCGCCGGAAGCTCGCCGAGTGGCCGTGCCAGCACGGCCGGCTCGGACAGAGAGGCACCTGGGTGAGGCGTCGAGCCGCCCACGATTTGTGCTACCTGCTCACTGGTGAGGCCCTGACCGTCGTAGTCCGCTGCGGTCAGCGGTGCCCAGAAGCCGCCGTTCCCGGCGATCGACGCCTCCAGCTTCGCTGGGCCCTCCCACCAGCCGGAGACGAACGACTCGCCGTCGGTCGGAACATTGGCATCGACGAAGACCACACGGGCCAGCCGGTCGCCTATCCGCTCGGCGGCCTGACCGACCGGGATGCCCGAGTAGCTGTGCCCGACCAGGACGACGTCGCGCAGATCCTGGCGTTCGATCTCGTCAACGATGTCCTGGACATGGGCCTGCTGCCCCGCCGGCACGCCCTGCTTGCCGAGGCCGGACAGCGTCAACGGGTGGGTGCCATGCCCAGCCGCACGCAGCTGCGGCACCACCTCGTCCCACGCCCACGATCCGAGCCACGCGCCTGCAACCAATACGAACTCCGTCATGGCGGCAACGTAACGGAGCCGCCCGACAACCGCTCGAAACCACTTTCGACACACGCACTAGTTGTACTGCCCAGGCAGGTTGGTCAATCTGGTGGTGGGTGGTTTGCCGCCGGTTGCGGTGTGGGGGCGGTGGTGATTGTAGTGATGGAGCCAGGCCGGGAGGGCTTTGCGGCGGGCTTGTTCGGTGTTGTAGAAGCGGCCGAGTGCCCAGCCGTCGGCCAGGGTGCGGTGAAAACGTTCGATT
>JAOPYG010000325.1 GCA_025964685.1 Actinoallomurus sp. | reverse complement strand
ACCGATCCGGGGATCCGGTTGCTGCCCGGAACCCGCTTCGGCAGCCCGGTGCTCGTCTGTCCCCCGGTGGCGGGGGCGCGGATCGTCTCCGCGGCCCGCCATCCTTCGTCACCGGGTGAGGACCACTCCCGCGGTGGGGAGGACTCGGCACGACTCATAGATCCTGTCTTACGCCGCTGGAACCATTCCGACTGCATTGCCTCGAAGATAGGGGAACGCCCGTTGTTCTCCATCACTGAGCGGCTCTCGCCGAACGCCGGGCCCGCGGACTGGGGCTGCGGCTGGGGCGCCGGCCGAGGCGGCGGCTGCTCCGGCGGCGGGCTCGGCGGCGGCCCGGCCGACCTGACGGAGGGCGGCACACCCTGCGGGCGCGAGGAGCGCGACGGAGCGGTGGAGCCGGCCCCCCGCCCGGGCGGGGAGGTCGGAGCCGGCTTGCGCTTGGGCAAGGGCGTGCCGTGCGACCGTACGGGCTCGCGCGGCGTGTCCGGCACCGGAGCCGGGCGGTCTCGCTCCGGCCTGGTGATCTCGCCCCGGACGATGGGCGACTGAACCGGCGCACGGTCCGCCGACGGGCCGGGCAGTGAGTCGATCCGCTGGGGCCGCACCGTCCCGGTGTCCTGCATGATGACGTTCGGGGCGAGGATGACGAACGCCGTGAGGCCGCCGGACAGCGCAGCGCGCAGCTCCACCCGGATGCCGTGCCGCTGAGCGAGCCGGCCGACCACGAACAGCCCCATCCGGCGTGAGACGGACACGTCGATGGTCGGTGGGTTCGCCAGCCGCCAGTTGGCCTCTTCAAGCTCGTCCGGCGACATGCCGACCCCGCTGTCGGAGATCTGGAGCATGGCTCCGCCCCCGCTGAGCAGGTGTCCCGACACCGCCACCTTGGTGTGCTCGGGCGAGAAGGTTGTGGAGTTCTCCACCAGCTCCGCCACCAGGTGGACGAGGTCGTTGACGGACCGGCCGGCGATCGAGACGTCGTCCTGGATCCGCAGGGTGATCCGCTCGTACTGCTCGACCTCGGACAGGGAGGCGCGCACGATGTCCACCAGCGGCACCGGCTTGTTCCACCGGCGTGCCTGCTCCTGACCGCCGAGGACCAGGAGGTTCTCGCAGTTGCGGCGCATGCGGGTCGCGAGGTGGTCGAGCTTGAACAGGCTGTCGAGCCGACCGGAGTCCTGCTCGCTCTGCTCGAGGTCCTCGATCAGGCGCAACTGGCGCTCGATCAGCGACTGGCTCCGGCGAGAGAGGTTGACGAACATCGCGTTGACGTTGCCGCGCAGCATCGCCTCGTTGGAGGCCAGCCGGACCGCCTCGCGGTGGACCTCGTCGAACGCACGCGCGACCTCACCGATCTCGTCGGTGGAGTCGACGTCGATCGGCTCGACGTCGAACCCGACCTGCTCGACGTCGGACTCACGCAGCCGCCGGACGAAGTCGGGCAGACGGGTGCCGGCCACGTCCAGGGCACCGGTGCGCAACCGGCGCAGCGGGCGGACGAGCGACTGTGCCACGAAGAGGGTGAAGAACAGGACGAGCAGCAGGACGATGATCACCACGACCGCAGCGAGGATCGCGGACCGGGTCCCCTGGCTCTTGCGCGCGTCGCTGCCCGCTATGAGGTCGTCCGCGAGCCGCAGCTCGACGGCGTGCATCAGGTCGATCTTGGAGGTGGCGGCCTTCAGCCACTCGTCCGCGTCCCCCGAGCCGGCCGGATCCAGATCGAGGTGCTGGGCGGCCTGCCCGGTGAGGCCGAGCGCGATGGCGCGCACATGAAATTCCTCGTACGTGTCGACCTGCTGGCCGATGACGGTGTCGTCGTACAGCTGGCGCTGCTCCGGCGTCGCCGCGTCACGGAACGCGGCGATGCCGCTGTCCTCCCCCGAGCGCGCGGCCGCGATGGACGACAGGTCCGTCGTGCTGAGGGAGCCGTGGACGAGGCTCGCATAGAGGATGCCGCGCTGCTCGGACGCCTGCTCCTTGGCGCGCGACACCCCGGCCATCGCCCTTGCCGTCTGTGCGAGCTTCGGGTCCGCGGCGCCCTGCGTGAGGATGTCGTTGAACCCCAGAAGGTCGCTGATGGACTCGGAGTAGACCTCGATGACCGACGGGGCCGGCATCTGCGTCTTGATCGCGTTACTGCGCAGGTACTGAAGGCTGTTCAGCCGGCTGCGCATCGTCGTAATGCTCGCCACGACCTGCGAGCCGTAGCTGGTGTCGACGCCCGCGGCCATCGCGCGCACCGAGGAGGCTGCGGCGTCCACCTTCGGGTACTGGTGCTGAACACTGCCGAGCTGCGTAGCCCGACGGCCGCCCGCGATGTAACCCGCGGTCAGGTCGCGTTCGGCGCCGACCTCGTGCACTAGAACGCCGACGCCGCGGCCGAGCTGCGCGAGGCGCTCCAACCGGCCGTACGCCTGGGCGCTGCCGACCGCCGTGGAGACGCGCAACCCACCGAGGACGACGGCGACGAGCGTGGGCACCAAGATCAGGGCGACCAGCCGCCACCGCACGCGCCAGTTGGACAGTCTGAGCCTGCGCAGCCCGGTGTCCGGCCCGCGGGCGCCAGAAGAGGCCGTGTCACCGTCCACCGCTACCGACGGAACCAGCGCACGGTCACCGCGATCGTCGTTCGGTTGCATCCGCACCTGGCGCCTACACCCTCTCCCGGTAGGGATCTCGCTGGTCAAAATGGAAGCGCCCATTTCAGCCACACACAGGATCTTCTCCCCAGCGAGCGATATTGCAGCACACAGGTGGTGCTACTCGCAAAGAGATCGAACTAATGATGTTATGGTTGACGTTTGCGTGACGCCGCCGTTACTCGTCGTAACCAAAAATGTCATGATCTTACCGGGTGTCACGAGACGCAGCAAAGAGTTCCGTGGATCCATACGCTCCGACGATGCGCTGCGGGGCCCATTTTGCCCCATCTGACTCGGTTTGCACCCTGTGCTCCAGCGCACCCGTGATGTAGCCTCCCTGACTGATCATGATCGGCCCCCTCCGCCGTGCGCCACGGGGTTTTTGGTGATCAACGTCTCCCCGCGCTTCCCCTCTAACGATCACTCCTGTTAGGACCGTCATGCGACAACGCCGGTCTCTCCTCGCCCTCCTCTCATGTCTCCTCAGTGTGGCTGTCGTTACAGCCTGCGGGGGTTCGAAAACCGCCTCCTCCGGTGATGGTCCGGAGAAAAAGACCATCACCGTGGCCTCACTGCCTCTCGTCGACGCGGCCGGACTGCATGTCGCCGTCAAGCAGAAGTTCTTCGAAGCCGAAGGACTGCACGTTCAGATCAAGCCGGTCGCCCAGAGCATCCAGGCACTGCCGGCGCTGAAGAACGGGCAGGTCGACGTCATCGCGGGCGCCAACTACGTGACATTTCTGCAGGCCTACGCGCAGGGTGCATTGAAGCTGCGCATCGTCGCGGACGGTGCCTCCGAGGCCCCGCGCTTCATGGCCCTGCTGGTGATGCCGAACTCGCCGATCAAGCAGCCCCAGGACCTCGTCGGCAAGACCATCGCGGTCAACATTCTCAACAACATTCAGACAGTTACCTTCAACGAGGTCCTCAAGGCCAACAATGTGGACCCGACGAAGGTGAAGTACCGGGCCGTGCCGTTCCCGCAGATGGGCGCCGCGCTGCAGAAGGGCGAGGTGGACGCCGTTCACACCGGCGAGCCGTTCGGCAGCGACTTCCAGCGCAAACTGGGGGCACGGATGGTGCTCGACGGCGGCGGCGCCCCGGTCACCGAGCTCCCCGTCAGCGGATACGTCTCCACGCAGGACTTCGTGCAGAAATACCCGAAGACGGCGGCCGCCTTCCAACGTGCCGTCCAGAAGGCCCAGCAGCTCGCGACCAGCGACCGCAAGAAGGTCGAAGAGGTGCTTCCGAGCTACGCGCACGTGGACGCCCAGACGGCCGCGGTGCTCAGCCTGCCGAACTTCCCGACGTCGCTGAACGCCACGCGCCTGCAACGCCTGCCCGACCTCATGCTCAAGGACGGCCTGCTGAAGAGCAGACTCGACATGAAGAACGTGATCTTCATACCCCCGGCGAAGTGACCATTCCGGTATGACCTCACGGAATCCCGCGTCCCGGCGACCCTCACGCATCGGAAAATGGCTGCGAGGGCTCGCCGGGCTCGTGGTGCTCGGGCTGCTGAGCGAGATCCTGGGCCGCGCCGGCATTGTTCACCGCGACTTCCTGCCGCCCGCGTCGACGATCCTCGGCCGCGCCGTGAGCCTCGCGGGAGACGGCTACTTCCTGACAAACCTGTGGAGCACCATCAAGGCCTGGGCCATCGGCCTGGCGATCGCGGTGGGCGGCGGTGTGCCCGTCGGCCTGCTGCTGGGGAGCGTTCCCGTGCTGAACACCGCGGTCCGCGCGGTGGTGGAGTTCCTGCGGCCGATCCCCTCGGTCGCGCTCATCCCGCTCGTCAGCCTGATCCTCGGCTCGGGTCAGACGACCGAGGTCACGCTCATCGTCTACGCGGCAGCCTGGCCCGTGCTCTTCAACACGATCTACGGACTGCAGGACGTCGACCCGGTCGCCAAGGAGACCATGCGGACGTTCGGCTTCGGCAGGCTCGCCGTCATCTGGCGGGTCTCCCTGCCGTCCGCGGCTCCGTTCATCGCCACCGGCGTCCGGCTCGCCGCCGCCATCGCGCTGATCCTCGCGGTGGGCACCGAGATCCTCTCCGGATTCGGCCAGGGGCTCGGCACGTTCATCGCCCAGGCGCAGCAATCGATCGACGGCACCAAGGACGTGCTGGCCGGCACCGTCTGGACGGGAGCGCTGGGACTGTTGGTCAACGTCGTCCTCGTCCAGGGCGAGCGGCGTCTGTTCCGCTGGCACCACGCTCAGACGGGAGGACGTTCGTGAGCATCTCCGTCGCCACCCGCGGTCAGTTCCGGCACGGCCGGCGCGTGCTGACCGCCATCGCGCATCGCTGGCTCGTGCTCGCCGTGGGCGTGATCGCCTGGGAGGTGGGCACACGTACGGCGACGAGCGCGTACTTCCCGCCGCCTTCCAAGATCGTCGCCCGGATGCACCACCTGTGGTTCTCCGGTCCGATCGCCCACGTGTTCCTGACCTCTGCGGCGGAGCAGAACATCCTGCCCAGCCTCGGGCGGATGGCACTCGGGCTGGCGGCCTCGATCGTGGTCGGCGTCGCGCTCGGACTCGTACTGGGCCGCTCGGAGAGGGCGTTCGAGTACCTCGACCCGGTGCTGCAGTTCGCCCGGGTCATCCCGCCGCCCACCCTCGTGCCGATCTTCATCGTGCTGTTCAGCGTCGGCACGCAGATGCAGCTCGCCTCGATCATCTTCAGCGCGATCTGGCCGATCCTGCTCAACACCGCGGACGGCGCGCGTTCGGTCGACCGGCTGCAGATGGACATCTCGCGGGTGTTCAAGCTGTCCGCGGCCGACCGGCTGTTCACAATCATCATTCCGTCGACGCTTCCGAAGATCTTCGCCGGACTGCGGCTCAGCCTGTCGCTGGCGCTCATCCTGATGGTCTTCTCCGAGCTCCTGCCCGGCACGGCGAACGGCATCGGGTTCGAGCTCGTCGACGCGCAGAGCCGCTCGGACCTGCCGACGATGTGGGCGGGCATCGTACTGCTGGGCATCCTGGGCTACCTGCTCAACGGCGTTCTGCTGCTGGTGGAGCGCCGGATGCTCGCGTGGCATCGCACGTCACACGGCGCCGACAGCTGAGGACCGGGATCCCACATGACCGATGAACTCACCGTCCGCGCGGCGGTGTTCGACCTGTTCCGCCGGCTCGGGGCCACGACCATCTTCGGCAACCCGGGCTCGACCGAACTCCGGATGTTCGAGGACTGGCCGGAGGACTTCACCTACGTGCTCGCGCTGCAGGAGTCGGTGGCGGTGGCCGCCGCGTCCGGCCACGCGATCGGCACCGGCCGGGCTGCCGTGGTGAGCCTGCACTCGGCCGGCGGTGTCGGGCATTCGCTCGGCGCCGTGTTCAACGCCTACCGCGACCGCGTGCCCCTCCTGATCGTCGCCGGTCAGCAGTCGCGCGCCATGCTCCCGACCCGGCCGTTCCTGTCCGCGGACGAGCCCGCGCTGTTCCCCCGGCCGTACGTCAAGTGGAGCCGTCAGCCCGACCGCGCCGAGGACGTGCCCGCGGCGTTCGCCGAGGCGTACCGGGTCGCGATGACGCCGCCGCGCGGCCCGGTGTTCATCTCGGTCCCCGAAGACGACTGGTCCCATCCGGCCGAGCCGGTGGAGCCGCGGGAGGTGCGCACCGCGTTCGTCGGCGAACCGGACGCCCTGCGCGAGCTCGCCGAGGCGCTCAACGGCGCCCGGTGCCCGGCTCTGATCGTCGGCCCGGGCGTGGACGACGACGACGCGCAGTACGCCGTGGTCGGTCTCGCCGAGCGCAGCGGTGCGGCCGTATGGATGAGCCCGCTGTCCGGCCGCTCGGGTTTTCCCGAGGACCACCGCCTGTTCCGCGGCTTCCTGCCGCCCGTCCGCGATCAGCTCGTCCGCCGGCTCGACGGCCATGACGTGATCGTCGTGATCGGCGCACCGATCTTCACCTATCACGTGCACACCTCCGGGACCTACCTCCCGGAGGAATCGCGCCTGTTCCACCTCGACTGCGACCCCGCGCAGACCGCTTGGGCCCCGGTCGGCACCAGCGTGCTGACGACGATCCGGGCCGGTGTGACCGCCCTGTCCGAACTCGTCGACAAGGCCGACCGCGAGGCGCCGGAACCCCTGAGACGGCCGCCCGCACCACCGGTGGCCGATCCGATCGAACCGGCGCTGGTCTTCGCGACCCTGCGCGACCTGCTGCCCGACGACGCGGTGGTGGTCGAGGAGACGCCAAGCCACCGGGAGGCGCTGCACGCCCGGCTGCCGATCACCCGCCCGGGCGGGTTCCTCACCACGGGAAGCGGAGCACTCGGCTGGGGGCTACCGCTCGCGGTCGGCCGCGCGCTCGCCGGTGAGCGGGTCGTGTGCCTCCTGGGCGACGGGTCCAGCATGTACTCGATCCAGGCGCTCTGGACGGCCGCGCGCTACAAGGCGCCGGTCACCTTCGTGGTGCTGAACAACAACGGCTACGAGGCCGTCAAGGAACTCGGCCGCCGTATCGGCATTCCGTCGATCCCCGGCACGGACATCCCGGGGATCGACTTCGTCACCGTCGCCGAGGGACTGGGCTGCCCCGGGCGCCGCGTGGAACGGGCCACCGAGCTCGCCGACGCGCTGTCCGACGCCCTCAGCCGGGAAGGCCCGTTCATCGTGGAGGTCCCCGTGGCAGCCGGTGAGTCCTCCGCCTACGACCCGATGGCCAGGTGAGCATGATGCTCGAGATCGAGATGGTCGGCCATTCCTACGCCGGCCACACCGCACTGCAGGACGTGAACCTCGAAGTCGCCGGGGGTGAGCTGTTGAGCATCGTCGGCCCGTCCGGGTGCGGCAAGTCCACGCTCCTGCGCTGCATCGCGGGGCTCATCCGGCCCGCCCAGGGCCGGGTGGTCCTGAATGGCGCGCAGATCGACGACGTGCCCGACAACCTCGCGGTGGTGTTCCAAGACTACAGCCGCTCACTGCTCCCCTGGCTGTCCGTCCGCGACAACGTCGCACTCCCCCTCCGGCGGCGTGGCAAGCCGAAGGCGGAGCGCAGGGCTGCCGCCGAGGCCGCCCTGGCGACGGTCGGGCTCTCCGGCGCGGACGGCATGTATCCGTGGCAGCTCTCCGGCGGCATGCAGCAGCGGGTGTCGATCGCACGCGCGCTGGCATACCGGCCCGCGCTGCTGCTCATGGACGAGCCGTTCGGCTCGGTGGACGCGCAGACCCGCGAGGACCTGGAAGACCTCATTCTGCAGGTGCGCGGGGACGGGATGACGATCCTCCTCGTCACCCACGACATCGACGAAAGCGTCTACGTCGGTGACCGCGTGGCCGTCCTCAGCCGCGCACCCGGAACCGTGATCGCCGACCTGCAGGTGGACCTGCCGGCGAAGCGCGACCAGATCACGACGCGGGAGCTGCCGGAGTTCGTGCACCTGCGAGCCGAGGTCGGGCGTCTCGTACGTGGCGGCGCCCCAGCCAGCCAGGCCTCGTGACCATCCCAGCGCCCTGAGTCGCCCCCGACGCGAACGGCCGCACATCGCCATCCGGCGTGCCGGTCGTGAAGATCGCACGGGTCGGCGGTGGGCCGGCGATCAAGTAGCCGTACTCTCAGCGAAAGAGGAGCCGTGGACGACGACTTCAAGCCAAGGACGACCGCCGAGCACCTGATGTGGCTACTCGACCGGCATGGCGTCGAGCATCTCTTCCTCAACCCGGGAACCGACTCCGCACCCCTGCAGGAGGCCGCGGCCGTACTCACCGAGGCCGGAGTGCGCATCCCGCGCATCATCACCTGCACCTTCGAGTCGGTGGCGCTGGCGGCGGCGCACGGGTACTGGCAGGCCACCGGCCGCCCGCAGGCCGTGTTCGTCCACGTGGACGTGGGCACGCAGAACCTCGGCGCCATGATGCACAACGCGCTGCGTGACCGCGCCGGTGTCATCGTGATCGCGGGAAAGACCCCGTACGGGCAGGAGCCGGACTCGCCGGGCGGACGTTCGCACGTCATCCACTGGCAGCAGGACGTACCCGACCAGGCCGGTATCGTCCGCGGCTACGCCAAGTGGACCCTGGAGGTCACCCGGCCGGACGTGCTGGAGCGCGCCGTCGGACGGGCCGTGCAGATCGCCCGGGGAGGCCGTCCCGGCCCCACGTACCTGATGGTGTCCAGGGACGTCCTGATGGAGCCGCCGGCCGAACGGCCCACGCGCACCTCGAAGTACGCGGTGCCGCGGCCGCCGGCGGCCGACCCGGAGACGGCACACCGCATCGCGCGCCTGCTGGCGGACGCCGAGCGGCCGCTGCTCATCACCGCCAAGACCGGACGGCAGGACGGCGGATTCGAGGCGGTCACCCGGCTGGCCGACCTGACCGGAGCCCGCGTCATCGACACGCCCGAGAGCGGATGCCTCAACATCGCCACCACGCATCCTCTGCGGGCGCGCTCGGCGGCGGCCGGGCGGCGGCTCGTCGAGGAGGCGGACCTGATCGTCGTTGCCGACTGCGACGTGCCGTGGATCCCCCGGTTCACCCGTCCTCGCGAGGACGCCGTCATCGTCCAGATCGACGCGGAACCTCTGCGGACCGACATGCCGCTGTGGGACTTCCCGGCGGACCTGTCAGTGGCCGCGCACGGCGTGACCGTGCTCGGCCAGGTGGCCGACTGCCTCCCCGACCTCGATCCGGCCGCCATGTGGACGTCGCTGGGTGAGGAGGCCGAGGTCGCCCCCGCCACCTACGACGGGCCGATCACGGCGCCCGAGGTGGCCGAGGCTCTGAACGCCGTCCTGCGCGACGACGACATCCTGGTGGAGGAGGCGGTGACCAACGCGGGGGCGCTGCACGAGTTCGTACGCCGGAGCCTGCCGGGCACCCTGGCCGGCACCGGCACGCCCGGGCTGGGCTGGGGACTCGGCGGAGCCGTCGGGGTCAAGCTGGCCCGGCCCGGCCAGCGGGTCGTGACGGTCGTCGGCGACGGCAGCTTCATGTTCGGGGTGCCGACCGCGGCGCTCTCCCTCGCCGCCGAGGCCGACGCGCCGATCCTGGCGGTCGTGCTCAACAACGACGGCTACCGGGCCAGCAGGCTGCCGGTGTTCGAGCTGTTCCCCGAGGGCGTCTCCGCGGGACAGGGTGACGCGGTCGGCACCCGGTTCCGCCGTCCGCCCGACTTCGCCGCCGTCGCCCACGCCTGCCACGCTCACGGCGAGACCGTCGACGACCGGGGAGAGCTGGTGCCCGCCCTGCGGCGCGCGCTGAAGGCCCTGGAGGCGGGACGGTCCGCCGTGGTGGACGTCCGCATCGCGACGAACTAGCACGCGGAGCGAGGAATTCGATGAGGGTACTGGTCGTCGGCGCGGGCGTCGGCGGTCTCACGACGGCGCTGAGCCTGCACGCCGCCGGGGCCGACGTGCTCGTGGTCGACGCGGCACGGAACCTGCTGCCCCTCGGCGTCGGGATCAACCTTCAGCCGCACGCCGTACGGGAGCTCGTCGAGCTCGGGCTCGGCGACGCGCTCGAGGCCACCGGGATCCAGACGCGGGAGATGCTCCGCCTGGACCGGCACGCCAACCGCATCGTGAACCACCCACGCGGCCGGTTCGCCGGGTACGCCTGGCCGCAGTACTCCATCCACCGCGGCGAGCTGCAGATGTCACTCCTCGACGCGGTCATCGACCGGCTCGGCGCCGACGCCGTACGGACCGGGCTCGTGTTCGACTCCTACACGGAGGACGTGGACGGGGTCGAGGTGCGGATGTACGCCTGTACGGGCGGCGCGCCGCTATCCGTACAGGCCGACGTGCTCATCGGCGCGGACGGGATCTCCTCGGCGGTGCGACGGCAGCTGCACCCCGGCGAGGGCCCCCTGATCTGGAACGGCATCCGCATGTGGCGCGGGATCGTTGAGGCCGACCCGTACCTCACCGGCCGTTCGATGATCGTCGCCGGCAGCCACCGTGGGGGCCGGCTCGTCGTCTATCCGATCTCCAAGGCCGCCGAGGACCGCGGCCGGGCCATGCTCAACTGGGTGGCCGAGGTCCGCGTGACCCCCGAGACCCGAATCGTGACGGACACGGCGGACTGGACGCGCGAGGGCAGGCTCGAGGACGTCCTGCCGTACTACGCCGACTGGAGCTGCGGCTGGCTGGACGTGCCGCGGCTCATCGCGGACTCGGCACAGATCCTGGAGTACCCCATGGTCGACCGGGACCCGCTGCCGTGGTGGAGCCGCGGCCGGGTGACCCTGGTCGGCGACGCGGCCCACCCGATGTACCCGATCGGCGCCAACGGCGGGTCATTGGCGATCATCGATGCCCGGGTACTCGCGTTGGAACTGACGCGTGCCGACGACCCGATCGCCGGCTTGAGGGCGTACGAGGACGCCCGTATCGCGGACGCCAACGCCGTGGTGACGGCGTGCCGCGACATGACCGCCGACCGCCTGCTGGACACAGTGGCCGAACGCGCCCCGGACGGCTTCGGCGACATCGAGGACGTGCTAACGGCGGAGGAGCTGACGAACCTGAGGGAGGGCTTCCGCCGCACCACCGATGTGGACGTGGAGGTGCTGAACTCCCGCCCGTCCTGGGACCCCCCACGCCGGATCCCGCCTCGGGCCTGATCCCTGCCCTGAGACCCCGCGCGCGGGGTCGGCGATCACTTCGCGTCGGCGTAGCAGGTGACGGCCGCGGTCTCCATGGGGAAGCGGACGGGGGTGTCGCCGAACACCAGGTGGCGTGCCTCTTCCGCGGCCTCGCCGATGGCCGTCGCGACCGTGTCGGCGAACTCCTCGGGCGCGTGCACGACCACCTCGTCGTGCTGGAAGAACACCAGCCGCGGAGCGTCTTCGGGGGCCAGGCCGGACGCCATCGCGGTGAGCCGGCGGCGCAGGGCGGCCAGGAGCACGAGCGCCCAGTCGGCGGCGCTGGCCTGCACGACGAAGTTGCGGGTGAACCGGCCCCGGCTGCGCACGGCGGAGCGGCCCGCGTCCTGGACGGCGAGATCGCGCCAGGCCTGCGACGGCGACGGGCACGTGCGGCCGAGCCGGGAGCGGACGAGCTTGCCCGCCTCACCGGCACGCGCCGCCGACTCCACGTATTCGTAGGCGTGCGGGAAGCGCCGTCGCATGATCGCGAGCAGTTGGGGCGCGTCTCCGCTGGAGCCGCCGTACATCGCCGACAGCATCGCGATCTTCGCCTTGTCGCGGTCGCCGCCGAACACCCCGGCCAACGCGTCGTACAGGTCGCTCTCTCCCGCCGCGAGAGCGAGCGCCCGGTCGCCGGCGAGTGCCGCGAGGACACGGGGTTCGAGCTGAGCGGCGTCGGCGACCACCAGCCTCCACCCCGGGTCGGCCACGACGGCGCGGCGGAGCACCTTCGGGATCTGCAGCGCTCCGCCGCCACTGGTCGCCCAGCGCCCGGAGACCACACCGCCGACGACGTACTCGGGACGGAACCGTCCGTCACGCACCCAGGAGTCCATCCACGACCAGCCGTGGGCGACGTAGAGCCGGGCCAGCTCCTTGTATTCGAGAAGCAGCGCGGCCGCCGGATGCTCGACCTCATGCAGCACCCGTGAGCGGGTCGATGAGATCGTCACGCCCACCGTGCCGAACGCCTTGACGACCTGCGCCGGTGAGTCGGGGTTGACCCGCCGGCCGAGTGCCTCACCGATGGCGTCGGCGAGCTCCTGCAGCCTGCGGGGTCGCAGACCGGTGGCCGGCCGGGGCCCCATGAGCTCGGTGAGCAGCGCGTCGTGGACCTCGCCGCGCCACGGCAGGCCGTCGTGGCCCATCTCGGCCGCCACCAGCCCACCGGCGGACTCGGCGGCCACGAGCAGCCGCAGCCCCGTGTCGCTGACCCGCCGCAACTGGTCCGCGTGGACGGCGACGACCGCGTCGATGTCGTCGGCGGGACCGTCGTCGAACAGCGTCGGCGGCCCTTCGCGCGCGGCCTTGTCGTCGGGCACCGGACGGCCCTCCAGGCGTGCGAGCGCCGCGCGCAGCGAACGCGGCTCGCCGAACCGTCCGGCGTGACCGAGCAGGACCGCCTCGGTGAGCTCCAGATCGTGACAGCGCCCGACGCGGACCCCGGCCCTCAGCAGACGCGGGTAGAGACGGCCGGTCGCCGCCCACACCCACCGGACCACGTCTCCGGCGGAGGCGTGCTCACGTGCGGCGACCGCACCGGCCAGGTCGGCGACGGGCTCGGCCGGGCCCAGGGGACTGCCGTCGTCGGCGACCGGCCGGAGCACACCGCCGTCACCCGGCCCGCCGCCCACCGCGATTCGCATGCCTTCGATTCTCCTCAGGGGCTATGACAACGTCGGTCTTGCAGAGCGGAACACCACCCTGGAGGTCACGGCACCACCCAGGTAGTGTTCCGCTCGATCGCGCCGGAGCCGCGAGGAGGTCCATCTGAGGAAGGTGGTGTTCAACCTCCGATCGAGCCGCGTCTCGCCGATGAGTCCCCCCGCGCCGACTCTCCGAGGGAGAGCCCGTGAACGATGACTTCGAGCCCAGGACGACCGCGGAACACCTGCTGTGGCTGCTCAACGAGCACGGCGTGGAGCACGTGTTCCTCAATCCCGGCACCGACTCCGCCCCGCTGCAGGAGGCGGCGGCCGTGCTCGCCGAGGCCGGAGTGCGCATCCCGCGCATCATCACGTGCACCTTCGAGTCCGTGGCGCTGGCGGCGGCGCACGGGTACTGGCAGGTCACCGGACGCCCGCAGTGCGTGTTCGTCCACGTGGACGTCGGCACGCAGAACCTGGGGGCCATGATGCACAACGCCCTGCGGGACCGCGCCGGCGTCATCGTGATCGCCGGAAAGACGCCGTACGGCGAGGACCCGGACTCCCCGGGAGGACGCTCCCACGTGATCCACTGGCAGCAGGACGTCCCCGACCAGGCCGGCGTCGTTCGGGGATACGCCAAATGGACACAGGAGATCACCCGGTCCGACATGCTGGCGCGCGGCGTCGGGCGCGCCGTGCAGATCGCCACGGGAGGCCGTCCCGGCCCCGCGTACCTGATGGTCTCCCGCGATGTGCTCATGGATCCGCCCGCCGACCGGCTGGGCCGCACGTCCCGGTACGCCGTACCCGCATCGCCGGCGGCCGGCCGGGAGACCGCACAGAAGATCGCCGGCCTGCTGGCCGAGGCCGAGCGTCCCCTGCTCATCACCGCCCGGACCGGACGGCGCGCGGGGGGGTTCGCCGCGGTCACCCGCCTGGCCGACCTCACGGGTATCCGCGTGGTCGACACACCCGAGAGCGGATGCCTCAACATCGGCACGTCCCACCCGATGCGCGTGGGTACGGCCGAGAGCGCCCGGCGTCTCCTCGCCGACGCGGACCTGGTCGTCGTGGCCGACTGTGACGTGCCGTGGATCCCGAAGTTCGCACGGCCGCCTGACGACGCCGTCATCGTCCACATCGACGCCGACCCGCTGCGGACCGACATGCCGCTGTGGTCGTTCCCGGCCGACATCGCCGTGGCCGGTGACGGAGCGACGGTCCTCCACCAGGTGGCGGAGCTGCTCCCCCCGCTCGATCCGGCGGCCAAGTGGCCGGGGCGGCCCGAAGAGAGCGTGGCTCCCCCGGTCGCGTCGGAGGGACCCATCACGGCGCGCGAGGTGGTCGAGGCGTTGAACGCCGTGCTGCGCGAGGACGACGTCCTGGTCGAGGAGACGGTCACCAACGCGAACGTGCTGCACGACTTCGCGCGGCGCACCCTGCCGGGCACGCTGGCCGGCGCCGGCGCCCCGGGACTCGGCTGGGCGCTGGGCGGGGCGATCGGCGTCAAGCTGGCCTCCCCCGACCGCCGGGTGGTCGCGGTGGTCGGCGATGGCAGCTTCATGTTCGCCGTGCCGACGGCGGCGCTGTGCCTGGCCGCCGAGGCCGAGGCCCCCATCCTGACGGTCGTGCTGAACAACGCCGGCTACCGGGCCAGCAGGCTCCCGGTCTTCGAGCTGTTCCCGGGCGGTGTCTCGGCGGCCCGGGGCGACGCGGTCGGAACGCGGTTCCGGCACGCACCCGACCTGGCCGCGGTCGCCCGCGCGTGCCACGCCCACGGGGAGACCGTGGGCGACCGGGCGGAGCTGGTGCCGGCCCTGCGGCGCGCCCTGAAGGCACTGGACGCCGGCCGGTCCGCCGTCGTCGACGTCCGCATCGCGACCGGCTGACCGGCGGCGGGCGACGCGGACTCCCCGCCTCCCTGGCGCCATCACCGGGTGAGCGGGATCGTCACCTCGTCCTCGACCGGCGGGGCGAGCTCGTGTTCACGGCATCCGGACGCGGCGAAGCAGCGGATCCGGAGGCTCTCCGGTGTCACGTCGACCCGCAGGAAGCTCTTGAACAGCGGCGGGTGGTACGACGCGGACGCGGGTGACAGGAACCGCTGGTACACCCTGCGCACCGGCAGCCGGAACCACGCGTGCGCGTGCGGCTTCGACGGCACGCCCAGCAGTGTCGCCACGAGCCGCGTACGCCAGGTCACCTTCGCGTTCGTCTCGCGGTTCGGCGGGATGCCGAGCCGCTTGGCGATGACCGCCGCCGCCTGTTCGCCGGTCAGCTCGAACAGCCGGCGCATCCGCAGGCGGCGGCCGTACAACCGGCCGTAGAAGGCGAGGCAGTCACCGCGCAGCGGGTAGCAGCGGAAGTCCTCCTCGCCGACTCCGTCCACGTTCACCCGCGGGATCGTGTGCGTGGCGTGCATGAACGCGCCGCCGCCGCCGGAGACGATGTACTCGATGGTGCGGTCGCCGACCTTCACCGGATAGTGCTGGTAGTTGTGGATGTCACCGCCGATCGCGGCCACGTAGTTGCAGGCGGGATCCTGGACGATCTCATCGACGGTGCCGCCGCCCTCGATCGGGCCGGGATGGTTTGCGCCGTCGACGTAGATCGGCTTTCCGGTGATGAGGATCTTCGGCTTGGGCCCCTGCGAGACGCGGCGCAGCCACTCCCCCTGCTCGGCGTCGATGCCCCCGAGGATGCCCGTGTCGATGCCGACGATCCGTACCGAGCCGGCGTCGATCGCCCAGTACGGTCCCGGCTGCGTCACCCGCTGGCTGGGCCGGGAGCGGAGCCGTTCCGCCTCGGCGAGCCGGCCTTCGTCCGGCACGTCGGGGTTCTTCCAGAGCCACCGGCGCAGCCAGGCGCGGGAGAGGAACTTCGGCGCGGTGTCGGCGGGCAGCTCCGGCGCACCGCAGAAGACGCGCATGAACCCGCCGAGCCCGTCGTACCAGTCGTGGTTGCCCGGTATGGCGTAGATCGGCGCGTCGTAGTCCTTGTACGGCCGGAAGAACTTCGTGCCGTACTCGTTGACGCTGCCGGTCGGGTAGATCACGTCACTCGCGATGATCGCGAAGTCGGTGCCCTCGCTCATCTTCAGGAACCCGGGCACCACCGCGTACTGCGGTGCGTCGCCCTCCCCCGTGTCGCCGAGCAGCATGAAGGAGAACGACGGCGGATCCTCGCGCACGATGGTGAAGTCCGGGGAGGCACCGGCGCGAAGCTGCCGTTCCACCCAGCGGCGCCGCTCGTCGTTCGTCGGGTCGCCGAACCACCGGGCCAGCACGTCGTTGCGGGAACGCCACAGGACGGCGGGGTTCAACCAGGACAGGTTCTCGACCCGCTCGGGCATCAGGGCGGTGTAGGTCCCCGGCTGGTCGCACTGCCAACCGGCGCCGGCCGCTGAGTCACGGGAGGACGGAAGCGGAGAGGGGGGCACGGCGGCACCGTAACAGCCGCAATAGCGGCGACGCACCGTGTTCGTCCCATTCCTGGCAAAAGCAGCCCAGAGACGCCCGGCTCAGGCGATGGACGGCTGAGTGTCGTACTGCCCGGTACGGAAGACCTCCGGCGCCGGCTGCGGCGCGGCGTCCAGCGGCGGCTCGCTCAGCAGCGCGTCGACGAACATGCGGACACGGTCGGCCGGCAGCTGGAAGGTGCCCTGGCAGACACCGCCGTTCCAGATGCTCAGCACGACGACGCCGGCGTCCGGATGGCGGCTGATCCTCAGCGAGCGGTCCGGTCTCCGGCTGTCGAAGAACACATCGCCCTGCTTGGGCAACGGCGTGGCCCCTGGCATGGGGGCAAGTTTGGCCCCGCCCGGGCGCCGCTGTCGAGTCCCGCGTGACGAGACGAAGATCTCTGTCAGGCCATGCCGAAGGTGCGCGGGTCGTCGGCGGGGACGATCTCGGCACCCAGCGGCGCCAGCGATACCGGGATGAGCTTGAAGTTGGCCAGGCCCAGCGGGATGCCGATGATCGTGACGCAGAGCGCGATGCCGGTGAGCAGGTGGCCGATGGCGAGCCACAGCCCGGCCACGAGGAACCAGATGACGTTGCCGGCCGCGGTCATGACCCCCGCGTCCTGACGCCGCACGACGGTCTGGCCGAACGGCCACAGCGCGAAGGTGCCGATGCGGAACGCCGCGATCCCGAACGGGATCGTGATGATCAGCACGCAGCAGATGATCCCGGCGAAGAAGTAGCCGAGGGCCAGCCAGAATCCGGCGAAGATCAGCCAGATGAGGTTGAGCAGCGTGCGCATGCTCCCTGCCTTCCCGTGTCTCGGTCGTCACCAAGTGAGACGAAGCACGGGGGCCGGACGGTTCCGCCCGATCGCCGGGAAACGGATCATCTGACGCGGGTGGCCACCCTTGAGACGTTCTCCGCGGTCCGTGGGACACGCGCGCCGTCGATGGAGGCGATCCGGCTGTGCGCGACCAGCTCGCCGTGCGCCCCGCGCCGGACCCGTACGACGAACCGCGCGGTGGCGGACCGTCCGGGCGCCAGCCGGGGCAGCACGAGGGTCGTGTCGCGGCCCCCGGCGTACCCGCCGACGCCGCCGGGCAGTGACGTGCCCGTCCGTACGACGTCCGCCGGCAGCGTGTTGCGCACGGTGACCTGGCCCGGTGTCCCCCGCCCGTGGTTGGCGAGCCTGATCCGGTACGCGTACGTGCCGCCGGGCCGTACGGTGCGGGGGGCGTCGATGGAGACGCGCAGGCCGGGGTCCGGTTCGGCGTGCCGGACGGCCCGCCGGCCGACGGGGACGTGCGCCGGAGCCACCGAGGGCGACGCCGAGGCGAGCACGTGCACCCGCTGGAGCGTTCCGGGGCGTACGGCGTGCACGGGCGCCCTGATCGCGGCGTAGCCGGGATGGAGGTGCTGCGCCCACGGGACGTACCGGTCCGGCAGGCCGCCTGCGGCGTGCCCGTTCGCCGATGCGAGAGCCGCCATCGCCGGCAGCCCGACGGCCATGCCGGCCAGGACGGTGAGCGCGTGTTTCACAGTGGTCGCCCCCGAAATCACTGATCGCACAACGCAACGTACCCGCCGGCGCCCCAGCCGCCCGCAAAGCGCCGGGCAAGCTTCAGGGCGCGATCACGCGAAGCGCGCCGGGCAGCACGCGGATCGTCACGGGGAGCGTGCCGAGCAGCTCGCCGTCACCGCCGTAGGGGATCTCCCGGTCCGCCTCGATGCGCACCTCGCGGCCGCGCAGGACCGCGATCTCCGGGCGGCGGACGTGCGTGCCGTGCGGCAGCTCGCGCATGACGGAGAAGAACAGCCGCTTGGGCGCGTGCCGGATGATGACCACGTCGAGCAGGCCGTCGGACACCGAGGCGTCCGGAGCGACGTGCAGCCCGTACCCGTAGTACCCGGAGTTGGCCGCGACGACGGTGTACCCGCGCTCCTCACACGTCTCGCCGTCGACCGTCACGCGGTACGACACCGGCCGCCAGGTCGCGATCGCGCGCAGCGGGCCGAGGTAGTACGCGAGCGAGCCGGGCAGCCGCGTCAGCCGGTTGATGTGGGCGTTGGCCACCGAGTCGACGCCGCTGTACACGCTGCCCACCACGATGTGCCGGACGCCGTCGCCGGACTCGACCTCGATCGCGTCGACGGTCGCCGTCTCGGCGGAGAGCAGCAGCTCGGCCAGCTGTTCGGGCTCGTGCGGGAGCCCGAGCTGGCGGGCGAAGTCGTTGCCGCGCCCGGCGGGCAGGATGCCCAGCGTCGCACCGGTGCCCGCGAGTGCCCCGGCCAGGCCGCCGACCATGCCGTCACCGCCCGCGGCGATCACGACGTCGCCCTTCTTCGCGGCGTCGCGTGCCAGGTCCGCGGCGTGCTCGAGGCTGCGGCTGTACTCCACGGCGACCTCGGCGCCGGCCTCGCGCAGCCGTCGTGCGACCGGGATCAGACGGGCGGCCGGATCGCTGCCGGCGGCCGGGTTCACCACGGCGGTGAACGATCGCATGTTCCGCTCCTGTCCGGGCCCAACGAGGGGCCTCTGCGCGGGATCGTACGGGGTTTCCACGCCCTAGGCGGAGCCGCCCACCGGGGGAATGAGCACACCGGGGTTCATGATCCCCTCGGGGTCGAGCCGGTCCTTGACGGCGCGCAGCGCCTCGATGCCGAGCGGCCCGGCCTCGCGGGCGTACCAGTCGCGGTGGTCGACGCCGACCCCGTGGTGGTGGGTGATCGTGCCGCCCGCCTCGATGATCGCGTCGTTGACCGCCGCCTTCGCCCGCCCCCAGCTCTCCAGCGGTTCCTCGCCCTGGGCGGTGACGACCGTGAAGTACAGCGAGGCGCCCGCCGGGTAGAGGTGGGACACGTGGCACATGACCACGGACGAGGACAGCTGGTGGGAGAGCGTGAGCCGCACGGCGTCGTACAGGCGGGACAGGTTCGACCAGAAGCCCGCGGTCTCCAGCGTCTCGGCGAGCACACCGGCGTCGAGCAGGGCGTCGCGGAGGTACGGCGCCGTGTACCGGCCGCGTGCCCAGCTCTCCCCCGGCTCCTCGCCCTGGTACTCCCCGCCGAGCGACTCCAGTACGGCGCGGACCTTGGCCCGGCGCTCGGCGACCTCGGCCGCGGTGCCGTCGTATCCGCAGATCGCCAGGCAGCCGCCCGGCCCGCCGCTCGACTGCCCCAGCTCGCCGGGGCGGGCCAGCCCGATCATGGTCTCGGTCTCGTCGGACAGCCGCAGCACGGTCGGCAGCGGCCCGTCCTGGGCGAGCGCGCGCATGGCCGTGACGCCCTCGGACAGGGACGGGAACAGCCAGCCCTCGTACGCGCGCGTCTCCGGCAGCGGGCGGATCCGCACGGTCACCTCGGTGATCACACCGAACGCGCCCTCGGAGCCCAGCACGAGCTGGCGCAGGTCCGGCCCTGCCGCCGACCGGGGCGAGCGGCCGGTCTCGATGGTGCCGCGCGGCGTGGCGAGCGTGAGGGCGACGACCATCTCATCGAACCGCCCGTACCCCGCCGACGCCTGCCCGGAGGACCGGGCCGCGGCGAATCCGCCGATGCTCGCCCACTCGAAGGACTGCGGGAAATGGCCGAGGGTGTAGCCCTGCGCGTTCAGCAGCTCCTCGGCGCGCGGCGCCCGCAGGCCGGGCTGCAGCGTGGCCGTACGGGAGACCGTGTCGACGCCGACGAGCCGGTCGAGGCGGCGCAGGTCGAGCGCGACCACTCCGGCGAAGGCGTCCGCCTCCGGGGTGAGCCCGCCGACGACCGAGGTGCCCCCGCCGAACGGCACGACGGCGATCCGGTGCTCGGCGCACCGCGCGAGCACCTGGGCCACCTCGTCGTGGGAGCCGGGCAGCACGACCGCGTCGGGCGCGCTACGCGCGTCGCCGGCCCGGATGCGCAGCAGGTCCGGCGTCGACTTGCCCCGCGCGTGCCGGATGCGCGTCTCGTCGTCCGTGCGCACGTGCTCCTCGCCGACGATGTCGGCCAGCGGGATCGGCCGGGCCGCCGGCAGCTCGATCTCGGCGAGCTTCACCGGCTGGGCCGGCTCGGCGTGCACGCCGAGCAGCTCGCGCAGGAGGTCGGTCACGGAGTCCGGCAGGCGCTCGGCGCGCTCCGGATCACCCCAGCCACTCCACAGCATGTCCATGATCGGCATGGCTACCCCCTCCCAGCACAGTTACACTGTGACATATGGCGTCGATTCGTCACAAGAAGGATGCCGTCCTCGACGCGACACGCGATTGCGTGCTCGCGGTGGGCGTGCGGCGTACGACGCTGACCGACGTGGCACGCCGCGCCGGAGTGTCCCGGATGACCATCTACCGGCGGTGGCCGGACGTGCAGACGCTGGTCGCCGACCTGATGACACGCGAGTGGGCCGGCGTCGTCTCCCGCGTCGCGCCGCCCGAGGACGGCTCGCCGGTCCGGGATCAGGCCGTCTCCGCGCTGGTCGCGGGCGTCGCCGAGCTCCGCGCGCACCCGCTGTTCCACAAGATCCTCGAAGTCGATCCCGAGGTCCTGCTCCCCTACATGCTCGAACGGCGCGGCACGAGCCAGGACGCCATGCTGCGCGCCTTCGAGGCCACGCTGCGGGCGGGTCACCGCGACGGCAGCGTACGGGCCGGCAACCCGGCCCGGCAGGCCCGCTCGGTGCTGCTCGTCCTCCAGTCATTCGCCATGTCCGGCCACATCATGACCGGCGACGGCCCGGCGCTGTCGGCCGCCGCGTTCGACGACGAGCTGCGGCAGATTCTCGAGAGGTACCTCACCCCATGACCGAGCGAAGCGAGGGAGTCCCAGTCCCCCTGGTCTTTCCAACGACGAAGGAGGTCCCATGACCCGTCCCCACCGGCCGCCCGAGACGGCCACGCTCCCGGCCTCCTCCCTCAACGCCGCCCGGCGCGCCCGCGAGCTGGCCGACCTGTCCGGCGGCGCCGTGGTCGACGTCCTGGTCGTC
>JAOPYG010000320.1 GCA_025964685.1 Actinoallomurus sp. | reverse complement strand
TCCGGTGGCCGCCACGTCACGCGCGGGCTGCAGCAGCAGACGCCGATCGCCTTCGGGAACGGCGGCAGCGGCGCGCAGAATATCACCGTCAACGAGAACACCCGCTACCAGCAGTTCACCGGTGCGGGCGCGTCGTTCACCGACACGGCCGCCTGGCTGATGAACAGCAGCGGAGCGCTCAGCTCGACCACGCGTACCCAGGTGATGCAGAAGCTGTTCGACCCGAACAGCGGCATCGGCCTGGACTTCCTCCGCAACCCGATGGGCGCGTCCGACCTGGCCCGCGGCAACTACTCCTACGACGACATGCCGTCCGGCCAGACCGACGCGAGCCTCAGCCACTTCTCCATCTCACACGACCTGGCGGACGTGCTGCCGTTGACCAAGCAGGCCAGGCAGCTCAACCCGTCGCTCAAGGTCATGGGCACGCCGTGGAGCGCCCCGGCCTGGATGAAGGACAACGGTGTCTTCAACCAGCCCGGCTGGCTGCAGTCCCAGTACTACGCCGCGTACGCCCAGTACTTCGTGAAGTACATCCAGGCCTATCAGGCGCAGGGCGTGCCGATCGACTTCGTCTCCGCGCAGAACGAACCGACGTGCTGCGGCGGCTATCCGTCGATGAGCTGGAACGGCTCCGGCCTGGACTTCTTCACCAAGACCAACCTCCTGCCGGCCTTCCACGCCGCCGGCCTGTCCACCAAGGTCCTCGCGCTGGACTGGAACTGGGACACCTACGCCAGCTACGGCGCCCCTCAGGTGGACGACACCGCGGTCCGGGGCGACCCGAACTTCGGCGGCATCGCCTGGCACGGCTACGGCGGAAACGTCGGCCAGCAGACCACGACGCACAACCAGTACCCGTCCGTGGACGCCTACGACACCGAGCACTCCGGCGGCACCTGGGTCGGGAACCAGCAGCAGGAGGACATGCACAACATCGTCGACTACACGCGCAACTGGGGGAAGAGCGTCGTGAAGTGGTCGCTGGCCGTGGACCAGAACATGGGCCCGCACAACGGCGGTTGCGGCACCTGCACGGGACTGATCACCGTGCACAACGGCGACAGCCGAAGCGGCCAGGTCGACTACACGGTCGAGTACTACGACATGGGCCACCTGACGAAGTTCGTCAAGCCCGGCGCGTACCGCATCGACTCCACCTCCAACTCCGCCGTGCCGAACGTGGCCTGGCGGAACCCGGACGGCTCCAAGGCCCTGGTCGCCTACAACGACAGCGGCGCGGCGCAGTCCCTGAAGGTGAACTGGGGCGGCGAGTCGTTCACCTACTCCCTGCCCGCCAAGACCACCGCGACGTTCACCTGGGCCGGCACCCAGGGCGGGGGCGGCACCGGCAGCGGTGGCACCGGTCAGATCACCGGGCTCGGCGGCAAGTGCGTCGACGTCGCCTCGGGCAGCTCGGCCAACGGCGCCGCCGTACAGCTGTACGACTGCAACGGCAGCACCGCGCAGCAGTGGACGGTCGGCTCCGACGGCACGATCCGCGCGCTCGGCAAGTGCCTCGACCTGACCTCGGCCGGCACCGCCAACGGCACGCAGGCCCAGCTGTACGACTGCAACGGCAGCGGGGCCCAGCAATGGAGCAAGGGCGCGTCCAGCTCACTCGTCAACCCCGCGTCGGGCAAGTGCCTGGACGCGACCGGTCCGAGTTCGGCCAACGGCACGCGGCTGCAGATCTGGACCTGCACCGGAGCCACCAACCAGCAGTGGACCACCCCGTAAGTCCCGTTTCATTCCTCACCGCCAGGAGGACCCCCGTTATGCCACGACCTCGGCTGACCACGCTCCGTCGGAGGGTGTCGCGTCTCGCGGCGCTCGCCACGCTCCCGCTCGCCACGGCGGGCCTGCTGCTCGGCACCGGGCAGGCGGCGCACGCCGCCGTCAACCCCGGGCCGGGCTTCCCCGCTCACTTCGCCGCCCCGTACGTCGAGACGTGGGGCTCCACGTCGGCCATGGCCAACGCGCAGTCGGCGACCGGACTGAAGTACTACACGCTCGCATTCGTCATCGGTGGAGGCGGCTGCAACGCCACCTGGAACGGTGACACCTCGATCGACAACAGCGGCTGGCAGACCGCGATCAACAACCTGCGCGCGTCGGGCGGTGACGTCCTCGTCTCCTTCGGCGGCGCGTCGGGCACCGAGCTCGGGCAGGCGTGCACCTCGGTCTCCACGCTTCAGACGCAGTACAAGCGGGTGATCGACACCCTCAACCTGACCCGGATCGACCTCGACATCGAGGGCGGTGCCCTGAACGACACCGCCGCCAACGACCGGCGGAACCAGGCGCTCGCCGCACTCCAGCAGCAGTACGCCTCCGCCGGCAGGCACCTGGCCGTCGACTACACGCTGCCGGTCAACCCGACCGGCCTGGAGTCCAACTCCATCAGCCTGCTGAACAACGCCAAGAGCCGGGGCTTGGACGTCAGCGTCGTGAACATCATGACGATGGACTACGGCTCGCCGATGGACATGGGCCAGGCCGCGGTCAATGCCGCCAACGCGCTGCACGGCCAGCTCGGGCAGATCTGGACCTCCAAGACCTCCGATCAGCTGTGGGCGATGGAGGGCAACACCCCGATGATCGGTGTCAACGACACCACCAGTGAGGTCTTCACCACCGGGAACGCCTCCACGCTGGAGAGCTTCGCGGCGAGCCACGGCATCCAGCTGCTGGCCTTCTGGGCACTCGGCCGCGACAAGGCGTGTGCGACCAACGGCCAGCTGTCGGACTCGTGCAGCGGCACGCCACAGAGCGCGTACCAGTTCGCCCGAACCTTCAACGGGATCACCGGCGGCGGCTCCGGCGGCGGTGGCGGCGGAACCGGCGGCCAGATCACCGGCTACGGCGGCAAATGCGTCGACGTGGCCGCGGCGAGCAGCGCGAACGGCACCGCCGTACAGCTCTATGACTGCAACGGCAGCACGGCGCAGCAGTGGACCGTGGGGTCGGACGGCACGATCAAAGCCCTCGGCAAGTGCATGGACCTGACCTCGGCCGGGACCGCCAACGGCACGCAGGTGCAGCTGTACGACTGCAACGGCACCGGCGCGCAGAAGTGGCAGGCCGGCTCGGGCAGCACGCTGCTCAACCCGGTGTCGGGAAAGTGCCTGGACGCGACCGGGCCCAGCTCGGCCAACGGCACCCGGCTGCAGATCTGGACCTGCACCGCCGCCGCCAACCAGCAGTGGAAACTCCCGGCCTGACGATGCCTGACCCACGAGAGAGGTAGGAACATGCTCATCGCATCCCGTCGGCGCATCGGCCTGATCGCTCTGGCTGTTTCGTTCGGCTGTGCGCTGATCAACGGGTCCGGTGGCGCCGCGACGGCGGCCACGAGCTCGCGGGTGCCTCAGGCCCCGCGGGCCGCGGCCGCGGCGACGTTCACCGACGACTTCGACGGCGCCTCAGGCGCCGGTGTCGACCAGAGCAAGTGGCGGCTCGAGACCGGCGACAACGTCAACAACCACGAGCGCGAGTACTACACGAGCGGCACGCACAACGCCGCCCTCGACGGCCAGGGCCACCTGGTCATCACGGCACGGAAGGAGAATCCCGCCAACTACCAGTGCTGGTACGGCACGTGCCAGTACACCTCGGCCCGGCTCAACACCGCGTCCAGCTTCACCCAGGCGTACGGCCACTTCGAGACGCGGATGAAGATCCCGCGCGGTCAGGGCATGTGGCCGGCGTTCTGGATGCTCGGCACCGGCGGCGGCTGGCCGGACAGCGGTGAGATCGACATCATGGAGAACGTCGGGTTCGAGCCCGGCGCGGTCCACGGGACGATCCACGGGCCGGGTTACTCCGGCAGCGGCGGCATCGGCGCCGGGTACACCTTGCCCGGCGGGCAGGCCTTCGCCGATGGTTTCCACACGTTCGCGGTCGACTGGTCGCCGAACTCGATCACGTGGTCGGTGGACGGGAACGCCTACCAGACCCGGACCCCGGCCGACCTGCACGGGAACCGCTGGGTGTTCGACCACCCCTTCTACGTGATCATGAACCTCGCCGTCGGCGGGTACTGGCCCGGCGACCCCGACGGTTCCACCACCTTCCCGCAACAACTCGTCGTGGACTACGTCCATGTCACCACCAGTTCAAGCGGTGGCGGCGGCGGATCGGGCGCGGGCCGGATCACCGGCTACGGCGGCAAGTGCGTGGACGTGGCCGCGGCCAGCAGTGCCAACGGCGCGGCGGTGCAGCTGTATGACTGCAACGGCACGACGGCGCAGAACTGGACCGTGGGGTCGGACCAGACCCTGCGGGCGCTGGGCAAGTGCATGGACGTCACGTCGGCCGGTACGGCGAACGGCACGCCGGTGCAGCTGTATGACTGCAACGGCAGCGGCGCGCAGAAGTGGCAGGCCGGTTCCGGCGGGTCCCTGGTGAACCCCGTGTCGGGGCGTTGCCTGGACGCGGCCGGGCCCAGCTCGGCCAACGGCACCCGGTTGCAGATCTGGGACTGCACCGGTGGCGCCAACCAGAAGTGGACGCTCCCGTCCTGACGGTCGGCGCTGACTCAGGGCCGGTACCCGCCATAACGGTAGGTACCGGCCCTGACCAGGCGTGCGGCGTCCACCCCACGGGTATGCCGAGTGACGCGGGGGACGAAAGCGGCACACGGGGAAAGTAGGGACAGTCAGGGACATCGTGCCGCAGAAGTGCCCGCTCCGGGCGAATGAGGGGGCGGTGTTGAAGGCGGCGCGGGCGTACCCGATCACCAGGCACACCACCGACCTGCGAGTCGAGTGGGTCAATGAACCGACACCCGGCGCCGGCGAGGTGCTCGTCCAGGTCACCGCCGCGGGCGTCACTCCCTGGGACCACAACGTCGCCACCGGTTCCACGCACTCGGCACGCTCCCTTCCGGTAACGCTGGGCAACGAGGGGGCGGGCGTCGTCATCACCGACCCCGCAGGCCACTGGGCGCCGGGCACCCGCGTGATGTTCCTCGCCGGTGCCGGAGGCATGACCACCGACGGCACCATGGCCGAGTTCGCGGTGATCCCGGAACAGAACCTGGCCGAGATCCCGGTGAACGTGGCCGACGAGGTGGCGGCCACGGTGCCGATCGCCTACCTCACGGCGGTGCTCGCGCTGCGCCTGGGCGGCTTCGCACCGGGCGAGCGCGTCTTCTCCCCGGCCATCGGTGGCAGCGTCGGCAACGCGACCGTTCAGCTGGCCCGGGCGCTGGGCGCCTCCGCCGTGGCCGGCAGCGCGGGCAGTACGGCGAAGGCCGAGGCCGTACGCGCGGCGCCGTGGGCGTACGGGATCGAGGTGGTCGACCTGGAGCGCGACCGGCTGCCCGACGGGCTCGGCGACGGATTCACCGACGGCGTCGACGTGGCCGTGGACGGTGTCGGCGGGGCACTGACCGCCCAGATCGCGGAGGCGCTGGCGACCGGCGGCCGGATCGTGCTGGTCGGCCAGTCCGGCGGCGGGACGGCGCACCTGCCGATCGGCGAGATCGTCCGGCGCCGCGCCAGCCTGCACGGGTTCTCCCTGGCCGCGGTCACCCCGGCGCAGGCGCGCCTGGCCTGGTCGACCATCACCGATCTGCTCATCGACGGCCGGATCCACCCCGTCATCGACTCGATCTTCCCGCTCGACGCCGCGGGCGAAGCCCTGCGGCATCTGATCGAGGACCGCCCCATCGGCAAGGTCGTCATCACCGACCTGTCCCGGGCGTGGTGACGCGGATCACTCGATGGGGATCTCGACCAGGAGTGACGTGCCGTCCCGGGCCGGACTCACGATCGAGATCTTCCCTCCCGCCGCCTCGACGCGGTCGGTGAGACCGATCAGCCCGGACCCGGAGGAAGGGTCGGCTCCGCCGATGCCATCGTCGCGGATCGACAGCCGGATGACCCCGTCGCTCACGGTCAGGTCGACGTGCACCACGGACGCGAACGCGTGCTTGGCCGTGTTCGTCAGCGCCTCGGACACGACGTAGTAAACGGTGACCTCGTAGGGCTGGGGGAGCCGTCCGCCGATGGACACGTCAAGCTCGACGGGGACGGCGGAGCGGCGCGCGAGCACCATGAGGGCCGGTTCGAGGCCGCCCTTGGCGAGGATGGCGGGATGCAGGCCGCGGGAGAGCTCCTGCAGGTCGACCACGGTGTCCTCCAGGCCCTTGGTGGTCTGGGCGACCTGCATCCGCAGGTCGGGCAGGTCGGCGGGGAGCGCGCACTCGATCCCGCGCAGCTCGAGGCCGAGTGAGACCAGGCGTTGCTGGGTCCCATCGTGCAGGTCGCGTTCGATGCGGCGGCGCGCTTCGTCGGCGGCGGCGACGACCCGGGCCCGTGAGGCCTTCAAGTCCGCGTTGGTCTGGGCGTTCGCGATGGCGGCGGCCGCGAGCTCGGTGAACTCCAGCATCCGCACCTCGGTGTCGTCCGGCAGGGGCTGTGACGTACTCGACGAGGCGATCGCCACGCCCCACAGGGACCTGCCCACCACGATGGGGCAGCCGACCGAGGAGACGATCCCCCGCGCGCGCAGCCGGGTGACGAGCTTGCCGTTGCCCTCGTAGGTGTTGATCCGCCCCGGCGCCCCGGTACGCGCCACGAGTTCGGAGACGGTCCCCTTCTCCAGCGTCCATTGCGAGCCGATCGGCATGGTGGCGTCGAGGTCGTGGCGGTTGTTCCAGGTGCCGACGGTGACCGCGCTGGCCACCGGCTCGTACCGGACCACCAGAGTGTGCCGCGCCCTCAGGATCCGGCCCATCTCGCGGGCGACCGCGTGGAAGACCTCCGCGGCCGGGGCCGCGTGCGCCACGAGCGTGGCCAGGCGCCGCAGCGAGGCCTGCTCATCGGCGATCCGGGCGAGCTCGTCACGGCTGCGCCGCAGGGCGTTCGCGACCCGCTCGCGCTCGCACGCCGCTTCCAGCAGCACCCCCAGCGAGGGGACCATTCTTTCCCGCAGGCGCCGCATCGTCGGCCGCCTTACACCCTTCGGCACGATGAGCGTGGCCAGCGCGCCGTCATCGGGCAGCGGGAAGGCGACCTGCCCTTCGCCCGGGACCTTCGTGCCGATGTGGATCGAGGCCGACGGCAGGTTCAGGGCCCGCGCCAGCCGGCGCGCGGTGGCCGGGAGCGCCGTGGTCAGCTCCGGTGCCCGCAGGAGGAGACGGGCCAGTTCGGCCGACAGGTCGGCCTCTTCGCGTGACTCCACCTCGGTGGCGAGCAATCGGATCACCCGGGCGAGCGCGCAGGCCAGCAGGGCGAGAACCATGAAGGCGCCGAGGAGTACCAGGTCATCGCCCCGGTCGAGCCGCAGGCTCCATGCGGGCGGAACGAGGAAGTAGTCGAAGACGACGGTGCTGGCGACCGCCATCACCAGACTGAAGAGGACGCCCCACAGGGAGGCGACGAGAAGCAGGCCGGCGAGGTACAGCACGCCGAGGGACTCGACGGGCACCACACGCGACAGCATGAGGCCGGCCAGTGTCTCCACCGTGAGGCAGATGAGGCCCACCACGATCCCCAGCGCCAACGGCGGGCGTGGCCGACGCTTCAGAGTCGCGATCAGGGACACGCGCATAACACACATTACCGCTGGTCGGAAAGTGGATCCCGCAGGCAGCGGTCCATTCCCCGGGCGCCCGCCGCAAGATCAGCTCGGGGCGCCGCTCGGCGAGGAGGTCAGCTCGGGAGGGCGGCGAGGCGCGCCTTCACGTCCTTGGCGCTCGGGTTGGTGACCGCGGTGCCGTCGGGGAACACCACGACCGGCACCGTCTGGTTGCCGCCGTTGACGTTCTCCACGAACTCGGCGGCCGCGGGGTCCCGCTCGATGTCGACCTCGACCATCTCGATCCCGTCGCGGGCCAGCTGGGTCTTCAGCCGCCTGCAGAAGCCACACCACGAAGTGGTGTACATCGTGAGCTCACCCGTTGTGGGCGTGGTCATGACTCTCCCCGCGGTCCGTTTGCTTGCCTAACGTTCGGTGGCGAACAGCACCCTCAACACCCGGTGATGCCGTCGCATTCCCAGCACGAGATCCGTGAAGGTTGGGACATGAGCGTCCGATGGGCCTGAGAGGATGAGCGCTCGGTGGAAGGAGGGGCGATGGAGGCCGATGAGGTGCTCGCCGGGCTCGACCCGGAGCAGCGCGAGGTCGCCGAGGCCACGCGCGGCCCGGTGTGCGTGCTGGCCGGCGCGGGTACGGGCAAGACCCGCGCGATCACCCACCGGATCGCGTACTCCGTGCTCACCGGCGTGATCTCCCCGCAGCGCGTGCTCGCCGTGACGTTCACGACGCGTGCCGCCGGCGAGCTGCGCGGGCGGCTGCGGCAGCTCGGCGCCCCGGGCGTGCAGGCCAAGACGTTCCACGCCGCGGCCTACAAGCAGTTGCATTACTTCTGGCCCAAGGTCATCGGGGGAGAGCCGCCCCGGCTGGTGGAGTCCAAGCTCGGCCTGGTGGCCGAGGCGGCCCGCGCCTGCCGCCTGTCGTTCGGCCGCACGGAGCTGCGCGACGCCGCCGCCGAGGTCGAGTGGGCGAAGGTCACCCAGACCCGCCCTGCCGACTACGCGGCGGCGGCCGCCAAGGCGGGGCGCACCCCACCGGCGGAGGCCCTCGACATGGCCCGGGTCTACGACGCGTACGAACAGCTCCGCCGCGACCGCAACCTGCTCGACTTCGAGGGCATGCTCGAGCTCACCGCCGCCATCCTCACCGAGCACCAGCATGTCGCGAACGAGTTCCGCGACCAGTACCGCTACTTCGTGGTCGACGAATACCAGGACGTCAACCCCCTTCAGAAGCTCCTGCTCGACACCTGGCTCGGCGAGCGCGAGGACCTCTGCGTCGTCGGCGACCCGAACCAGACGATCTACTCCTTCACCGGCGCCAGCCCGTCCTACCTCCTCGGCTTCACGGTCGAGCACCCGCAGGCCAAGGTCGTCAAGCTCGTCCGCGACTACCGGTCCACACCGCAGGTCGTGCACCTCGCCAACGGCGTGCTGGCACAGGCGAGGGGCGAGGCACGCGGGCAACGCCTGGAGCTGATCGCGCAGCGCCGCGAAGGTCCCGCCCCGGTCTTCCACGAGTACGACGACGAGGTGGCCGAGGCCGAGGCGGTGGCCAAGCGCATCCGCGAGCTGCTCGACGAGGGCGTGCCGGCCCGCGAGATCGCCGTGCTGTTCCGCATCAACGCCCAGTCCGAGCCGTACGAACAGGCCTTCGCGGACGCCGGCATTCCCTACGTCATCAAGGGCGCCGAGCGGTTCTTCGAGCGTGCCGAGGTGCGCCAGGCCGTGGTGCTGCTGCGCGGCGCCGCGCGCTCGGTGGGCGACGAGCCGCTCGTACGCGCGGTCCGCGACGTCCTGGCCAGTGCCGGGCTGACCGAGCGGCCGCCGGACGGCCGGGGCGCCGCCCGGGAGCGTTGGGAGTCCCTCGCGGCGCTGGCCCAGCTCGCCGAGGACGTCGCCGCCGACCGGCCGTCGGCGGGGCTGCCGGAGTTCGTGGCCGAGCTGGAGGAGCGGGCCGGCGCCCAGCACGCGCCGACGCTCGAGGGCGTGACGCTCGCCACCCTCCACACCGCCAAGGGCCTGGAGTGGGACGCGGTCTTCCTCGCCGGCCTGGTCGAGGGCACGCTGCCGATCATCTACGCGGAGAAGAGCCCCGACCAGATCGAGGAGGAGCGGAGGCTGCTCTACGTCGGTGTGACACGGGCACGCGAGTTCCTCACGCTGTCCTGGGCGCTGGCCCGGTCGCCCGGCGGGCGCAAGGGCCGCCGCCGCTCCCGCTTCCTCGACGGCCTGGCCCCACAGAGCTCCGGGCCGCCGCGGGTCGACCGCGCCAAGCGCCGGGCCGCCGCGCAGGGCCCGCAGCCGTGCCGGGTCTGCGGCCGCCCGCTGACCGCGGCGATCGAGCGCAAGCTCGGCCGCTGTGAGGGCTGCCCGTCCGACTACGACGAGGACCTGCTGGCCCGGCTGAAGGACTGGCGCGTGAGCGTGTCCCAGAAACAGAAGGTTCCGTCGTACGTCGTGTTCACCGACGCCACCCTGCAGGCCATCGCCGAACGCGCCCCGGTGTCGGAGCCGGAGCTGGCCGCCATCCCCGGCGTCGGTGCCGTCAAGCTCGACCGTTACGGCTCCGACGTGCTGGGGTTGTGCCGAGGTGAGACGCCGGCCGCCGACCTGGTTGACTGATGCCCCGGTCACTTTGAGTAGGGAAATCGCGAAATGAACGCCGCTCTGAAGGAGCTGCTCGATCTGCTGGACCTCGAGCAGATCGAGATGAACATCTTCCGTGGGCGCAGCCCCGAAGAACGCCAGCAGCGGGTGTTCGGCGGCCAGGTGGCCGGGCAGGCGCTCGTCGCCGCGGGCCGTACGGTGCCGTCGGACCGGCACGTCCACTCGCTGCACGCCTACTTCATCCGGCCCGGCGACCCCAGCGTGCCGCTGGTCTACACCGTCGACCGGGTCCGCGACGGCCGGTCCTTCACCACGCGCCGCGTCTCCGCCGTGCAGCACGGCAAGGTGATCTTCACGCTGTCGGCGTCGTTCCAGGTGATCGAGGAGGGCCTGTCCCACCAGGCGCCGATGCCGGAGGTGCCGGGTCCGGAGACGCTGCCGACGTTCCGTGAGCGCATGGAGGGCATCTTCGGGCCGCAGGACAACGACTTCTTCCGGCGACGCCCGGTCGACCTGCGGCACGTCACGCCGCTCACCTGGGAGGCCGCCAGGGACCCGTCGCTCAGCGGCCCGGAGTCGAAGGTCTGGCTGCGCGTCGACGGCGAGCTGCCAGATGACCCGCTGCTGCACGTGTGCCTGATGACGTACGCCTCGGACATGACCCTGCTCGACACGGTGCTGCTCAACCACGCCCGTGCGTGGGGCGACAAGAAGACGATGGGCGCCAGCCTCGACCACGCGATGTGGTTCCACCGCCCGTTCCGCGCCGACGAGTGGCTGCTGTACGCCCAGGACACCCCCAACGCCTCGGGCGCTCGCGGCATGGCCCGGGGCCAGGTGTTCACCCGGGAGGGCGAGCTGGTCGTCTCGGTCGTCCAGGAGGGGCTGATCAGGACCACCGAGCCCGAACAGTGAGGGGTGCGGGGCCGATGCGGGTCACGACGCGCAACGCCCGTTTCCAGCAGTGGGAGGCGCTGCTGGCCAACCGTACGAAGCGCGGGCGGTCGGGGGAGTTCCTCGTGCAAGGAGTCCGGCCGATCACCATCGCCGTCGAGCGTGGCTGGCCGATCCGCTGCCTGCTGTACGCCGCCGGGCGGCGGCTGTCGTCGTGGGCGGACGGCGTGCTGCACGCGACGGACGCCGAGCGCGTCGAGATGGCACCCGACCTGCTGGCCGAGCTCGCCGGCAAGGACGACGCGGAGCTGGTGGTGGTCGCCGAGCTCCCGCCGGACGACCTGTCCCGCATCACCCCCACCGGGCCGGTCATCGTCTTCGACCGGCCCAGCGACCCGGGCAACATCGGCACCGTCGTACGCTCCGCCGACGCGTTCGGCGCCGCCGGGGTGATCGTCACCGGGCACGCCGCCGACGTCTATGACCCCAAGGCCGTGCGCGCGAGCACCGGCTCGCTGTTCGCCGTCCCGGTCGTCCGCGCGCCGGCGCCAGGCGTGGTCGCCGACTGGGCCCGTACAGCGGACATCCGCATCATCGGCACGGACGAGACCGGAACCCGCGACGTCTCCCGCTGCGATCTGCGCGTCCCGACCCTCATCGTGATCGGCAACGAGACCCGCGGGATGAGCGCGAGTTGGCTCGCTGCCTGCGACGAAGTGGTGCGCATCCCCATCGGCGGAGCGGCCAGTTCGCTGAACGCCGCGTCCGCCGCGACGGTGCTCCTCTACGAGGCCGCGCGTCAACGCGAAGAAAAATAAGAAATCGCAGGTGGAAAATACGTTGCCCGTATCGGGGCGGCGATCGTACGCTTCTCGCGAGCACATGAAGGGCTCCCCCCCGATCGGGGGGAGAGTCCGCGGATGAGAGAGGCGGTGGCAGTCCTGTGAGTAACCACATCGGTTCCTTGACCTGGGCCGCCGCATGCCCGCGTACGACTGTGCTCTCCCCGCGTGGCATCGCGCCGCTTCCGGCCGGCTATGCGTCCCTCGAATGCGGGCGTGTGCGAGCCGATGGCGTGGAGAAGCGGGTGGAGCTGCATGTCTTCGCCACGTTCGCGGCTGTTCAGGCCAATGCCCAGGTCAAGGACACCGGCATCCGTATGTCGCTGGGTCCGCCCCCCTGGAGACCGCCAGAGTGAAAGCTCTGAGCAGGCCTCCAGGCCGCGGATCCCGAACCCCGGGAACCGCGGCCTTTTTGTTTGGACCAACACCACGTTTGGCCAACACCGTGTCTCGGCCACACAGAGCCAACGAGATCAGATTGAGAAAGGGGTGGAGACCTTGGGCCTCGCGCTCACCGCGATCAGCGAGAACCTGGATCTTCCCTGTCGGTACGAGCCTGAGCTCTTCTTCGCGGAGTCGCCCCAGGACGTCGAGCTGGCCAAGGCGCTCTGCGCCGAGTGCCCGATCCGGCGTGCCTGCCTGGCCGGTGCTCTCGAGCGCCACGAGCCCTGGGGTGTCTGGGGTGGAGAGCTGTTCATCCGCGGCGTCGTCGTTCCTCGCAAGCGTCCGCGCGGCCGTCCGCGCAAGAACGCCGAGGTGGCGGCATGACGTCACCATCCGTCCACATCGAGAAAGAGCAGAGAATGAGCTTGCTGAGCATCGAACTGTCCCAGGAGCGAATACGTGACGCCGAGCGCGACGCGGTACGTCGGCGCGGTGTCGCCCAGGCCCGGGCCATGCGCCGGGCCCGGCGTGACGCCGAGCCGACCGCCGTCCGCCTTCGGCGTCTGCTGACCACGCGCTGACCTAGAGAGGTCGGCACGCCTTCCCGGATTACCCGAGTACAGGACCCCCGGCACCACGGGCCGGGGGTCCTGCGCGTTCCGCGGAGCGCTGTCGTTCGCCGTTTCGGCGGAAGGTCAGCGCCGAAGGGCCCTATACCGACATTCACCGCCTGCGGCTGACGTGATCATCACGGCGACGGTAAGGCCTCGGCCATCATGGCGGCGTTTCGCTTCCGCTCGCGCGTCGGATCCGTGATGCTTGGGGCAGACCGACAGAGGGGGCATGCGGGATGGTCATCTGTACCTCGTGCGGGGCCACGGCGGAGTCACCGCTCGGGTGGACGACCGACGTGACCGAGCGCGGCGCGCAGCACCTGTGCGACCGTTGCAGCCGCGACAACATCCGCTCGATCGAAGGCCGCCTCGACCCGGCCTACTGGTAGATCTCCGGCCTCAGCTGGCGATCTCCGCCTCGTCCGTCGGATCGTCGTCGGCGAAACCGGGCACCCACCGCAGTGCCTCGCCGCGGAACGGTCCCTCCGCCTCGAGCTGGCACAACACCCCCGTGCCGGCGGCCACCACACGGTGGATCAGCACGTACGACGGCGGCAGGTTGAGCTGGCGCACGATGTTCGTCGGCCGTAGGTCCGTGACGCGGGCGAACTCCTGGCGCAGCCACTCGCGACTGAACTTGAACGTGTCCTCTATCAGCGGCTCGGCGACCGGCATGATGAACGAGCGCAACGACTCGGGGTCGACCTCCACGCCCTCGCGGATGAAGCCTTCCTCTCGGAGGGCCTCCATGATCTCGTCGATGTCGAGGAGCGTGCCGATGCGCATGAGCATGCCGATCCGCCGGTGGAAACCGCCCGGCAGCCGATCGACGGCGCCGAAGTCGATCACGCCGAGGCGGCCGTCGTCGAGCAGCCGGTAGTTGCCCGGGTGCGGGTCGGCGTGCAGCAGGCCGCAGCGCGCCGGACCGGAGAACAGGAACCGGCAGTACAGCAGGCCCGCGTGGTCGCGCTGCTCCTGCGTGCCCTTGGCGATGATCGCTGACAGCGGGGTGCCGTCCATCCACTCGGTGACCAGCACGTCACCGGCCTGGGCGACGACCTCGGGGACGTAGATGTCGGGGTCGTCGGCGTACGCCGCGGCGAAGGCTTGCTGGGACTCCGCCTCGATCGTGTAGTCGAGCTCCTCGCGGACGCGTTCCTTGAGCTCGGCGAGCATGGTCTTCATGTCGAGTCCGGGCATCAGCGCCGCGAAGAGACGTCCAAGCCTGGCGAGCTGGTTGAAGTCGCTCAGCAGGGCCCGGCCGGCTCCGGGGTACTGCACCTTGACGGCGACCGTACGTCCGTCGTGCCAGACCGCCTGGTGCACCTGGCCGATGGAGGCCGCCGCGGCCGGCCGGTCGTCGAACTCGGCGAACAGCTCGCGCCAGTCCTCGCCGAGTCCCTCGGACAGGACCCGGTGCACGGTACGCGCGGGCAGCGGCGGAGCCGCCTCCTGCAGCCGGGTGAGCGTGGCGCGGTAGGGGCCCGCGATCTCGGGTGGCAGCGCGGCCTCGAAGATCGACAGCATCTGGCCGAGCTTCATCGCTCCGCCCTTGAGCTCGCCGAGCACCTTGAACAGTTGTTCGGCCGTGCGCTGCTGGATCTCTACCGCGACCAGCTCGGCGGACTTGCCGAAGGTGCGCTTGCCGACGCCTAGCGCCGTACGACCGGCGAAGCCGATCGGGAGGGAAGCCAGTTTGGCGGTCCGTGTCACGGCGCGACGGGGGAGATCGCTCATTCGCCTACCTGCTTGTTCGCGCATCCGCGAGGCTGCTGGGGCTGTCGGTCCGGTCCGGTCACGTCTTCATTGTGCGGGAGAGACGTCACACGTCCATACCGGTATACGCCAGATGTTCACCGCTTGCACCTGCGAGCATAGGTGAGCAGGCCAAACGGGTAAGTGTGTGCTTTCTCACTGCGGTCATCCGCCGCCCACTACCCTCCGCCCATGAGCGAGCGAATCGACGAGCACAGCGCCCTGGTCCCGCCCCCGACGAAGGAGGGCTCATGAGCGAACGGCTACTCGTGGACCGGCGGCCCGGCGGAATCGTCCTGGTCACCCTCAACGACCCCGCCCGGCGCAACGCGATGTCGGACCCGATGACGGCCGCCTGGCGCGAGGTGATCGACGGCCTCCGGGGGGACTCCGGCCTGCGGTGCGTGGTCGTGACCGGTGCCGGGAGCGCCTTCTCCTCCGGCGGTGACCTCTCCTGGATCGCCGACCGGGGACAGGTCGAGGTCCCCGCGCTGCGCGACCACATGCTCGGCTTCTACCGGACCTGGCTGTCGATCCGCGATCTTGAGGTGCCGACCGTGGCCGCGGTCAACGGAGCCGCCGTCGGTGCGGGCTTGTGCCTGGCCCTGGCCTGCGACCTGCGGTACGCGGCGGGCGACGCCAAGCTGGTCGCGCCGTTCACCCGCCTCGGCATCCATCCGGGCATGGCCGCGACGTACCTCCTGCCCGAGGTGGGCGGCCTGCCGCTGGCCCGCGAGATGCTCTTCACCGGACGCGTCGTGACCGGAACCGAGGCGGCGTCGTACGGCATGGTGAACCGTTCGGTGCCGCGCGAGGACGTGCTCGACGTGGCACTCGGCGTCGCGGCCCAGATCGCCGAGCAGGCCCCGGTCGCCACGCGCCTGACCAAGGCGGCGCTGGCCGGCGGTGGTCAGCCGAGCGTGGAGGCGGCCCTGCGCTGGGAGTCGCTCGCCCAGCCGGTGACCATGGCCTCGGCCGATCTCGCCGAGGGAATCGCCGCCCAGCGCGAGAGGCGGGCACCCAGGTTCACCGGCCGCTAGGGAGCGACCGTGAGGAGGGTGAGTGACCAGGACACCGCACATCGGGAAGGCTCCCGCGCGCCGGTCCGGCCGCTGCCCTTCCCAGTCAGGCCGCCGGCCCGTGCGCGCGGGAACCCCCGGTGGCGCGACGGTAGGAGCGGAGGCGTGCAGGCGTCAACGAAGCCTGTGGACGAACTTGGGGACCCGGTGGGGACGGCAGGGTGTGTCGCTGTGGACAGCCTGCGTACAAGGGTGTGGACAGTCCTGGGGATGAATGAATTACCCCGGTTCTACCTGCATCGATGCGATCCACCCCCTGTGGAGAAAACAAAGTTTTCGGTACGGTGCTACGGTGCCCCCCACAGGCGAGATAGAAGTCCGTCGCAGCGTACGACGGCGCCGTACGGTCACCGCGCGTCGTGACGGCGACAAGACGGTCGTGATGGTGCCGGCCGGGTTGACCTCCGCAGAAGAGCAGGAGTGGATCGCGACGGTGCTGGAGAGACTGGCGAGGCGTGAGCGTCGCCGGCACCCCAGCGACGACGTGTTGTTCGACCGTGCCCGCGAGCTGGCGGTGCGCTACCTCGACGGCCGCGTGGCGCCCGTGAGCGTGCGCTGGGTCGGCAACCAGCACAGCCGCTGGGGCTCGTGCACGCCCGAGGACGGCACGATCCGGCTGTCGGCCCAGCTTCGCGGCATGCCCGCCTGGGTCGTCGACTACGTCCTGGTGCACGAGCTGTCGCATCTGCTCGAGCCCGGTCACGGGCCGGCGTTCTGGAAACTGGTCAACCGCTACCCCAAGACCGAGCGTGCCCGTGGCTACCTCGAAGGCGTCGCCGCCACCGCCGGCCTGCCCCTGGAGGATGGAGAGCCCGTCACGTGACGGCCCGCTACGTCGCGGTCCTGGCCGGGCGCGAGGTCGCCACCCCGCCCGGCGCCGACCCGGCGGAGTTCCGGCTCGCCGTGCTGGAGGACACCTACGAGGTGGTCGCCGGGCTCGAGCTGGTCACTGCGGTCCTCGCGCTGTCGGCGCCCGACGCGGACGCCGAGGCGATCACCTGGCCCGGCACCGAAGTCGTGCATGCGAGCGGGCTGCGCGCGCTGCTGGACGCCTTGGCCGCACTCGGCGCCGAGCAGGCGGCGGTCGTCGCGCACGACGCGCCTGACCTGCCGCCCCTGCTGCTCGGCAAGCTCTTCCGCGCTCTCGGCGGCGGCGAGGTCGCGATCTGCCCGGCCAAGGGCGGGGGGCTGGTGGCGCTGGCCGCCCGGCTGCCCGCACCCTCCTGGATCGGGGAGATCGACCTGGACACCCCCGACGCTCCGAGCCGGCTGCGGGCCGCCGCCGCGAGCCCCGGCGCCGTTCGCTCCTCGCCCGGCTGGCACCGGCTTCGTACGGCCACGGACCTCGCCCACCTGGATCCCGGCCTCGAGGGCTGGGACAACACCAGAGTCCTTCTCGGCCGGGGATAGTCAGGTAACCCTCTTATGGCGCAAAGGTTACGTTGACGATTTTTGCAAAGGATTGCAGAGTTTCACTCAATCCAAACGGCCTAGGAGATTCGTGTGCCGGTGACCATCCAGGACGTCGCGCGTGAGGCAGGGGTCTCGGTGTCCACCGTGTCCCGGGCGTTCACCGTGCCGGAGATGGTGCGAGACGAGACCCGGCACCACGTTCTGGAGACCGCGGAGCGGCTGGGCTACCGCCCGAACCGCGCCGCACGGGGACTGATCACGGGTAAGACCGGAAACCTCGGCGTGATCATCCCCGACCTGTCCAATCCCTTCTTTCCCAGCGTGCTGAAGGGTGTGCAGGCACGCGCCCGCGAGGCCGACTACGCGGTCTTCCTCGCGGACTGCGACGAGAACGCCACGGAGGAGATCGCCCTCGTCCAGGCCATGGCCAAGCAGGTCGACGGCGTCATCCTCTGTTCGTCGCGCATGTCCGCCGCCCAGCTCGAACGCGTCGTCGGTACGACGTCCCTGGTGTTCATCAACCGCCAGGTGGGGCAGCAGCCGGCCGTGCTCATGGACGCCGCGGGCGGCATGCGCCAGGCCGTCGACCATCTCGCCGCTCTCGGGCATCGCAAGATCGCCTACCTGAGCGGGCCACGCGCCTCGTGGTCGAACCGGGAACGCCGGCGCGGACTGCGCCGCGCGGCCCGGCAGGACCTCGAGATCGTGGAGCTGGGGCCGTTCGCGCCGCGCTTCGACGGAGGGCCGCATGCGGCCGATCTGGCGATAGCGGAGGGCGTGACGGCGATCATCGCCTACAACGACCTCATGGCGCTCGGCGTGATGTCCCGGCTGGCCGACCGTGGCGTGTCCGTGCCCACGCAGATGAGCGTCGTCGGGTTCGACGACATCCCGATGGCGGGCATGGCCACCCCGCCGCTGACCACTGTGTCGATGCAGAACGAACGAGCGGGCCGCGCGGCCGTCGACCTGCTCGTGAGCCTCCTGACCGTCACCGGCGCCGAAGCGGGGGATCTTCGCCGGGAACTCGAATGTCAGCTGATCGTGCGGGCGTCGACCGCCGTTCCGCCCGATCCGACTGGAAGGTGAATCCCCTCATGCGCGCAAAGAAGTTGTGCCTCGCGGCGGTTTTCGTCCTGGTGGGTGCGTGTGGCTCGCCGAACTCCGGGGGCGGGACCAAGGACCTGACACCGGCCTCGGTGCCGGACAACCCCAAGAAGGCGGTGACCCTCAACATCATCGATGTCGCGGGCAACCTCCAGCTCACCAAGGGGATGATCGACGAGTTCGTCAAGACACATCCGAAGGTCATAAAGAAGGTGACCTACACCAGCGCCACCGCGCCCGAGCTGCCCGGCAAGATCAAGGCACAGCAGAGCGGCGGCCAGGTGCAGATCGGGCTCGTCCTCACCGGCACGGACGCGCTGTCCGCCGGCATCAGCCAGAATCTGTGGGTCAAGACCGACGACTACGCCAGCCGCCTCGGCAACGCGAACTACCTGCCGCCCGCGCAGAAGATGCAGGAGCTGGCGCAGGGCCACGGCGTGGAGGTCGTCTACTACCCCTCCGGGCCGCTCATCGAGTACAACCCGAAGACGGTGACCAAGCCGCCGGCGACCGCGGAGGAGCTGCTCGCCTGGGCCAAGGCGCACCCGAAGAAGTTCCAGTACGCCCGTCCGGCCAACTCCGGCCCCGGCCGTACGCTCCTCATGGGCCTGCCCTACATTCTCGGCGACGCAGGCCCTAAGGACCCCAAGGCCGGCTGGACCAAGACCTGGGCGTACCTGCAGGAGCTCACCAAGTACGTCGACTACTACCCGTCCAAGACGTCGGAGACGATGGCGAACCTCGCCAACGGGTCCGCCGACATCATCGCCAGCACCACGGGCTGGGACATCAACCCCAGGGCGCTCGGCCAGGTGCCGGCCGGTGACAAGGTCACCTACCTCAAGGGCATGCACTGGGTGACCGACGCCCAGTACGCCGTCGTCCCCCGCGGTGTCTCCGCCGACGTGCTGTCCGCGGACCTGCAGCTGATCAAGTGGATGCTCACCCCGCAGCAGCAGGCGAAGGCCTACGACACCGGCTACTTCTACCCGGGCCCGGCCGTCAATGGCGTGACCGTGCAGATGGCGCCGCCGAAGTCCCAGCAGGTCATCCAGCAGTTCGGCCGCCCGGAGTACGACGGCTGGATCGCGAAGTTCCCCAAGGAGAGCTCGCTGCCCGCCGAGCAGCAGGTCGCCGCGTTCGACCAGTGGGACCGCACGGTCGGGAGCGGAAAGGTGCACAAGTGAGTTCCAGGATTTCGGAGCTGCGGCTCGAGAAGGTGAGCCGCAGCTTCGGGGGAGTTCCCGCCCTGGATGGATTCGACCTGACCATCAAGGGCGGCGAGTTCGTGGCGCTGCTCGGGCCGTCCGGCTGCGGAAAGTCGACCGCGCTGAACTGCCTGGCGGGTCTGCTGCCGCTGTCGGGCGGCTCGATCTGGCTCGATGACAAGCGGATCGACACGGTGCCGCCGGAACAGCGCGGCTTCGGCATGGTCTTCCAGAACTACGCGCTGTTCCCGCACATGTCGGTGCGCGGCAACATCGCCTTCGGGCTCCGGATGGCACGTGTCGGCAAGGCCGAGGCGCAGCGGCGGGTGGACGAGGCGCTGTCCCTCGTGCAGCTCGTCGACCACGCCGAGAAGTTCCCCGGCCAGTTGTCCGGGGGCCAGCAGCAGCGTGTCGCGATCGCCCGCGCCATCGTGCTGGAGCCCTCGCTGGTGCTGATGGACGAGCCGCTGTCCAATCTCGACGCGAAGCTGCGGCTCGAGATGCGCACGGAGATCAAGCGGATCCACCAGACCCTCGGGCTCACCACCGTGTACGTCACGCACGACCAGGAGGAGGCGCTGTCGCTGGCCGACCGGCTGGTCCTGCTGCGCGACGGCCGGGTCCAGCAGATCGGCGCGCCGGAGGACGTCTACACCGAGCCCGCCAACCGCTTCGTGGCCGGGTTCATGGGGTACCGCAACGAGCTGGAGCTGCCGGTCACGTCGGTCGCGGACAAGTCCGTCGTGCTCGGTGACCTGAACGGCACACGCCGCGAGGATCTCGGCCAGGTCGCGGTCGCCGCGATCAGGCCGGAGGACTTCACCGTGGGCGACGGCCCGAACGCCATGGAGGTCGATGTCGAGGTCGTGGAGTACCAGGGCCGCGAGCAGGCCGTCCAGGCGCGTACGGCCTCCGGCGAGCAGCTCCACCTCCGTGCCGTGGCACGCCTCGCGCCGGGCGACCGGGTGACGGTGTCGGTGCCGCCGGAGCGGGTGCTGGTCTTCGCGGCCGATAGCCCGGCGGCTCCTGAGAAGGTGGCCTAGGTGGCGACCCAGGCCGGCGCCGCGGCGTCGGTCGCCGACGCGCGGATGGCGCTGCGGCACCGGCTGGCCGACCGCGGCCTGGACCGTACGCTGCTGCTCCTGCTGCCGGCCGTCATCTTCATCGTGGCGCTCTTCATCTATCCCTTCGTGTACGGGCTGCAGCTGTCCTTCCAGCCGCAGCCCGGTTCGGAGGCGGTACAGCAGTACGGCTCGGGTCCGTTCGCCGACTACCACAACTTCTTCGCCGACCCCTACCTGCGGAACACGATCTGGACCACGCTGAAGCTCAGCCTGCCCGGTGCGCTGTTCAACGTGATCGCGTCGGTGCCGATCGCGTACCGCATGCGGGGCCGGTTCCGTGGCAAGCGGACGATCACCACGATCCTCGTCGTGCCCATCACGCTCGGCACCGTGCTGACCGCCGAGGGGCTGCTGGCGTTCATGGGCCCCACCGGCTGGCTCAACCGGCTGCTGCTCGACGTGGGCATCGTGGACCACCCGGTGCGGTTCACGCACAACTACTGGGGCGTGCTGTTCTCGCTGATCATCTCGGGGTTCCCGTTCGCGTTCCTGCTGACGCTGTCCTACCTCAGCGGCATCGACCCGACGCTGGAGCGGGCGGCGGCGACGCTCGGCGCGGGCTGGTGGCAGAGGTTCCGCCACATCACGCTGCCGCTGCTCGCACCGGGCCTGGGCATCACTTTCTGCCTGTCGTTCGTGCTGGCGTTCTCGGTCTTCCCCTCGGCGATCATGGTCGGTGATCCGTCGAGGCAGACCCGGGTGATCTCGATCGCGGCCTTCCACGCGGCGTTCGAGCAGTACGACTACTCGATGGCCTCGGCGATCGCCATGATCATGGGCGCCGTAGAGCTGATCGTCATCGGGCTGGTCCTCGGCTGGCGGTCCCGCCTCTACCGCGGCGCGACGGGAGGCAAGGGATGACGGAGCAGCGAGTGAGGAGGGGAGCGCGACCATGAGCGCAGTTATCGTCAGCGAGCGCAAGCGGCTCGCACTGCGGCCCGGGGCCTGGCTGGTCTGGGGCGCGGTGATCTTCTTCATGCTGATCCTCGCCGGGATCGTGGGCGCCGTCGTGGTGGACTCCTTCGGCACGAAGTGGTTCAGCGGGTGGCTGCCGGCCGGCTGGACCACACGCTGGTACGGCACCACGTGGCGGGAGTTCGACCTCGGTGGCGTGCTGATCGTGACCCTGGAGGTCGCCCTCGCGGTGGTGGTGATCTCGCTGCTCGTCGGCGTGCCCGCCGCGTACGCGCTGGCCCGCCGTACCTTTCCCGGCAAGCGGGTGCTGATGGTGACCTTCCTGCTGCCGATCCTCATCCCGCCGATCACGTACGGCGTGCCGCTGGCCACCGTGCTCTACAAGTTCCACCTGGCCGGGAAGCTGTCCGGCGTCATCCTGGCGAACCTCGTGCCCGCGGTGCCGTTCGTCATCCTCGTCATGACGCCGTTCATCGAGCAGATCGACCCGAAGATCGAGTCGGCCGCGCGGATGTGCGG
>JAOPYG010000305.1 GCA_025964685.1 Actinoallomurus sp. | reverse complement strand
CCGTTCCTGGACTACGTGTTCGTGAACGAGGTGCAGGGCCGCAGCGAGTGGGGCCAGCTCGCCCTCGGCACGTTCACCCTCCAGGACTCACTCATGCTGCACGAGTACGCCGAGCCGGAGTGGCGGGAGCGCTACCTCGCGCCGATGGTCGCCGGGGAGATCTCGCCCAGCTTCGCGATGACCGAGCCCGAGGCGACCGGCTCCGACCCCACCGGGATCCGCACGACCGGCACGCTGGAGGGCGGCGAGTGGGTGATCCGCGGCCACAAGTGGTTCACCACCGGCGCGGCGGCCGCCGCGTACACCACGGTGATGTGCCGTACCGAGCCCGAGGACACCCCGCCCCACCGGGCCTTCAGCATGATCATCGTGCCGACCTCCACTCCTGGCTACCGGATCGTGCGCGAAACGCCCGTGCTCGGGCTGAACGGCGGGCACTGCGAGGTCGTGTACGACGAGGTGCGGGTACCCGCCGGCAACCTCCTGGGCCCGCGCGGGCAGGGGTTCCGCATCGCCCAGCAGCGTCTCGGCCCCGGCCGCATCTTCCACTGCATGCGCTGGCTCGGCCAGGCCCAGCGCGCCTTCGACCTGATGTGCGACCGGCTCAACTCCCGTACGGCCTTCGGCGGGCCGCTCGCGGACAAGCAGCTGATGCAGCAGCACGTGTTCGACTCGTACGCCGAGATCCAGGCCGCGCGCCTGCTCACGCTGCAGGCCGCCCACCGGATCGACGCCGGCGACGAGGCGCGCGTCGAGATCGGCGTCATCAAGGTCGTCGGCGCCCGGATGCTGCACAACGTCGTCGACCGGGCGATCCAGGCGTACGGCGCAGCCGGGCTGACGGATGACACTCCCCTGTCGCGCATGTACCGGCACGCGCGGGAGGCCCGCCTCTACGACGGACCCGACGAGGTCCACGTCCAGAGCGCGGCCCGTCGCATTCTCCGTGAGTACGGGAACGGCGGAAACTGGGAGTTCGGCCTCCGATGACGTCTTCCGGTCCGCTGACGGACCTCCGTGTGGTCGAGATGGGCCAGCTGATCGCGGGCCCGTTCTGCGGGCAGCTCCTGGGCGACTTCGGCGCCGAGGTGATCAAGCTGGAGTCCCCCGGCGCCGGCGACCCGATGCGCCAGTGGGGCCGCGAGAAGCCGCACGGCAGGTCCCTGTGGTGGCCGGTCATCGCCCGCAACAAGAAGTCGGTCACCTGCGACCTGCGTACCACCGAGGGGCAGGATCTGGCCCGGCGGCTCATCGACCGCGCCGACATCGTCGTGGAGAACTTCCGCCCCGGCACCCTGGAACGCTGGGGCCTGGACTTCGACCGGCTGCGTTCGACCAATCCCGGCCTGGTGCTCGTACGGGTCACCGGCTTCGGCCAGACCGGCCCGTACGCCCCGCGGGCCGGCTACGGCTCGATCGGCGAGGCGATGGGCGGCGTCCGCCACGTCATCGGCGACCCCGGCAGCCCGCCGTCGCGTGCCGGGATCTCCCTGGGCGATTCGCTGGCCGCGGTGTTCGCCACCCTCGGCGCCCTCGCCGCCGTGCACAACCGGCACCGCACCGGCCGGGGGCAGGTCGTCGACTCGGCCATCTACGAGGCCGTCCTGGCGATGATGGAGTCGCTCCTGCCCGAGTGGGCGATCGCCGGCTACCAGCGCGAACGTACCGGTCCGGTGCTGTCCAACGTCGCACCCAGCAACGTCTACCCGACCAAGACCGGCGAAATGATCCTCGTGGCGGCCAACCAGGACACGGTCTTCGCCCGGTTGGCGGCGGTGATGGGCCGGCCCGAGCTTTCGACGGACCCCCGGTACGCCACCCACGCCGCGCGAGGCCAGAACATGGACGAGCTGGACGAACTGATCGCCCAGTGGACGGCCGGTTTCGGCACCGGCGAACTGCTGGGCAAACTGCACGACGGCGGCGTGCCCGCAGGCCGCATCTACACGGCACGCGACATGTTCGAGGACCCGCACTTCGCCGCCCGAGAGGCGATCATCCGCCTCGCGCATCCCGACTTCGGCGAGCTCCCGATGCAGAACGCGTTCCCCCGCCTCAGCGAGACCCCCGGCTCCGTACGCCATCTCGGCCCCGAACTCGGCGAACACAACACCGACGTCTACAGCGGCCTGCTAAGCATTCCCGAGGGCGAACTCGCCGCCCTGTCCGAACGCGGGATCATCTAGCCAGCGTCAGCTGAGACATGCCGGACCGAACATCACACAGGTGCCGGATGGTTCGAGGTACGCCCGCAATCCGCGCTCGCTCGACTGAGGCGGCATGCGTTAGCTGAGATGTACCGACCTGGGGATGGACGACGGACGTGCTGCCGGCGGCGTGCACGTTCCAGCCGCGCCGACCGCATTTGTCTCCTTCGACGCGTACGGTGGCAGACCGTGGAGGCAGACCTGGAGCGGCTGACCGCCTATACCTACTTGACCGTGCCGGACCGCGCGGCGTACCTGGCGATCATGCGCGTCTTCACCTCGACGCTGCTCGCCGACCTTTCCGCCCACGACCTGGCGGAGCGGCTCGGTGAACGGTTCACCGTCGAGACGCTGGCCGCGAAGCTGGAGCAGCTGCGAATCTGGGGCGATCTCATACCCAGCTCTCGCCCGGTCAAGGCGGGCAGTATCCGTGAGTATCACCGTGTGCGTTCCCGCTACCAGCTGTCCACGCTGGGCGAGCGGATCCAGCGCCAGGCGGATGACATCCTGGCCACCGCTGACGCCGCTCGCGAGGTGAGCCGTGAGCTGCTGGCCCTCGTCGCCCGTGGGCTCGAGGACCTCGACGAGATGAGCGGCCGTCCCGGTGGGATCGAGCCGCGCGAGGCGCTGGACCGGATCTCCACGCTGTTCGCGCAGTTCGGACAGTTCGCCGACTCGGTGCGCGACTTCTACGCCTACCTCGGTCAGGTGATCTTCCGGTACGACCTGGACACCGCGGAGTTCACCGGGTTCAAGGAGCTGCTACTCGACTACGCAGAGACGATCACCGAGGACGTCGTCGTGTTCTCCCCGCGGATCGAGGCGGCCATCGACCGTCTGTGGCCGCGGCTTCCGGAGATCCTGAAAAGCATCGACGCGGCGGACCAAGGGCTCGCCGCGCTGCAGCAGGCCGACGTCCGGATCCAGCGCAGCCGAGGGCGCGACATCGACGACTGGGCCGGACTGCGGGCGTGGTTCATCGACGACGGCCAGGGCAGTCAGGTGGAGCAGCTCCGCGACGCCACACTGCGCGCTCTTCAGGCACTGCTCGCCAACGCCAAGCGGATGATCCGCTCCTCCAGCGGCGGCCTCTCCCGCCGCCGGGATCTGCTGAATCTCGCACAGTGGTTCGAGGGCGCCGACGACGCGACCGCGCACGACCTGTTCGCCGCCGCCTTCGGCATGTACGGCGCCCGTCATCTGGGCATCGCGCCCGACACCGACCGGGATGTGCCGGCGACGACGAGCTGGTGGTCCGGGCCCGGCGTCCGCGTTCCCGTCGCGCTGAAGGAGCGCGGCTCACGCGCTCCCCGGGGCAGGACGGCCGGCCCCGAGGACTACGGCGAGCAGCAGGACAGGTTGCGGGAACAGGCTCGGGAACAGACCAGTCGGCAGCGGGCGGCGGCCGCGGAACTACGGGCGGCCGGCGCGAGGCTCGCCGACGTACGTCTGACCGCCGCCGCGACCCGGCTCATGCTCGACCTCCTCGCGCGCTCGCTCGCCAGTGCACCGCCGGACTTCGGCGAGGTGCGGAGCACCGACGACGATCTGGATGTCCGGCTGCGGCTCGTCCGGGCGCCCGGCGCCACGACCGTCGTCCACGGGGCGGACGGCGATCTCACGCTCGACGGAATAACGGTGCGGATCAGTGCGGCACGTTCGGACGACATGGAGGCCGCCGGGTGAGCGACTTCGCGAGCGAGCTGGCAGCTGAACGGCGCGTCGCGGCCCGGCTGCTGCTCGGCCATCCTCTGGTCACTCCCGAGTCCCACCCGGAGGAGTTCCGGCTGATCCGCAGGCACGCCGACGAATTGGCACGGACCTTCGGGCAGTTCCTGGGCTACCGGCTGGTGGTGGAGCCGGGTTTCGCCCGGCTGCTCAAGGCCGGCCTCGGGCGGGGTGGCCAGCGGTGGCTGGAACGCACCTCTGGCGCGCCGTTCACGCCCCACACGTACGCCTATCTCGCGCTGGCGTTGTCGGTGCTGGTGACCGCGCCCGAGCAACT
>JAOPYG010000292.1 GCA_025964685.1 Actinoallomurus sp. | reverse complement strand
GACGACCCGCAGTACTACATGGACACCACGGGCACCGGCAACAGCATCAACGTGCAGAGTCCCCACGCGCTTCAGCTGATCATGGACTCGCTGCGCTACTGGGTGACCGAGATGCACGTGGACGGGTTCCGCTTCGACCTGGTCCAGCAGGACCCGGTCGTCTCCCAGGTCAAGCTGATCGCCGAGCCGTGGGACGTGGGGGAGGGCGGCTACCAGGTCGGCAACTTCCCGCCGCTGTGGACCGAGTGGAACGGCAAGTACCGCGACTCGATCCGCGACTTCTGGCGCGGCGGCGAGGGCATGCTGCCGGAGTTCGCCCAGCGGTTCACCGGTTCCCGTGACCTGTACGCCAACGACGGCCGCCGGCCCCTCGCCTCGGTCAACTTCGTCACCTGCCACGACGGCTTCACCCTGCACGACCTCGTCTCCTATGACCACAAGCACAACGAGGCCAACGGGGAGGACAACCGCGACGGCGCGGACGACAACCGCTCCTGGAACCACGGCGCCGAGGGCGAAACCGACGACGCCGACATCCTGGCGGTACGCGAGCGGCAGAAGCGCAACATGCTGACCACGCTCCTGCTGTCACAGGGCGTGCCGATGATCTCGCACGGCGACGAGCTCGGACGCACCCAGAGGGGCAACAACAACACCTACTGCCAGGACAACGAGCTCAGCTGGATCGACTGGACCGACACGCCGGAGAGTGGCGCTCTGCGGACGTTCGTCCAGCGGCTGACCGCGCTACGCCGTGACCACCCGGTGTTCCGCCGCCGCCGCTTCCCGTCCGAGAACAACGTCGAGTGGTTCACCACGGACGGTCAGCCGATGACCGACGGGGACTGGGAGACCGGATACGCGAAGGCGGTCACGATCTTCCTGAACGGCGACGCGATCACCGAACCGGACCGGCGCGGCGAACCCGTGCGCGACGACTCGTTCCTGTTGCTGATCAACGCCTCCGAGCAGGACCTGACCTTCACCGTGCCCCAACCCCACCGGGGCATGTGGACGAGCGTGCTCGACACCACCACCAGCTTCATGCTCGAGGACGAGGAGACCGCCGCGATGGCAGGAGAGAAACCGTTGGTGGAGGCCCGCTCGATCCAGGTGCTCCGTCGTGTCTGACCGGCCGGTGGCGACGTACCGGTTGCAGGTCAGGAAGGAATTCGGGTTCGCGGAGGCCGGCGAGCTGGCCGGCTACCTGGCCGCGCTCGGCGTCTCGCACGTGTACCTGTCGCCGATCCTCCAGGCGACCCCGGGTTCGGCCCACGGCTACGACGTCGTGGACCACTCACGCGTGTCGGAGGATCTCGGCGGCGAGGAGGCGTTCGCCGCGATGGCGGCCCGCATGCGCGAGCACGGCCTGGCGATCGTGCTCGACCTCGTGCCCAACCACATGACGATCCCGGCGCCGGAGAACCTCAACCCGGCGTTCTGGGACGTCCTCCGCGACGGCCCGGACTCCCCGTACGCGCGGTGGTTCGACATCGACTGGTCCGAGGGAGCCGTCGTCCTGCCGGTGCTCGGCTCGCCCGGCGACGAGACCCGGCCCGAGGGTGACATGGTCCGGTACCACGAGCACGTCTATCCGCGCGACGGTCACTACCGGCTGGCGTACTGGCGTGAGGCGAGCCCCAACTACCGGCGCTTCTTCGACGTCTCCACGCTCATCGCGCTGCGCGTCGAGGACCCGGAGGTCTTCGACCGCACGCACGCGCTGCCGCTGCGGCTGCTGCGCGAGGGACTGATCGACGGGCTGCGCATCGACCATCCGGACGGCCTCGCGGACCCTCGTGGCTACCTGCGGCGGCTCGCCGGGTACGGCACGTGGGTCATCGCCGAGAAGATCCTCACCGATGACGAGGAGCTTCCCGCGGACTGGCCGTGCGCCGGGACGACCGGTTATGACGCCCTCGGCGTGATCGGCGGGCTGTTCGTCGACCCGGCCGGGGAGAAGGCCCTGACCGAGACCTACACGAGCCTGACCGGCGCCACCGGTGACTTCACCGCGGTCGAGCGCGACGCCCGGAGGTACGCCGCCGAGCGCATGCTGGTGCCGGAGGTCGACCGGCTCGCCGGCCTGCTCGCCCGCATCCTGCCCGATGACGACGCCGCCGCACTCCGGCAGGTGCTCGTCGAGCTGCTCGTGGCGATGCCGGTCTACCGCACGTACGTCGTCCCTGGCGAGGAGCCCTCAGCGCGCGACCTGGAGGTCGTGGCCCAGACGGCCGCCGAGGCGCGCGCCGTCCTGCCGGACGGCGACCTGCTCGACCGGGTGGTGCCGCTGCTGCTGGGGCTGACCGGCCGCGATCCGCTGCGCGACGAGTTCGTCGTACGGTTCCAGCAGACGTCCGCGCCGATGATGGCCAAGGGCGTCGAGGACACCGCGTTCTACCGCTGGTCACGGCTGGCGGCGCTGAACGAGGTCGGCGGTGATCCCACACGGTTCTCGGTGCCTCCGGAGGAGTTCCAGGAGTACTGCACGGCGGTCGCCCGCGACCGGCCGGCCACGATGACGACGTTGTCCACGCACGACACGAAGCGGCAGGAGGACGTGCGCGCGCGGCTGGCCGTGCTCACCGAGCTGCCCGGCGAGTGGGCCGAGGCGGTCGCGCGCTGGCGCGCCCGGTCGCCCGAGAGCCCGCTGGACCCCGACCTGGACTACCTGATGTGGCAGACCATCGTGGGCGCGTGGCCGTTGTCGGCGGACCGGCTCCGTGAGTACCTCACCAAGGCCATGCGCGAGGCGAAGACGCGCACCGCCTGGGTCGACCAGGACACGGCGTACGAGGAGGCGGTGCTCGCCCACGTGGACGCCGTGCTCGCCGATCCCGGGCTCACCGAGGACGTCGCCGGGTTCACCGAGCTGCTCGCGCCGTACACGCGGGCGGTCTCGCTCGGCCAGAAGCTCGTGCAGCTCACCATGCCCGGTGTGCCCGACGTCTACCAGGGGTGCGAGCTCGCGGGATGGTCCCTGGTCGACCCGGACAACCGCCGACCGGTGAACTACGCGCGCCGCCGCGCACTGCTCGCCGACCTGGACGCCGGCACCCTCCCGGCCGACCTCGACGGGGAGAAGCTCCTGGTCACCTCGCGCGCCCTGCGGCTACGAGGACGGCATCCGACGTGGTTCTCCGGCGGCCACGAGCCGCTCACCGCGGAGGGTCCCGCGGCCGAGCACGCCGTGGCGTTCCGGCGCGGGGGTGCCATCGCGGTGGCGACCCGGCTCGCCGCCGGGCTCGACCGGCGCGGAGGCTGGGACACGACGCGGCTCCCGCTGCCCGGCGGGCCATGGGTCGACCTGCTCACCGGCCAGTCGTACGCCTCTCCGGCCCCGCTCGCGGGCCTGCTGGGCACGCTCCCGGTCGCGCTGCTGGTGGAGGCGGAATGACCTTCGGCGTATGGGCGCCGGACGCCCAGAGTCTGGAGGTGGAGGCCGGCGGCCGGCGGCACCCGATGTCGCCCTCGTCCGTACGCCCTGGCTGGTGGACGGCCGAGGCGGAGGGGGAGGACTACGGGTTCGTGGTGGACGGCGAGGGGCCGTTCCCGGATCCGCGTTCGCCGTGGCAGCCGGACGGCGTGCACGGGCTCAGCCGGGTCTATGACCACGGCCGCTTCGCGTGGACCGACGGAGTCTGGCGGGGCCGGCCGCTCGCCGGCGGCGTGCTGTACGAACTGCACGTCGGAACCTTCACGCCGGAGGGCACGTTCGACGCCGCCCTCGAACGCCTCGACCATCTGGTCGAGCTGGGCGTGGACGCCGTGGAACTGATGCCGGTGGCGGCGTTCCCCGGCCGGCACGGCTGGGGGTACGACGGCGTCGACCTGTGGGCGGTGCACGACCCGTACGGCGGGCCGGACGGCCTGAAGAGGTTCGTCGACGCCTGTCACCGGCGCGGGCTGGCCGTCGTCCTCGACGTCGTCTACAACCATCTCGGACCCAGCGGCAACTACCTGGGGCGCTACGGGCCGTACTTCACCGAGGCGCACCAGACGCCCTGGGGGCCCGCGGTCAACCTCGACAAGGCCGGGTCCGACGAGGTCCGCGCGTTCATCGTGGAGAACGCGCTGATGTGGCTGCGCGACTACCACCTGGACGGGCTCCGGCTCGACGCCGTGCACGCCATGCAGGACAGCCGCGCCGTGCACATCCTGGAGGAGCTGTCCGCCGGGGTGGCGGGCCTGCGGGCCCAGAGCGGCCGGGAGCTCTTCCTGATCGGTGAGTCCGACCTGAACGACCCCCGGCTGGTCACCTCGCGTGAGGCCGGGGGATACGGCCTGGACGCGCAGTGGAACGACGACTTCCACCATGCCCTGCACGCCACTCTCACCGGCGAGCGGCAGGGCTACTACTGCGACTTCGGCTCGATGGACGTCCTGGCCAAGACGCTGACCGGGGCCTTCCTCCACGACGGCCGGTGGTCGACGTTCCGCGGCCGCTCCCACGGCCGGCCGGTCGACCGGCTGCGGACACCCGGCCACCGGTTCGCCGGCTTCATCCAGAACCACGACCAGGTCGGCAATCGCGCCACCGGTGACCGGATCTCGGCCTCGCTGTCGCCGGGACTGCTCAAGGTCGGCGCCGGGCTGCTGCTCACCTCGCCGTTCACGCCGATGCTGTTCATGGGGGAGGAATGGGGTGCCGCGACGCCCTGGCGTTTCTTCACCGACCACATCGAGCCCGAGCTGGCCCGCGCGGTGAGCGAGGGACGCCGGCGTGAGTTCGCCACGCACGGATGGGCGTCGGAGGACGTGCCCGACCCCCAGGACGCCGAGACGTACCACCACTCCCAGCTCGACTGGGAGGAGCCGGGCAAGGAGCCGCACCGGGAGCTGCTCGACTGGTATCGGGCGCTGATCGCGCTGCGCCGGTCGTGCCCTGAGCTGACCGACGCGCGGCTGACCGAGACCTCAGTGGAGCACGGTGAGTCGTGGATCGTGGTCTATCGCGGGTCCGTGCGGGTCGCCGCCAACGTCGGCGGCGAGCCGGTACGGCTGCCGGACGGCGAACTGCTGCTCGCCTCCGCCGACGGCGTGCGCGCCGGCGGCGAGCTCCCCGGTGAGTCGCTCGCGATCCTGCGGATGCAACGTCCGCCGATGGGCGTTGGCTGAGACGCCGAGACTCACGTGCCGGCGGACACCTCAGACAACGGAGGACTTCTCATTACGAGCATGCGCGCGGTCGGGCAGGACACCCTGGGCGGCCCGGAGGTATTTGAAGATCGTTGAGGTGGAGCGGCCGGAGCCGGGGCCGGTGGAGGTCCTCGTGCGGGTGCACGCGGCGGGGGTGAACCCCACCGACTGGAAGGCGCGGGCGAACGGCGGCCGGTTCGGCACGGCGCGGCCGATCCTTGGGTTCGACGTGTCGGGCGTGGTGGAGGCGGTCGGGCCCGGCGTGAGCCTCTACCGGCCGGGTGACGAGGTCTTCGGAATGCCGCGCTTCCCGCATCCGGCAGGCGCCTACGCCGAGTACGTCACCGCGCCGCCACGGCACTTCGCCCGAAAGCCCGCCTCGATCGACCACGTACAGGCGGCGGCGATTCCGCTGGCCGCCCTCACCGCCTGGCAGGGCCTGGTGGACACCGCGGGCCTCCAGGCGGGGCAGCGGGTACTCCTGGACGCCGCCGCAGGCGGCGTGGGCCACCTGGCGGTGCAGATCGCCAAGGCCCGTGGCGCCCACGTCATCGGCACCGCCCGGTCGCCCAAGCACGCGTTCGTACGTTCCCACGGCGCCGATGAGGTCATCGACTACACGCAGGTCGACTTCGCCGAGGCCGTGCGCGACGTGGACGTCGTGCTCGACACCATCGGCGGCGACTACGGCCCGCGCTCGCTGCGCACCCTGCGCGACGGCGGAGTGCTCGTGTCGATCGTGCCGCCGGTCGAGGACGAGCTGCTGGCCGCCGCGGAGGAGCGCGGCATCGCGGCCGGTTGGACCCTGGTCGAGCCCGACTACGCGGGGCTGAAGGAGATCGTCGCACTCGTGGAGTCCGGCCGGCTGCACGCCGAGATCGACAGCGTCTTCCCGCTGGAGGAGGCCGCCAAGGCACACGAGGCCGGCGAGCGTGGTCGTACCACCGGCAAGATCGTGCTCACCGTCGTGTGAGGTCGGTGGGGACAGTGAAGATCACACACTGGTAAAGGATGACGACGGGCGTAATCGGACACTCCGGCACACACGTCTCCTATGTGCGCAACACCCAGGTGATCAGGAGATGTCCGTGTCCGATGACAGCGAGCGACCCGGCCGGTTCGTACGTTCCCTGTGCCTCGAGCTCAGGCCTTTCCTCGCCCTTGGGCTGGCCGCGATCGTCGTCGCCGGGCTCGCGGGATGTGCGAGCGGAACGACATCGGCCAACGCCGTGGCCGAGGACCCTTCGTCGAAGAGGACCGAGGGTTCCCCCCAGCACTGGTGTGCGGACATGGAATGGCTGTCCCCTGCCGCCGGACTGTACGAGTCGGCCTATCGGCACGCCCCGCGCCCGATCACCCCGAAGACCATCGACGCCGACCTGGCCGCCGGTGGTCTCCTCCAGGCGGGATATCGGCGGTTGGCCGGCAAGGGATCCATGCCGGCCAACGTCAACGCCCACGACCTGCGGGACTTCCTCGTGTCGATCGCCGCCGCCGAGGCCGCCGGGACCGAACCGGCGAAGTACGCCAAGGTCCTCGTCGCCACCTGCGAGAGCTAGCGAACCCCGCCTACTTCAGACGGCGACGTGGAGTTCCTTGTGTGCCGCTGTCGCACCGTCGCATCCATCACGGTGCCGACCTGGCGCCGAACCCTGGAACCGCCCAAGAGCAAGACGGCCGCCAGCGCCACGACACTGCCGGCAGAGGTGACCTATGAACAGGTCGTCGGCGCTCTGGCGGCGGCCCACTGCCAGTGGAAGCCGCTTCAGGCGACACCGGGTCGGTGTGGCCTACGAACGCCTGCCGAACAGCTCGACGTCTAAGGCTCCGAGGCACACGTCTCGACCGGCTGTATCTAGGCCGACTGTCAAGGAGCCGCTGGGACAGAAACGTCGAGCATCAGCCGCGCCGACCACCGTGTAGGTCACAGGTCACACCCTGCACAGGGGACTCTCACGGGAATCTCATCGCCGACACCGTATGCAGGGGATATGAGATGGATACAAGCAAGGTCGTGATTACGGTGGACATCTTCGATGACCGACAGAACGGTTTGCTATGGCAGGCCGCGCTCATCATCTACTCGGTGATGCGCGAACACGACGACCTAGAACGCGTTTCGCGCATCGCGTCCGGGTGGGGTTACCTGACCGGCGACGAACACGAGGTGTTCCCGCCGCTGCTCATGGAACTCACCCAGAGTGCGGTGACGGATCGGCTCATCACAATTGCCAACCGGGCATTTTGCGGGATGCGCCTGTGTCCCGAGCTGGACGGCTGGACGGCCCGGGCCTAATAAGCTGCCGTCCCCCCTGCGCGGCGCCTTCCCCAGCCGTCTTCCCCCCGGGACGTTGGACGTCTTCCCCTGGGCGTTACGGCACCACGTAGGGGCACGGCGCCCCTGGCGGTACAACGGCGACGTCGACAGTCCATCGAGTAGAAGTCCCATTTCGACCCGATCAGGACGTCATGTGCCCTGGTTGTGCCCTCGTGGTGGCTGATCGCTTACTTCTGTGAACCATGGTGGGGCCGATCTGACTTCCACCGCTTCATCGTTGACGTAGCGGCCTTGTTGATTCACCGTGCCGTCTCGATCCCAGGACGTCCAGATACCTTCTTGCCGACCGTCGACGTACTGGCCCTGCATGCAGATGATCGGGCCACTCTCCCAGTAGACGGTGTAAGGCCCGTGGAAGCGCCCGTCGTAGCGTTCGGACCAGACCTGCCTGAAGCCGTTGAACTGCTGGTCCTTGTCGACACGGTCCTCATGCACAGTCCCCAGGATCCCAGGCTGGTGCCCCAGTTTGGAAGATTTCGGGCCGCGATCATGTGACCTGTGTCGGCCCAGCTCGGGGCGGTGAGGTGTCGTCCGTCAGTCCCCGTGAGTACTCCTGGGTCACCGGCCTGTCTGGCACGTTTGTGGCATGGGGCGAAGACGCTGGGCGAAACCTGCGCCTAGCCTTCTGCGGGTGGATCTTGAAGACGACAGCAGTGTGATCATCCGCTGCGGACACAACTCCGGGATCAGCGTGCGGCTGTTCGACAGGCAACCGATGGAGGACGACCCGGACGGGGTCTACTACGACATCGAGCTTCAGGCGCCCGGCCTGCATGCCGTCATCGAACGCGTCGTCGCCTGGAAACACCACAACGGCGTCGACGGTTTCCTGGGCTCAATCGCCGCCGGCTTCCGCGGCTGGGCCGGGATCCGCGCCTGGCAGAGCGACGACCGCGACCTTCAAGTGGAAGCGGAATTCACCTCCGGTGGACACGTCAACCTGACATGGCGGATCTTGCCCTGGCGACACGCAACAGGACGATGGGACTCCTCCGTCACCGTTCGACTGGAAGCCGGAGAACAGATGGCCACCGCGGCCGCCGATGTCCGCAGCTTCCTCCAAGCTCCCTGAAACCCAGCCCTTGCACCGTGTGGCCTGCTACTTCAAGAGCTGGCGGGACATGACGACGCGCTGGATCTGGTTGGTGCCCTCGTAGATCTGGGTGATCTTGGCGTCGCGCATCATGCGTTCGACCGGGTAGTCCTTCACGTAGCCGTACCCGCCGAGCAGTTGTACCGCGTCGGTGGTGATCTCCATCGCGGCGTCGGAGGCGAAGCACTTGGCCGCGGACGAGACGAACGTCAGGTCGGCCTCGCGGCCGCCCAGCATGCGGCGTTCGGACTTGGCCGCCGCGGTGTAGGTCAGCTGCCGGGCCGCCTCCAGCTTCATGGCCATGTCGGCCACCATGAACTGCACGCCCTGGAAGTCGCCGATCGCCTTGCCGAACTGCTTGCGCTCCTTGACGTAGCCGATCGCGTAGTCGAGCGCGCCCTGGGCGATGCCCAGCGCCTGCGCCGCGATGGTGACACGCGTGTGGTCGAGCGTGGCGAGGGCGGTCTTGAAGCCGGTGCCCTCCTCGCCGATGATCCGGTCGGCCGGGATGCGGACGTCGTCCATGATGACCTCGCGCGTCGGCGAGCCCTTGATGCCCAGCTTCTTCTCCGGCGCGCCGAAGCTCACGCCCGGGTCGCTCTTCTCCACGACGAACGCCGAGATGCCGCGCGGCCCCCGCGAGGAATCGGTGACGGCCATCACCGTGTAGTACTCGGAGATGCCCGCGTTGGTGATCCATCGTTTGGTGCCGTTGAGCACCCAGTGGTCGCCGTCGCGCACCGCGCGGGTCTTCATCGCCGCCGCGTCGCTGCCCGCCTCGGGCTCCGACAGGGCGTACGAGAACATGGCCTCACCGCGCGCGACGGGGCTCAGGTAGCGTTTCTTCAAATCGTCAGAGCCGGAAAGCAGGATCGGTACGGTTCCGAGCTTGTTGACAGCGGGGATCAGTGAGGAGGAGGCGCACGCCCGGGCGACCTCCTCGATCACGATCACCGTGGCGAGGGCGTCCGCGCCGACTCCGTCGTACGCCTCAGGGATGTGCACGGCGTGCAGGTCTGCCTGGACCAGTGCGTCGTACGCTACCTGGGGAAACTCCGCGGTCTCGTCGGTCTCGGCCGCCGTCGGGGCGATCTTCGCGTCGGCCAATGCGCGGACCGTTTCGCGCAGAAGTCCGTGCTCCTCGGAGAGTTCGTACAGAGGAAAGTCAGAGGTCATGTGCCGATCGTACGCTGTCTACCTACTCGCCAGTAGGGCCGGTAGCATGCCGAGCGGCCCGTGGGGAACGTCAGTGGGGTCGGGCATCAATTTCTCATGGAGGGAGGCAGGGCCTTGGCGCAACGCTTGACCGTGATCGGCACTGGCTACCTGGGCGCCACCCACGCGGCTTGCATGGCCGAGTTGGGCTACGAGGTGCTCGGCATCGACGTGGACGCTGACAAGATCGCTCGGTTGTCCGCAGGTGAACTGCCGTTCTACGAACCCGGCCTGGAACCGATCCTGCGGCGCAATCTCGAGAACGGCCGGCTTCGCTTCACCACCTCCTATGACGAGGTGGCCGAGTTCGGCGACGTTCACTTCATCTGCGTGGGCACTCCGCAAAAACCTGGCGAGTACGCCGCCGACATGAGTTACGTCGACGACACGCTCACGGCACTGGCGCCCCGCCTCACGCGCGCCTGCCTGGTGATCGGCAAGTCGACGGTCCCGGTCGGCACCGCCGAGCGCCTGGCGCGGCGGCTGGCCCGGCTCTCCCCGGCCGGCGAGCTGGCGGAGCTCGCGTGGAACCCGGAGTTCCTCCGCGAGGGCTACGCGGTGGAGGACACGCTCCACCCGGACCGCATCGTCATCGGCGTGGAGTCCGACCGCGCGGAGAAGATCCTGCGCGACGTCTACACCCCCATGACGTCGGAGGGCATCCCTCTGATCGTCACCGACTACCCGACCTCCGAGCTGGTCAAGGTCTCCGCGAACGCCTTCCTGGCCACGAAGATCTCCTTCATCAATGCGATGGCCGAGGTCTGCGAGGCCGCGCACGCCGATGTGACCAAGCTCTCGGAGGCCCTGTCGCACGACGACCGCATCGGCGGCAAGTTCCTCGGTGCGGGCCTCGGGTTCGGCGGCGGCTGCCTGCCCAAGGACATCCGAGCGTTCATGGCCCGCGCCGGCGAGCTCGGCGTCGACCAGGCGCTGTCGTTCCTGCGCGAGGTCGACGCGATCAACATCAGGCGCCGCATCCGCATGGTCGATCTGGCCCGCGAGCTGCTCGGCGGGTCGTTCATCGGGCGCACCGTCGGGGTGCTGGGCGCGGCGTTCAAGCCCAACTCCGACGACATCCGCGATTCGCCCGCGCTCGACGTGGCGACCTCGATCCGCGCGCAGGGCGGTCAGGTCACCGTCTTCGACCCCCAGGCCCTGGACAACGCCCGCCGGGCGCATCCGGAGCTGGCGTACGGCACGTCGGCGCAGGACGCCGCGGCCGACGCGCACGTGGTCCTGCTGCTCACCGAGTGGCGTGAGTTCCGTGAGCTGGACCCGGAGGAGCTCGGAGCGTTCGTCGCGGAGCGCAACATCGTGGACGGCCGCAACGCGCTCGACCCCGAGCGCTGGCGCGCCGCCGGATGGCACTACCGCGCGCTGGGCAGGCCCTGAGGGTGGATCAACGACCCGGCCGCCGCTCGCCGGTGGCCGGGTCCTGATCCCTGCGGTCCGTGATCGCGCTGATCTGGACGAACGGCAGCCGTACGAGCTGCACCGTGGCATGCACGGTCTCTTCGGTCTCGGCGGCGAAGACGCACAACAGGCGCGTCTGCGTCGGCATGTACATGCCGGTCACGTAGCGCACCGGGTGGCCCGCGGCGGTCATCGTCCGTGCGGCGTCGGCGAGCGCGAGCTGGACCTCGGCGAGTCCGCCCGGCATGGTGGCTGCCGGTAGCCCGATCGCCATGTAGACGGTGGCGGGCAGAGGCGTCGCGTGGGCGGCGGCACCGGCCAGGGCCGGCGAATCGTCCCGGGAATCGGCTGCGGAGTTCACCGTCGTCCTAAGGAAAGATCGAAGAGGCGTCGGGCCCGCCGGAGAACTCCTCGGCCGCGCCGATGCGAAGCAGAGGCTCCTGTTTTGGGCGTGCACTCGGCAGGTGCACGGGCGCGGCGGATCCGGACCGATGCCGGCGCATGGTTCCCCCCTTCGCCTTCGGATCATCTTCTTTCCACCATGGGAGGTCCGTCGCGACGGCGTCTTCCTGGCCAGCCCCCGTTCTCGCCCCCCTGCCAGCCTTACCTGGGGATTCGGGTTACCGGGAACCGCGAAAAACCCCGCGTACTGTGGAAAACATGGCTGTTCGCTGCCTGATCGTCGACGACGATGACGGCTTCCTCAATGTTGCCCGCGCCCTACTGGAGCGCGAGCAGATCAGCGTCGTCGGCGTGGCCTCGAACAGTGCCGGAGCGATCCGGCTGATGGTGGCGGCGCGGCCGGACGTCATGCTCATCGACGTCAATCTCGGCGACGAGAGCGGCTTCGACCTGGTCGACTCGATCGTCGGCGTCGACTCCTCGGCGCCGCCGATCCTGATCTTGATCTCGACCTACACTCTCGATGACTACATCGACCTCCCGGTGCCGGGTGCCGCGGCGTTCGTCCGCAAGTCAGACCTGTCGGGCACGACGATCCGCCGGATCCTCGTCGACGCCGCTCATGGATCCGGCTGACCCGGCCCGCTGTGGGAAGGCCGCCGGCCCTGGCGTGGTTGAGATCGTCATGAGCGACCGCTACACCGGCGAAGCCGTGATCCGGCGCGTCCTGACCGACTCGAAGACCTGGGCGTTCGTGGGCCTGCGCGACAACCCCGCTCGGACCGCGTACGACATGGCGCAGCTGCTCCAGGCACGCGGGAAGACGATCGTGCCGGTGCATCCCGAGGCCGAGACCGTGCTCGGCGAGCCCGGCGTCGCCTCACTCGCCGCCGTCTCGCCGGCTGTGAACGTGGTGGGCGTCTACCGCCGCGCCGAGCACGCCGGCCAGGTGGCCGACGAGGCGATCGAGCTGTTCGGCACGTACGGGCCGCGGGCGGAGGGCGAGATCAGGGCGGTGTGGTTCCCGCTCGACGTGATCGACGAGGCCGCCGCGGGGCGGGCCGCCGACGCCGGCCTCGACGTCATCATGGACCGCTGCCCGGCGGTCGAGTGGGCCCGGCTCCGCCTACCGCGCTGACCGGCGGAGGCGCTCGCCCTTGGCCTTGGCCTGGGCGTGCAGGTCGCGCTGGAACTCCTCCATGCGCTCGCGCAGGTCCGTGTCGCTCGCCGCGAGGATGCGGACGGCCAGCAGGCCGGCGTTGCGGGCGTTGCCGACCGCGACCGCCGCGACGGGCACTCCCGCGGGCATCTGCACGATCGACAGCAGGGAGTCCATGCCGTCGAGGTACTTCAGCGGCACGGGTACGCCGATCACCGGCAGCGGCGTGACCGAGGCGAGCATGCCGGGCAGGTGGGCCGCCCCGCCGGCGCCCGCGATGATCACCTGGAGGCCGCGCGACGCGGCCTCGGAGCCGTAGGCGATCATGTCGTGCGGCATCCGGTGCGCCGAGACCACATCGGCCTCGTACGGCACGTCGAACTCCTCCAGCGCCTCGGCGGCGGCCTTCATCACCGGCCAGTCCGAGTCGCTCCCCATCACCACACCGACCGTCATCGGGGTCCGTTCCTCAGGTAGTCGGCGGCGTGGCGGGCGCGCTCGAGCACGTCGTCGAGGTCGTCACCCAGCGCGGTCACGTGCCCGATCTTGCGGCCCGGCCGGATCTCCTTGCCGTAGAAGTGCACCTTCACGCCCGGGTCGTGGGCCATCACGTGGATGTAGCGGGGATAGATCTGGGGGTCGTCGCCGCCGAGGACGTTGGCCATCACGGTGTACGGCGCGGTCGGCCGGGTGTCGCCGAGCGGCAGGTCGAGGACAGCGCGCAGGTGCTGTTCGAACTGCGAGGTGCGGGAGCCCTCGATCGTCCAGTGCCCGGAGTTGTGCGGCCGCATGGCCAGTTCGTTGACGAGCACGCCGTGGTCGGTCTCGAACAGCTCGACCGCGAGCAGGCCCGTCACTCCGAGCTGGTTCGCGATGCCCAGGGCCATCCGCTGGGCCTCTTCGGCCCGCTCGGGGTCCAGGCCCGGTGCGGGGGCGATCACCTCGTGGCAGATGCCGTCACGCTGGACGGTCTCCACGATCGGGTACGCCGCGCCCTGGCCGTACGGCGAGCGGGCGACCAGGGCGGCCAGCTCGCGGCGGAACGGCACGTACTCCTCGGCGAGCAGCCCGATCTCCTCGGCGGTGGCGCGCTCGATCACGTTCCGCGCTTCGGCGGGGGATTCGCAGACCCATACGCCCTTGCCGTCGTAACCGCCGCGGACCGCCTTCAGCACGAGGGGCCAGGTGCCGAACTCCTCCACGTCCGCCAGGGTCGTCACCGGCGCGAACCGCGGCACCGGCACACCGAGGGCGCTCAGGCGCTCACGCATCACCCGTTTGTCCTGCGCGTGCAGCAGCGCGGCGGAGCCGGGACGGCACGCCGTCCCGTTCTCCTCCAGCGCCCTGATGTACTCGCCCGGGACGTGCTCGTGGTCGAAGGTCACCACGTCGCTGTCCTTGGCGAATGTACGGAGATCGTCTAGGGAGCGGTGGTCGCCGACGCGGACGCCCGCGACCACGCGCGCGGCGGACGCGTCGGCGCTCTCGCTGAGGACGCGCAGCGTCACGCCGAGACCGATCGCCGCCTGCTGCGTCATGCGGGCGAGCTGCCCGCCGCCCACCATGCCGACGGCGGGTATTCCTTGCCTGTCCGTCACGCCCGCAGCCTACCGTCGCGCATCAGATACCCAGTTCACGGGCGATGAGCATGCGCTGGACCTCGGAGGTGCCCTCGCCGATCTCCAGGATCTTGGAGTCTCTCCAGTGGCGGGCGACGGGGTATTCGTTCATGAAGCCGTAGCCGCCGTGGATCTGGGTGGCCTCGCGCGCGTTCGTGACGGCGATCTCCGAGGAGTGCAGCTTCGCGATGGCGGCCTCCTTCTTGAACGGCTCGCCGCGCATCATCCGCTCGGCGGCGCGGTACCAGGCGAGCCGTGCCGTGTGGGTGCGAACCTCCATGTCGGCGATCTTGAAGGCGATGGCCTGGTTCTTGCCGATCGGCGCGCCGAAGGCGGTGCGCTCCTTGGCGTACTTGATCGACTCGTCCAGGCACGCCTGGGCGAGGCCGGTGGCCAGCGCGGAGATCGCGATGCGCCCTTCGTCCAGGATGGACAGGAAGCCGGCGTAGCCCCGGCCGCGCTCGCCGAGGAGGTTCTCCTCCGGCACGCGGCAGTCGCTGAAGGACAGTTCCCTGGTGTCGGAGGCATGCCAGCCGACCTTGGAGTACTTCGGTGCGACGGTGAGGCCCTCGCGCGGCGTCGGCACGATGATCGAGGAGATCTCCCGCTTGGGGCCCTCGGACTCGGTCACGGCGGTGACCGTGATCAGGCGGGTGATGTCGGTGCCCGAGTTGGTGATGAAGCACTTCGTGCCGTTGATCACCCACTCACCGTCAACGAGCTTGGCGGTGGTGCGGGTGGCGCCCGCGTCGGTGCCGCCGCCTGGCTCGGTGAGGCCGAAGGCGCCGAGCGCGCGGCCTGTCACCAGCTCCGGCAGCCAGGTCCGCTTCTGCTCTTCGGTGCCGAACCGGTAGATCGGCATCGCGCCGAGCGACACCGCGGCCTCGAGGGTGATCGCCACAGAGGAGTCGGCCCGCGCCAGCTCCTCCAGCGCCAGGCACAGAGCGAAGTAGTCGCCGCCCATTCCGCCGTATTCCTCGGGGAAGGGCAGTCCGAACAGCCCCATGTCGCCCATCTGACGGACGATGTCGTACGGGAACTCTTCGTTCGCGTCCAATCGTTCGGCCTGTGGAGCGACGACGTCGCGGGAGAACTCCTCGACGGTCTTGCGCAGGGCCTCGTGCTCGTCGTCGAGCCGGTAGTCCATGATCACCTCGGTCGGGAGAGACATGAGCCGATCCCGTCATACCAGCGGCGTCCGCGATCGGCGGCTGCCAGAATCTGGGACCTCAGGGCACATGCTGCCACGAACCCCGTCTATCCTCGTCGTGCCGGGGGTATGGAGAGTTGCGGGCCTGCGCGATCAACCGCGACCGCGAACGAAAGGTCTTCCTTCGTGAGAATCGCCGTAAATCTCTACCGCCGATTCGCCCAGCTTGTGCATGAGGTGGCAAAGTTCGGCGTGATCGGCGTGCTCAACTTCATCATCACCATCGGCATCGCGGACACGCTGCACCTGGGGCTCGGCATCGGGCCGCTGAAGGCGTTCGGGGTCGGCACCGTCGTGGCGACGACGTTCTCCTATTTCGCGAACCGCTACTGGACGTTCCGGCACCGCGACACGAGCAGTCTGGGCCGTGAGTACGTCCTGTTCTTCATCCTCAACGGCATCGCCCTGCTGATCACCTGGGTGTTCATCGGCATCACGCACTATCTCCTCGGCCTGCAGGGCGCGATCGCCTACAACGTGGCACAGGTCGTCGGCACCGCCGCCGCCACGCTGTTCCGCTTCTGGGCCTACAAGAAGTGGGTGTTCCTGCCCCCGACCGCGCCTCCGGTCGACCCGCACACGGGCCTGCCCGAGGCGGAGTCAGAGACCGAGGGCGACACGGAGCCCGAGCCTGTGCCGGCCGGCATCACTAGGCGGGCCCGCTGACCACGCGCTCCTTGGCGAGCATGGCCTCTTCACGCTTGCGCAGGAAGATCGCGAACGTGGCCGGGCGTGACCGGATCAGCTCCAGCCGTCCGCCGTCGGCGGTGACGAGGGAGCGGGCGAGGTAGAGCCCGAGGCCGGTCCCCTGCCGGCCGCTGACGTTGCGGTCGAACACCCGGCGTTCGAGCTCGGGCGGCACCCCCGGCCCTTCGTCGCCGACCTCCACGACGATCGAGGTCGGCGTCTCCTTGGTGTTGATGGTGACCCTGCCGTCGCCGTGCACGAGGGAGTTGTCGAGCAGGGTCGCGACGATCTGCGAGAGGCCGCCGGGGCTGACCACCGCGGTGAGCCCGCGCACGCCGGACAGGCCGATGCGGCGGCTCTCCCGCCGGAAGACCGGTTCCCACTCCTCGACCTGCTGCGCGACGATGTCGTCGACTCCGATGGCGATCGCGTCGCCGGTCGGGTCGTGCTTGGCGCGGGCGAGGAGTTGCTCGACGACGGCCGCGAGCCGCTCGACCTGCGCGGCGGCGGCGACGCCCTCCTCACGTACGACGTCGGGGTACTCCGCCGCCTCGATCATCTCCTCCAGCCGCATGGACAGCGCGGTCAGTGGCGTGCGCAGCTGGTGGCTGGCGTCGGAGGCGAACTCCCGGCTCGCGGCGAGCAGGTCGGCGATGCGCACCGCGCTGCTGTCGAGCACCTCGGCCACGCGGTCGACCTCGGGCACGCCATAACGCCGGCGCCGCGGGCGCGCGGTGCCGGATCCGAGCCGGTCGGCGGTCTCGGCCAGGTCGATCAGCGGCAGGGTCAGCTTGCGCGCCTGCACCATCGCGAGCGCGACCGCCACCCCCACGCCGAGCACGACGAGGCTGCCGATGAGCAGGAAGGTCCGCACGGCGTCCGCCTCGACGTCGGCGGCGTCCCGTGAGACCTGGACGTGGATGCCACGGTCGTTCGCCGCCATCTTCGTGATGACGTGATCGCCCTTGGCAGGGGCCTCGCCGGCGGTGATCTGCGTGCCGTCGGCCATGGTCACCACGATGTAGCGGCTGGGGAACTCCTTGGCGATCTGGTCACCGGTGATCGACTGGCGCATCTCCTCGCGGAGGTTCACGCCCGCCACGACGGTCGCCGCCTCGCGCTCGACCTGCTGCTGGGCCTCGTCATAGATCAGGCGCTCGGTGGAGTAGGCCAGCGGGATGCCGAGCAGGAGCACGGATACGACAGCGACGGCGAGCGTCGACAGCAGCAGACGTCGCCTCATGGGGGTACCTCTCTTCCGACCGTGACGTGATGCCGTGGTTCACGTCACGGTCCGCCTGGCCAGGCAGTGTCCTGGGCCCTGGATCTACGGCCACGACTCATGGCCGAGATCCAGGACACTCCCTAGTCGCCGCGCTCGAACCGGAATCCGACTCCGCGGACGGTCGTGATGTAGCGGGGACTCCCCGCGTCGTCCCCGAGCTTTCGGCGCAACCAGGAGATGTGCATGTCGAGGGTCTTCGTGGAACCCCACCAGTTGGTGTCCCACACCTCGCGCATGATCTGCTCACGGGTGACGACCTTGCCGGCGTCGCGTACGAGCACGCGCAGCAGGTCGAACTCCTTGGTCGTGAGCTGCAACTCCTGGTCGCCCATCCAGGCCCGCCTGGACTCGGCGTCGATCCGCACCCCCTGAACGATGGGCGTCTCGGTGCTGCCCCGGCGTAGCAGAGCGCGCACCCGGGCGAGCAACTCCGCCAGCCTGAACGGCTTGGTGACGTAGTCATCGGCCCCGGCGTCGAGCCCCACCACGGTGTCCACCTCGTCAGCACGGGCGGTCAGGATGAGGATCGGGACGCCGTGACCCTCGGCTCGTACCCGGCGGGCCACCTCCAGGCCGTCGAGCTCGGGAAGACCGAGGTCGAGCACGATCAGATCCACCCCGCCCCCCAGCGCCCGTTCGAGGGCCTGCGGACCGTCGGGACTGACTTCGACGTT
>JAOPYG010000280.1 GCA_025964685.1 Actinoallomurus sp. | reverse complement strand
CCCCTTGAGCCGCCCCCGCATGGCGACGGCGAGCGTGCGGTCGACGTCGGCGGGCCTGGTGAGCGCCAGCGCGACCCGCCCCGCGAGCAGCGCTGCGGGTACGCCCTCGGTGCTGTTCAGCACGGCGAGCCGCCCCGCGAGCGTCTCCGCCTCGCGAAGCAATCGGACCGTACGTTCTCCGGAGGCGAAGCGGGCCTGGCAGTGGACGAGCTCGCCATGCATACGCCACCAGTCCCGCCCCTGCCGCGTGAAGATCTTGGTCGCCTCTTTGGCGCGTACGGCCGAAGCTTCATGATCATCGGCCGCGAGCGCGGCGCGTGCGGCGGACAGCAGCAGCTCAGCCCGCCGGATCGGCTGCCCCCGCGCCCGCTCGATCGCCCTGATGGCCTGGTCGGCCTCACTGAGCGCGTCCTGTGCCAGGCCGGCCATCCGGAGCAGACCTGAGCGTTCGACATGAAGGACGTACATCGGCGTATCAAGCTCGGCATAGAGCCGGGCCGCCTCGTCGAAATGCGAGAGTGCGGCCGGAACATCGCCGCTCCGGTAAGCGGCCAGACCGCGGTTCTCCACGGCCATGGCCATGTCGACTTTCTGGCCGGTGGCCGCACACAGGCGTTCTGCCTCGGCGAAGTCCAGATCGGCCGCGGCGGCTTCCCCCATCGCGAGCTGAACGGTCCCGCGGATGCTCAGCGCGCGGACCAGCCAGATGGTGTCGCGCTCCTCCCGGAAGATCGGCACCGCTATCCGAAGGTCGTCCATGGCCTCGGCATAACGCCCGAGGGTCCAATAAGCCGCGGCCCGGCGATGACGGATTTGGGCGGCCGTCAGCCCCTCGGCGGACGAAATGGCGGCTTCCAACGTCGCGAGCCCCGGACGAGTACGCCCCGCGAAGACAAGTGCGGCCCCGAGCGTACCCAGGACGTCCACCTCACGCTCGGCTGAGCCGGACCGGCGCGCGAGGTCGCGGGCCCGCCGCAACGTGGCGATCGAACCAACGGTGTCGCCGAAGTCTCGCTCATAGATCCCGATCGTCTGGTAGGCAACCGAGGCGTCGAATGCGGTTGGGGAGTCCGACAAAAGATTTCGCGCCGCCACAACGGCCTCTTTCGGGCGGGCGAAAACCATGGGGAGCAGATCGAGTGAGTTTTCAGAACTGCCTCCTGGCACCTTCCGATGCTAGTTCTGCGATTGTGGCGCGTCCAACCCGGCGAAGGGGTATCAGACGGAGGCTAGAACGCTCTTAATCGTGTGCTTATCGAGCGACGAGGAGATCACGCCATGGCGTCACGAAGGTTCAGTGAGCAACTCGAGGCCATCAAAACGGTCCTGCACACCCCGATCGCCGCGGGACCCGCTGGTACGGGACCTGACGATCCGCCCTGCGGGTTCCGGCGCGGCATGATCGTGGTGAGTCAGGAGGACGCCGATTGGCTCTGCAATTCGAACGACAGCCCCCTGCGGGAGCTCCGTGCCCGGCAGGAAGATCCGGCGGGGCGTTCGGGGCTGGTCCGGGTGCGTGTCGGCGCCGCCACGGACGAGGAGTTGCTGGACGTCGGCGTCATGGAACCGGACGCGGACGTGCGGGCGGCCCTCGGTCGCCTCCGGGAGATCGCGGACCGGCGAGCGATCTCCGCTTCACCCAACCATGTCATCGGCATCGCGAACGGAACGGTCTGCCCGGCCGACGAACCGTGGCCGAGCATGGATCCTCCGAGCGTCCATCGCGTGACACCGGCCTCGCCCGCACATCGCCGGCCGCGTGTTCTGGTCATCGACACCGGGCTGGTCGAGGGCTACGAGACGCTCGAGCTCGGCGACGGCGTTGGCGGGGGCCGGCGCGACCAGGAGACGGAAGTCGATCAGGACGGCAATCCGACCGATTTCATTCGAGAATATGTAGGCCACGGCACGTACATCACGGGTCTGCTGAAGGCCGTGGCGCCGACCGCGGATGTCTACGTCAGCAATGCAGTGCCGAAACCGGGCGCACTGTTCGAGGACGAGTTCGGCGACAGCCTGTTCACCGCGATCACGCAGTTCCAGGCGACGCTCTCCCCGGACGCCCAAGACGCGTGGCCGGACATCATCAGTCTGTCCGCCGGAACCACGCTCTACTATGACCCCCAAAGGCCTCTCTCCAGTCCTGACCACGGGCTGCGCGCTCTCAGGACGTTCATGGAGACGCTGAACGAGAAGCCGACATTGCTCGTGGCCGCGGCGGGCAACAATGGCAGTTCAGTCCGCTTCCACCCGGCCGCTCTCGCGGAGCTGAATGAGTTCTCCGAAGCGGTCGTGTCGGTAGGCGCCCTCCGCGAGAACCCCGGCGACGGACGGGCCTGCTTCAGCGACTTCGGCCCCTGGGTGACGGCGTTCGCCCCCGGAGAACGGCTCGTCTCCGGCTTCTCCGCGGTCGCTCGCAAGCTCCAGTACCAGCACGCGACGTTCGACCAGTGCCAGTTCCTGCCACCCTCGGACAACTACCTCTGCACCTGCCGGGCCCCGGCACACGATGGGGCGCTGTCGCACACTCCGCACACACCGCTCCTGGAGGGCTCCATCGCGGACTTCACGACGACTCACCGGGCGCGATGGAGCGGCACTTCGTTCGCCACCCCGGTCGTTGCCGGGTACATCGCGCAGCGCATGGCAGTGGAGAACCGTGCCGACGCGCGCGGCGTCTACGCGGACATGCGAAAGAACATGCCGAGGATCGAAGTCGCGGGTGAGCCGGCCCTCAAGGTCGTCCCCGACGGCTTCGTCGTCCAGCCAATGCACCTGTAGCCCTAGCAGCCGTCGCACTTTCCCCGGAGCGGGCTGGGCGGGCAACGGCCGCCCGGCCAGCTCCGGCGCCACTCCTACGGCCGTCTCGAGCAGGCCATCCGCGCCGGACCGGCGGAGTGATCCCGCAGACCCGTGAGATCAGGCCTACTCGGTCTCCAGCCCGGCCAACAGGCTGGCGAGCCCCGCCCGGTTGTGCACGCCGAGCCGGTCGTAGACCCCGCACAGGTGGTTGGCGACCGTACGGATGGACACGGTGAGCCGATCAGCGATCTCCCTGTTGCTGAGCCCGGTCACCGCCAGCTGGGCGATCTCGCGCTGCCGCCGGGTGAGGTCCGGTGCGGCCAGCGCGATCAGCGCCGGCGTCCGCGCGCCCTCGCATTCCCGGCCGAGCCGCCAGCCGTGGTTGACCGCCGCCCGAGCCCGCCGCTGCTCCCCGTGGCGAAGGTGCTCGGCCGCCGCCTGGGCGTACGACTCGGCTGCGTAGAGCAGGTAGCCGAGACGCTCGAACGCTTTGGCGACGATCTCCAGCACCGCCCCGTCCCGCGCCAGCAGAGCCGCCGCCTGCCGCCCCGCGAGCTCGGCGAACGCGCCGGGCATCCGTTCCAGATCCCCCGCGACCAGTTCTGGCCGTCCCAGCCGCACCACGTCGTGCAGGCCGAATACCCGCCAGGCTCCCCGCACCGAGAGCGCCGCCGCCAGCGCCCCGTCCCGATCACCGTCGGCCGCCAGCAGCTGCGCCAGCGCCAGCCCGGCCGCCTGGCACTGTTCCCGGTGTGGGCCGCCGTCCAGGTCGGCGAGGGTGGTACGGGCGCTCGAGAGGTCGCCGAGGAGGGCTCCGGCGTGGGCGAGTTCGCCCAGGCACAGTGGGGTCGGGTGACGCAGGGCGCCGTCGCGGGCCCAGGCCAGAGCGGTCTGTGGGCGGCCGCGTAGCCGGGCCAGGCGTGCCTGGTGACCGCAGTAGGTGGCGGCCGCCTCATCCCATCCGGTGTCCGCGCCGAGCATCGGGGCCACGCTGAGGTCGCCCGCGGCCAGAGCCGCGTCCAGCCGGGCCGCCTCCACGTCGAGCCGCACCGTATGCCGGTCAGCCGCCGCGATGACCTCCAGCGCGGCGGCCCCGCCCCCGGCGGACTGGGCCGTCCGGCCCAGGTGCAGAGCCAGCGGCACCTCGTCGGCGTCCAGAGCGCGGTGCGCCGCCGCAACGAGTCGCCCGGCGTTCACCGGATCACCGCAGCCGAGCCGCCACAGCGCGGACCGCAGCGGGTCGTCGGTCAGGCTTGCCAGGTGGCGCCGGATGCGGCAGGCCCGGATCCGTCCGGTCATCGCCCGGATGACCTCGGCGTACGGAACGGAGCCGTCCAGCGCCACGATCCCGCGGGTCTCCAGGAGTTCGACGGCCGCCTCGCCTGCGACCGAGGCCAGCATCTCCAGCGGCGGCGGTACGACGTCCAGGCTCGTCAGCGGCGCCTCATCTCGACCGCGGGTCGGGGCGCCGGCGGCCGGCGGCAGCGGCTCCACGGCAAAGGCGGCGTAGGTCAGGGCGTTCCAGGCGGCTTCGTCCAGGTCGCCGAAGCGGGCCGCGATCAGCTCGCGGATCCGGCCGTCGACCGCGGCCAATCCGTGCCAGGTCCAGACCCCGCGGCGGCGGGTCAGGGCACCTGCCCGGACGATCTCGGCGAGCATCCTCAGGTCGCCGCGGACCATCGCGGCCAGGTGGCGTACCGTGCGGCGTTCGACGGGACCGCCGAGGGCGGCGGTCAGCACCTCGGCGAGTTCGTTCTCGTTCAGGGGGCTGAGTGGCAGGTAGCCGAGCAGGTCGTCCTTCCACAGAGCGGTGACGGCGTCGGGAGCGGGAGCACCGTCCACGACGGTCACCACCAGCCGTATCTCCCGGTGCAGGGCGAAATGGTGGAGCGTCGAGGCCGAGGCGGCATCAAGGAGGTGGGCGTCGTCGATCACCAGGACCCGGGGTTCTGGGCCGCGGCGCACCGCTGCTCGGATCTCGTCCGCCGACCGGCCACCGAACGCGGCGAGCGGGCGGGCCGCCGCGCAGCGGGTGGCCACGATACGCCAGGCCGGGCGGACCTCTGCGGCGAGGCGGGTCCGCCCGGCCCCCGGTGGCCCAGCGATCACCAGTCCCCGGGAGTTCCTGCCGTGCAGCGCCCGGGTGATCCGGTCCAGGTGCGGTCCCCTGCCCACGAGCGGCCGGTTCGTAGTGGTCATGTACACAAGAGTCCGGACCCGTCGGGCTGATACATGAGTACGGGCGTCGGGTCCTCGGCAACGGTGACCACGGCGGCCATCCATGCGCGGCATCACGCCAGGAGACGCTGCACCACGACACTTCGCGTGGGTCCTCCTACCGGCGCCGGCCGTGGAACCCGGGGACAGCGCCTCGACCAGCGCCGCGCTCAGCGGCAGAGCGGTCCACCATGCGCCGGCCGTACGTGCTGTTCTCCAGCGCGCGCGGCACCCGCCGTGAAGGGTACGCCGGCGGAGTCCATGTCCGAACTCGGTGGCCGGCGCTCCATTATCGGGTTCATGGACCACAGGGACCGGCCGTCCCCACCGTTGTACGGTCGTGGAGAAGGCGAATGTGCGTTGCGGTTCGTGCCTTTTCTCATGACCGATGGTTCGATCCCGGGGGGGACCGGTGTCGGGAGGGCGGCCTTGGACAGGGTGATCGCGGTGCATACGCAGCGAGGCCGGCCGCGGAGTGAGCGGGCGCGGTCGGCGGTGCTCGAAGCGGCTGCCGAGCTGCTGGTCGCGGGCGGCATCGATGCCGTGACCATGGAGGCCATCGCGGCTCGCGCCCAGGTCAGCAAGACCACCATCTACAAGTGGTGGCCCTCGCGTGAGCACGTGATGCTCGAAAGTTTCTTCAATCGCACCAAGGACACCGTCGCCGTTGACGAGGACGCGTCGCTCGTGGAGGCGCTCGTCTCGCAGGTGGCCGGGCTGGCCCGGCTCTTCCGGGACACCACGTCCGGTCCGCTGATGGGCGATCTCATCGCCGCGGCGCAGGCCGATCCCGACATCCGCGCCGCGCTGGATGAGCATTGGCTGCGCCCGCGGCGCCAGGTCGCGGCGCGCCTGCTGCGCGAGGCGGTGGAGCGCGGCGAGCTGGACCCGTACATCGATGTCGCCGCGGCCGTGGACCAGATGTTCGCGCCGGTGTACCACCGGCTGCTGCTCGGCCACGAGCCGCTGCACGACGCGCTGGCGGCGACGCTGGTCAGGCAGCTGTTGGCCGGATTGCGGAGCCCGCGTCCGGATCCAGCCTCAAGGCCTCCACGCAGGATGCACAGCTGAGGACCGCCAGCACCAGGAACGCCACCCGGTACGGTCCGACCGCTCCGTTGCCGCTGTCGTCGAAGAGCGCGGACGCCGCCGGGCCGCTCAGCCGCAGAATCAGCGCGCCGACCGCGACACCCAGCCCGGCTGCGAGTTGCTGGCCGGTCGCCGCCAGGGTGTTGGCGGCGGACATCTGCTCGCGGCCGACATCGGCGAACTGCAGGGTGTTGTACGCGGTGAAACCGGTGGACCGGAAGATTCCGCTGGCCACGAGCACCGGCACGGTGATCCACAGCGGAGTGGATCCGGACACCAGGGCGCACCCGACGAAGGTCGCGGAGAGCCCTGCCGTACTGGCCAGCAGCACCGGCCGGAAGCCGAACCGGCGCATGAGCGGGGTCGTGAGGGGCTTGATCCCCACATTTCCTACGAACACCGCGATGACCACGATGCCCGCACGCAGCGGTGACCAGCCGAAGGCGACCTGGAACATCAGCGGGAGAAGAAAGGGGGCCGCGCTGACCATCGTACGGAAAATCAGGCCCCCGAGGGTCGTGGCACGGTAGGTGCGTATCCGCAGGGTTCCGAGATCGAGGAGCGGATGCGCGGTGCGCCTCAGGTGGATAACGGCCACGGCCAGCAGCCCGAAACCGACGGCCAGGATGAGCGAGGGCAGGGCCGGGGCGCCGTCACCGAGACGCTCCATGCCCAGGATGACGGCGGCGAGCCCCGCACCGGTCAGGGCGAAGCCTGCCCAGTCCAGACGGGCGCGCCCGGCCGGGCGCGCGCCCGCCCTGACCATTCGCAGGGCCGAGACCATGCATACGGCTCCCAGCGGCAGGTTGACCAGGAAGATCCACCGCCACGACGCGTACGTCACGAAGAGGCCGCCGAGCGCGGGCGCCAGGACCGGTGCGAGCAGTCCGGGCCATGTCAGGTAGGCGATGGCGATGACCAGGTCGCGCCGGTCGGTGGCCCGCAGCACCACCAGACGGCCGACCGGGACCATCATCGCGCCGCCCAGCCCCTGAAGCACCCGCATCACCGTGAGCATCGGCAGGCTGACACTGATCGCGCACAGGCCGGAGGAGAGAGTGAAGATCGCGATCGCCGAGCAGAACACCGTCCGCGCGCCCCAGCGCTCCGCGAGCCAGCCGCTCGCCGGGATGCCGACCGCGAGCGTGATGAGGTAGGCGGTCATCACGACGTTGACGTCGACCGCGGCCGTGCCGAAGCTCTCGGCGATCCGCGGCGCGGCGTTGGCGATGATCGTGCCGTCGAGGTTCTCCATGAAGAACGTGCCGGCCACCAGCAGCGCGAGCCCGCGGCCCGGCCAGCCGCTCACGCCGAGGGCTCACGCGTGGCCGCGGCCTCGGCGCGCGTTCGGCCCAGCGTGGACACCGCCCAGATGGCCAGGCTGACCGATGCCAGTGCGGCGCCGAGGAGGGTCACCCCCTGCCAGCCGTACGCGTCGCCGACGGCCCCGGCAAGGGCGGACCCGAGGGCACCACCGAGAAACACCGAGGTCATGAACACCGTGTTGACCCGGGCGCGTGCGTCGGAGCGTAGCCCGTAGATCTCTCGCTGGCTGAACACCTGGTGACCCTGCACGGCCAGGTCCAGCAGCACGCCCGCCAGGGCGAGCAGGACGAGATTGCCCGCCCCGTAGTCGGCCAGGATCATCGCGACGGCGGCGAGCGCGATGACGAGCCCGCTTCCCGCCCGCCCGTGACCCCGGTCGCCGAGCCAGCCCGCGAGCGGGGCCGCGCCCGCACCCGCCGCGCCCACCAGCGCGAACACCCCGATCCCGAGCTGGTCCAGGCCATGCCCACGGATCAGTTCGAAGGCCACCGAGGACCAGAAGCAGCTGAACGCGCCGAACATCAGCGCCTGGCAGATCGCCCGCCGCCGCAGCGCCGGCTCCTCCCGGGCCAGCCGGACGACGGACAGCATCAAGTCGCGGTAGCCGCCGGCGTTATGGGGATGCCGCTCGGGCAGCAGCCGCCTCAGAACCACGGAGAGGCCGACCATGAGGGCACCGGAGACCAGGTAGATCGTTCGCCAGCCCAACGCCGCCGTTACCAGGCTGGACACCGTACGGGCCAGCAGGATGCCCAGCAGCAGGCCGGTCATCACGGTCCCCACGAACCTGCCGCGGTCACGCTCGGGCGCCAGGTGAGCGGCGATGGGGACGAGGATCTGCGCGACCACCGACGTCATCCCCACCAGCACCGACATGGCCAGGAACACCCCGAAATAGGGGGAGACTCCGGCGCCGAGCAGCGCGGCCGCCGTCACGAGCAGGATGCGCGAGACCAGCGCGCGGTTCTCCAGCAGATCGCCGAGCGGCAGCAGGACCACCAGGCCGAGCGCGTAGCCGAACTGGGTGAGAGTGACCACGAGCGCAGTGCTGCCCTGGCTGACCCCGTAGGTCGACGCGATCGGCGCCAGCAGCGGTTGCGCGTAGTAGATGTTCGCCACGGTCATACCGCAGGCCACCGCGAGGACCAGGATCACGCGCCGCAGCTCAGCGGGTGAAGGTGAAGGTGTCGTCGGCCTCGGTGCCCCGGTTGTCGCTGTTTCCCCCACCCGGCCTCCGACCCGCGCCTGACATTTCCTATACGGCGCGTTCACTATATACAGGGCCTCGCCAATGCCGACCTGTGGGTATCCGCCGGAGCGGGTCGCCCGGATCCTTGCCGCAGCCGGGCTCGCCCCGTCTCAACGCCGGCATCACCGACCTGGCGGCAAGTCCGTCCACAGGTGGTGGTCGCCCGGCCGCGGGTCCTCGATAGCCGCCATCTGCCGACTGTTCTCGTGGGGTGTCCATAGCGATCACCGATATATAGATCATCGGCCCGTCATCACAGGGTCCGGCAACCGCCGGGATGAACGAGGAACAACCGGCATCACGCCGGACCAAGATCGACAGTTCGACCAACGCGCGATGCCGGTTACGATCACCGTGGCAACGCTGTGACCTGCA
>JAOPYG010000257.1 GCA_025964685.1 Actinoallomurus sp. | reverse complement strand
GCGCACCATCGAGGCCATCGCCGCGGGTCACACCCCGCGTGCCGGGCGCGGACGCCTCATCCGGCACCTGCTCGGCCGACTGCCACTGCCCCGCGCGGTAAGCCTGGGCCTGGCCAATCCGTTCAGCCGGCCTTCGCGGTCGGCGACCACGGCAGCGGCCGTGGTTCTCGGAACGATCGGCGTCACCTTCGGCGTCGGCCTGGCCATTTCGCTGAGCGCCATCCAGGACGACATGAACCGCAGATCGCCCGGCGCGGCCGTGGTCCAGATCTTCGGGCCGCCCGCTCCTCCCGTCCCGGGACAGAGCATCCAGCAGACGAAGAAGGCCGATGCCACCAAGATCGCGGCGCTGATCCAGGCTCAACCAGGCACCCGGAGATACTTCAGCACGGGCCAGACCAGGGTCGGTGTGGCCGGGCTGGCCGGCGAGACCAACGTGATCGCATATCACGGTGATTCGTCCTGGGGCCCGTACCGGATGCTCGCCGGGTCCTGGTTCCGCGGTGCAGGCGAGGCGGTCGTGCCGTCCGGCTTCCTGACCGCCACCGGGACCCACATCGGGGACACCATCACCCTGACCAACAACGGCCATAGCGCGCCGGTGCGCATCGTCGGCGAGGTCTTCGCCATGAATCAGGTCCTGCTAACCGACAAAGCCTCGCTCGCCGGCCTCGACCCCTACATCCTGCCGCAGTCGGTGCAGTTCAACATCGACCTCACTTCAGGAAGGAGCCGGCAGAGCTACCTGGACTCGCTCGACGCGGCCCTGCAGCCCTACGGCATCACCGCCCAGCTCAACTCCGCACAGGTCAGCAGCACGATCATCGCCATGGATTCGTTGGCCGCGATGCTCACCCTGATGCTGGTCGCCGTGGCTGGGCTCGGTGTTCTCAACACGGTCGTGCTCGACACCCGAGAACGCGTCCACGACTTCGGCGTGTTCAAGGCCCTGGGCATGTCGCCGAAACAGACCATCGCCATGGTCATCACGTCGGTCGCCGGGATCGGCCTGCTCGCCAGCGCCATCGGAGTCCCGATCGGCGTCGTCCTGCACGACGCCGTGGTGCCGGTCATGGGCAAGGCCGCCGGCACCACCATCCCGGCCGACGACATCGCGATCTACCACCTGCCCGTGCTCGTCCCACTGCTCCTGGGCGGACTCGTCATCGCGACGGCCGGCGCACTCCTCCCCGCCGGCTGGGCTGCCAGAACCCGCACCGCCACCGCCCTGCGCACCGAATAGCCGGCTCGTCGGTGCAGCCATGGTGTGAACGCCCCCTCATATCGCAAAGGCCAGACTTTAGAGGAGAAAAGACGTGCCCGGGATGCGTCGTAGGTTCGAACCGAATTCAAAGCGAACGCAGTTCGGATCGTGAACGAGACGCGGATGCCGATCGCTCGGGCAGCGAGGGAGCCGGGGATCCGCCAGAGAACTGTGGGCAAGTGGGCGTCGCGCTGGATCGGCAGCCGGCGTCGAGCCGACGCCGATAACGGCGGGCTATCGGAGTTCGAGCGGTGGGAGAACGCCGAAGCGCCCCCGAGAGCAAGACAAGTGCAGGTCTTGGCGATCATGGAGTTGCGACGCTCTGTGTTCACCGGGGAGACCTGTGCCTGTACTGCCATCATGGCTGACCGAACCGCTTTGGGACCAATTCTCGGCGTTGCTGCCGGAGCGGCCGGTCTACCATCCGGATCATCCGCTGCGCTGTCACCGTCCGCGTATCAACGACCGGATCGTCTTCGACAAGCTCCTCCAACTGCTGCGGTTCGGTTGCTCCTACGAAGCGATCGCCGACACGACCTGCTCGGCCAGCACGATCCGCAACCGCCGCGACGAGTGGATCCGACTCGGCGTCTTCAGCCGGTTCAAGCAGCTCGCGCTCGCCTCTATGACCGCATCGTCGGCCTGATACTTGATCAGATTGCCATCGACGGCTCCATCACCAAAGCCCCCGGTGGTGGCGAAGCCGCTGGGCGCTCCCCGGTCGACCGGGGCAAACAGGGCTTGAAGCGTTCTGGTATGACCGACGGTTACGGAATCCCACTCGGCCAGGTCCTGGCCGGAGCGAACTGCCACGACTCCCCGCTGCTGGCCCCCACTCTGGACCGCCTGGCAGACCTCGGGCCGCTGCCCGAGGACATCACGGTGCACCTGGACGCCGGCTACGACTCGCACAAGACCCGCACCCTCCTCAACGCACGCGGCCTACGCGGCCGGATCGCCCACAAGGGCGAGAAGGCCCCGATCCAGGCAAGCCATCGTTGGCACGTCGAACGGACCCACGCCTGGCAGAACGCCTTCCACCGCCTCGCCCGCTGCTTTGAGCGCCGTGCCACCGTGATCGACGCCTTCTTCGACCTCGCGGACACGATCATCACCGTCCGCAGCCTGATCCGCCGATCCTGGACCACCCACCGCTGGGACAACCGCCCGAGCCGACGCCCATGAGTCCCCACCTATCTGCGTGAGCACTTAGGCTCAAGGGGCTACGGGTTCATCCCGTGGCCCCTTCTCGTTTTTGGGTACGACCTGCGAGAACGCGCCGATTTCCATCCCGCGTATATCCCGCGACCAGCGGCCGACAGCCGCTTTCGGTGGCATCTGGCTGCATATGGTGATCAAGAACCAGAACGGCCCCAGACCGC
>JAOPYG010000241.1 GCA_025964685.1 Actinoallomurus sp. | reverse complement strand
GGGGCTGCTCCCACCCTCCCCGGCACCACCCGGATCAGGCTGCCCCCAGCTCCATTGACCTGCTACGACAGGCCAAATAGCGAAGGTCTTCCACCTCCACTCGAATCACAGCGCCTCACGGCGCAAGTCGTTGAGTGGACAGTCCCATAGTGTCGCCATGCCGCGCGGCTGCCACCTCTGCCAGTAACGGCACACCGGCCTTCACCGTCTACGCCTGTGCAGAGACGTAGGCTATGTCGTGATCTTCGTCCATGGCATGGTGCTTCCCGTGGATGCGACGAGGCCGCCGGCGTGGGCGCGACGGGCGAAAGGGGCCTGGTTGGGAGGCCCGCCAATGGCCGGGCCCCGGCTGGGGTCCTACGGTGTCCTGGCCGGTGACGACGGCGACACACTCCTGCATTTTCCCCAGGTGTGGCGCGCGGCTGCGGAAGCGATGTTCGCGGGCAGCGCCGAGACGCCGCCGGCCGCGGGGCTGATCTCGGCTCATTTCTATGTCAGCGTGGAGCGCTCCCGCGTGTTCAACTACGCGCTGTGGACGGGTCCGCGCAAGCACACCGGCACGCCATCGAGAGCCGTCCACCACAACTTGAGCAGCGGCAGCGCGTGTCCGCACAGCAGGATCAGGACCACGGCCCACCGGCCAAAGCCAATGCGGCCATCAAGCGCGGCTCAGACACGCGCCCGAGCGACAAAACGGTCCATCAACCAGCATGAGGTCGGCGTAGTGACTAGGCTCCAAGTGCAACATCGGATGGGGGACATGCCGGGTGTTGATCAAGAGAGCTGACCCGTTCTTGCGATGGCTGCCGTTCGTCATGATGGGCGTGGTCGCCCTCATCGACATCCTGGGCGGTCCCGCGTTCGGCTACCTGCCCCTGCTCGCCGTCGGACCGGCCTTCGCCAGCCTGCGCTGGGGCGTACCGCAGACCGCGTCGGTCGGCGTGCTCGCCATCAGCCTGTGCGTCCTGCTCGCGGCGTACGACCATGTCCTCGGTCACCGGCAGAACAACCTGCTGCTGGCCTCGATCGCCGGAGTGACGGTCGCCGGTGCGCTGGCAAGTGCCGGGCGGCGGCAGCGCGAACGCGAGCTCGCGAATGTCCGAACGATCGCCGAAGTCGCCCAGCGGGTCCTGCTGAGACCGGTGCCCCGGTGGGCCGGGCCGGTACGCATCGCGGTCAGCTACACCTCAGCCGTGGCGGAAGCGCGGATCGGCGGGGATCTCTACGAGGTGGTCAAGACTCCCTGGGGTGTCCGCATCCTTGTCGGCGACGTTCAGGGTAAGGGTTTGGAGGCGGTGGAGACGGCCGCCGCCGTGGTCGGCGCGTTCCGCGAGGCGGCCTACGACGAGTTCGACCTAGCCAACGTTGTCACGCGCCTCGAGTCCACGTTGAACCGCATGCTGTCGGGGGAGAAGTTCGTCACCGCCGTCCTGGCCGAGTACAACGATGATCAGATCACTCTGCTGAGCTGTGGCCACCCCCCACCCCTCGTGCTCACCGCTGACGGCGGCGTCTCCTTCGCCGATTCGCGGCAACCCGCGCCACCATTGGGAATGATGGGGTTGCACGACGTGAGCCCACAGCCGTCCCGGATCCGCTTCGCTCCCGGCGACCAGATGCTGTTCTACACCGACGGGGTCATCGAGGCGCGGGATCAGGCGGGCAGCTTTTATCCGCTCCAGGACCGCTCGTCCCTGCTCAAGGCGGCGGACGCCGAGCAGGCGCTAGAGGATCTGCGCGCGGACCTGCTACGTCACGTCGGCGGCACGATCGCCGACGACGCCGCGATGCTCCTGATCAGGCACCGCTGATCGTTTCCGGACTTATCGAAAGAGCTTCTCGCAACCCTCGCAGATCTTCCTCTTTCCCATCTACTGGGACGCTTGATCCTCGGCGCCGTTTCAGGCCGGGGAGTCCCGCATCCAGGGCTGGACGGCGCCGGGCGGCAGGAGCGCGTGGTCAGGTGCCTGTTCGAGGGCGGCTTCCTCGCCGCCGGGGGTGTAGGTGACGACCAGGCGGAGGGTGCGCCAGCCGGTGTTCATCGTTGAGTGGGGCACTCCGGCGGGGATGTGGACGGCATCGCCGGCCTTGATGATGAACGGCTCCTCGTCGTTCGTCATCTGGCTGCCCTCGCCGTCGATGACGTAGAGCACCTCGTCGGAGGTCGGGTGGCTGTGCCGTTGGTGTCCCTGGCCGGGATTGATCACGACCTCGCCGAGGGTGCTCTTCGCGCGGTCGATGTGACGTGGCGAGACGAGCCATTTGATGCTGCCCCAGTCGAAGACCATCGTGGCCAGGGCGTCGGGGCGCAGGTGCATGGGTGCTCCTTAGCTGGATGGACGGCGTCATCCGGTGGGTCGCGCCGCTGATTCAGACCCGCAGGGCGGTGAACTCGGCGGCCTGGGCGGCGATCGCCTTCTCCGTGGGCAGCCGTTCCATCGAGGACGCACCGAAGAACCCGGCTATGCCGGTGGTGTTCGCCAGGACGTACTGGGCGTCGGGGGGTTCGGCGATCGGGCCGCCGTGGCAGAGCACGATGACGTCGGGGTCGACGGCGACGGCGGCGTCACGCATCCGCTGTACGGCGGTCACGGCGTCGTCGAGGGTGAGCGCGGTGGTCGCGCCGATCGAACCGCTGGTGGTGAGGCCTACATGGGGAACCAGCACGTCGGCCCCGGCGGCGGTCATCGCCGCGGCCTGCTCGGCGTCGAAGACGTAGGGGGCAGTGAGCAGGCCCTTCTCATGGGCTGTCCGGATCATGTCGATCTCCAGGTCGAACCCCATGCCGGTTTCCTCCAGGTTCTGCCGGAACCTGCCGTCATAGAGGCCGACGGTCGGGAAGTTCTGCACGCCGGCGAAGCCCATCGCGGCGAGCTGGTCGAGGAAGGGGCCCATGAGGCGGAAGGGGTCGGTGCCGCAGACGCCCGCGAGTACGGGTGTGTCACGCACGACCGGCAGCACCTCGGCGGCCATGTCCACGACGATCGCGTTGGCGTCGCCGTAGGGCAGCAGCCCGGCGAGTGAGCCACGGCCGGCCATCCGGTAACGGCCGGAGTTGTAGATGATCAGCAGGTCCACCCCGCCGGCCTCCGCGGCCTTGGCGGACAGGCCCGTACCGGCACCGGCGCCGATGATGGGCTTGCCGGCCGCCATCGTGGCCCTGAGGCGGGACAGTGCGGTACTGCGGTCCAAGGTCAGCCCCCTGAGGTGGTCGGGACGGAGTTCGTACCGATGATGAGTTCGTGGAGCGCCTGGGCGGCGCTGCGGCCGAAGCCGGGATCGTTTATCGCCGCGTCGATCTCGTGCACGGCGACCTCGCTGCCGGCCAGGCCCTTGGCGAGCGCCTGGAAGCAGGCGGCGTCGGCCTCGGCGTCCTCGAAAGGTCCACCTGCGACGTCGATGGCGGAGACGCCCTCGATGGGCAGGAACACCTCCACCGGGCCAGTGGCGGCGGCCAGCTTCTCCGCGATGCGCGCGCCGAGCGTGGCCATCTCCGTACGGGTGGTACGCATCAGGGTCACTGTCGGGTTGTGGACGTACAGCAGCCGGTCGTTGAACCGGTCGGGTACGGAGTCACGTGGGCCAAAGTTGACCATGTCGAGCGCGCCGACGCTGACGACCTGTGGGATGCCCCGTCTGCCGGCCGCCTCCAGCCGGTGCGGCCCGGCCGACAGCACTCCGCCCACCAGATCGTCAGCGAGCTCGGTGGTGGTCAGGTCGAGTACGCCTGCCAGCAGTCCGGACTCGGCGAGCGCCTCCATTGCCCGCCCGCCCGATCCGGTGGCGTGGAAGACGACCACCTCGTAGCCCAGGGCGGTCAGGTGCTCGCGTGCCTCGTCGACCGCGGGGGTGGTCACCCCGAACATCGTGGCGCCGATCAGCCGGTTTGTCTCCTGCGCCGCTTCCCCGGCCCGGGCGCGCTCGTACCGCAGCGCCATCCCGGCCACAGCCGCCGCCGCGTTGCCGAGGACGGCGCGGGAGATGGAGTTCAGCCCGGAGATGTCGACCACCGAGTACATGAGCGTGACGTCCGCCTCACCCACGTACGGCCCGACGTCGCCCGAGGCCATCGTGGAGACCAGCAGCTTGGGCACACCGATGGGCAGCGCCCGCAGCGCGCGGGCGGCGACCGCCGAACCACTGGAGCCGCCCACGGCCAGCACGGCGTGCAACGCACCGCGGTCGTACGACTCGCGTACGATCCGCGCGGCCCCGGCGGCCATCGCCTCCATCGCGGCCCCACGGTCCCGGGCCTCGCGCAGCGTCCCGAGCTCGGTGCCCGCCGCCTCCGCCACGGTCCGTGAGCCGACGTCGGCGAGTCCCGCGCCGTCGGAGAACGTACCGACGTCGACGACGGTGACCTCGCAACCGGCCTCTACGAGCCGATCCCGGAGCCAGCGGTACTCCTGTTCCTTGGTGTCCAGAGTGCCCACCAGAACAACCGTCGCCATCGACCCTCCCGCAGAACGTCCCCGCGTGGTTGCCGTCATCGTGCCCAACCGCGCGCGAGCGGCGCCAGGCCACTGTGGTGCGATTGGCCCATGACGAGGCCAGGATCCAGAATGGGGGAATGGCGAGCGGAGGCCGGATCGAGGCGGCGACGCTTTCCCGGCTGCTCGGTGAGTGGACCAGGTTCGACGCTGTCCTGCCACAGGCCCTGGCAGCCTCGATCAGCGAGCTGCTCACCGTCGGTGTCCTGGCCGATCGTGCCGAACTCCCGTCCCAGCGGGTGCTGGCCGCGGCGCTGAGCGTCTCGCGCGGCACAGTCACCGAGGCCTATGAGATCCTCCGCGCCAACGAGCAGCTGCTCACCCGGCGAGGCGCCCGCTCGCAACTGCGCCGCCCGCGACCGCTGACCGGCACCTCCTCGCCGTCGGACGGGCGCCTTGCCTCCTTCACCGGACGCCGCTCGGCGGCGGTGGACCTCTCCAGCGGCGCGCTGCCGGGGCTTTCGCTGGTCCAAGACGCGATCGTCAGGCTCCGCCTCGACACCGAACTCGACACCGACGGCTACCACCCGGCCGGGCTGCCCCGTCTGCGCGAAGCCATCGCCGCACAGCACACCGCCGACGGGCTGCCCAGTGACCCCGCCCAGATCCTGGTCACCAACGGCTCCCAACAGGCCGTATGGCTGCTGGCCCACACCATCGTCGACCCCGGCGACGAGGTCGTGATCGAGGAACCCACCTACCGCGGCGCGCTCGAGGCGTTCCGGAGTGGCGGCGCGTCCCTGCTCTCAGTCCCCATGCGCGACGACGGCCTCGACCTGGACCTGCTCGACCGGCACCTCACCCGCCGCCGGCCCCGGCTCGTCTACTGCCAGCCCACCGCGCACAACCCCACCGGGGGCACCCTCTCCCCGGTCGCCCGGCACGAGTTGGCGGACGTGCTGGGCAGGCACGGCGTCCTCACCGTCGAGGACACCTCCTCCGCCGACCTGGTGCTCGACGGCCTGGGCATGCGTACGCCGCTGGCGGCGCTGCTACACGAGGACACCTTGAGCATCGGTACCACCTCCAAACTGCTGTGGGGCGGGCTCCGCGTCGGGTGGCTGCGCGGCGACCCGGCCCTCGTGGCACGTCTCACGGAGGCGAAGAGGGCCATCGACCTCGGCGCCGCAGTGATCGACCAGCTGCTCGCCGCCGACCTGCTCTCCCGCACGGCCCAGGCTCGCGAACGACGCCGCGCCATGCTGCTGGGCCGCCTCCACCGCACCGAGGAGATCCTGCGGCATCGACGGCGCGGGTGGACGTGGCCGGCGCCGGCCGGCGGCACCGGTCTCTGGGTCGACACCGGTGAGGACACCCTCGCCATGGCCGAACGCGCACGCCGACGCGGCGTGCTGCTCGCCGCCGGCCCCGCCTTCTCCGCCTTCAACGGATTCGGCCACCACCTCAAACTCCCGTTCTGGCACCCGGCGGAACACCTGGCCGAGGCGTTGGACCGGCTCGACCGATGATCCCGGCGGGTTACTCGCGTCCGGTGATGGGCTCCTTTCTCCGGACGGTCCAGGCTCGGGCTACTCGATGGGCGCCCACAGACTGGGCATGTTCACCACGATGCCTCGCTGCGTACTGCGCGCGATGACCACGACGGCCTCTTCGTCGGGTGAGGGGTTCTCCTCCCGATGCGGGGTGTACGGGGGAACGAAGACGTAGTCGCCAGGGGCGGTCTCCAGGCGTACCTCGTCTTCACCTTCGGCGAAGACGAACACCGGGTGCCCGGAGACGACGTAGATCGCCGTCTCCGCGTCGCCGTGGTGGTGGTCGCCGGAGTTGGTCGCGGGGCCGATGGAACTGCGGCCCATCCACAGCCGTCGCGAGCCCGCCGTCCTACCGGAAATCGCCTCGAACCGCCGCATGCCCGAGGTCTGCGCGGTGGCCAGGTGGAGATCAGCACCTCGCGCATGCGCGAGCCGCTGATGCCATGTCGTGTTGCCATGGCCCCCCGCACCCTGCCGTTCGTCGCTCACAGGCACAATCCTTGCCCCGTGCACCCTGCGAAAACCCAACCGGGGCGAAAACCCAACCGGGCCTTTGACCTGCAGGTTCACCTGCGGGCGTTGCCGTGGCACGCGCCGTACCCGGACAAGATTGCGTGCAGGATTCGTTCGCCGTCAACCCCGTTCACGGGACTCCCCGAGCCTGCGAATTCAGACCAACTCAAGGCTGGGCATGTTCCGTCAGCGGATTATGATTCCGGGTCTCCTTCTGGAATTGCCGGTGGGACGGTTTGCGCCCATTCGGCCCAATCGGCCAGTGCCTGATAGAACCCGATCGCGGCTTCGACGGCCACCCGCATGGACCTGGTCTGGGGGCTGGTTCCGAAATCTCCGCGGTCCTTGGCCGCCGCGTATCCGCGCGCCAGGTCGGCGGTTTCGGTGAAGAAGCGTTGCTCGCGCCGTAGGTGTTCTTGCAGGTCGTCCGGTTCCATGAGCCAGAAGAAGAACGATCGGAGCACGGATTCGGTGCGTAGTGTGTGATCGACCTCGCCCTCGGTCAGCCAGCGGCGCACTTCGCTGAGCCCGGTGTCGGTGATCCGGTAGGCCTTTCGGCCACGCGGGCCGTGACTGTCGACCTCGATCATCCCGGCGTCAGAGAGTCTGGACAGCTCGGCATAGATCTTCGGGTGCTGGGCGGGCCATACCGGGCTCAGGGCTTCCTGAAAGCGCCGGGCCAGGTCGTAGCCGCTCGCCGGTCCTTCCGCGAGGAGTCCGAGTAGTCCGTAGCGCAGCGACACAGCCTCACCTATTCGACTTCGATCCGGGGTCCATCTTGACATGTCCCAGGGGGCACCTGGATGATTCGTCATGTCCGTAGGTACATGTCCCCTGTTACATGTGGAGTGGTCATGGCTCAAGTCGCGGCGAAGAACGCGCGTGCCGTCTTCATCACCGGAGCCGCAGGAGGCATCGGCACCGCGACGACGCGGGCTCTGGCCCAGCGCGGCTATCGCGTCTACGCGGGCGTGCGCGGTGAGACCCCGCACCTGCGTGAACTGGTGGGCGTCGAGCAGATCCGGATCGATGTCACCGATCCGGAGAGCGTCGCCGCGGCCGCCGAGGAGGTCACCCGGCTTCAGGACGGCCAGGGACTCCACGCCGTCATCAACAACGCCGGAATCATGATCCAGGGTCCGCTTGAGCTGGTGCCGGCCGAGGACCTGCGCCGCCAGTTCGCCATCAATGTCTTCGGACCCGCCGAGGTGACCCGGGCGTTCGCGCCCCTGCTACGCGAGGGTCGCGGCCGTCTGATCAACATCAGCGCGCCAACGGCCAGACTCGCGATGCCGTTCGCCAGTCCCATCTCGGCGAGCAAGGCGGCGCTCGACGCCATCTCCGACGCCGCCCGGATCGAGTTCGGCGCGCAGGGCATCGCCGTCGTGACCGTCATCCCCGGTGCGGCCGAGACAGAGCTCTTCGCCAAGGCGGAAGCGGCGGCCGATTCCGCCCTCGCCGCCGCCGATCCCGTGCGCCTGGAGCTCTACCGGCCCCAACTGGCGGCCATGGGCGCCGCCCAGGCGAAGATGAGGACGTCGGAACCGGGCAAAGTTGCCGACACGATCCTCAAGGCGCTCGAGGCGGCCAGGCCGAGGGCCCGCTATGTCGCGAACCCCGACGTACGTCCCGCGCTGATCCTGTCCCGGCTGCCCGCCTGGCTCCGCGACCGGATGCTGATCGCCATGTTGGGACTCAACAAGGCCAAGGCTGCCTGATCGGACCGGATCACGGGAGGAAACAGATGACGAATACCGGGATCGCCCTGGTGACCGGCGCGACCGCGGGCATGGGCCGTGCGGTCGCCATCGCCCTCGCCGAGCATGGGATGCACGTCGTCGTGCACGGTCGAGACGCCAAGCGGGCCGCCGCCGTCGTGGACAAGATCAATGAGGCCGGCGGCACCGCCCAGGCATGTCTTGCCGACCTCGCCTCACTCGAACAAGCCCGTGAGCTGGCCGATCGCGTAAGCGCCGACCATGACGCCATCCGGCTACTGGTCAACAACGCCGGAGTCGGCGCTGGCCGACCGCCCTACCGCCGGCGGCACCTCAGCGCCGACGGCCACGAACTGCGCTTCGCCGTGAACTACCTGGCCCCGGTGCTGCTTGCCCGGCGGTTGGTTCCGACCCTCGAGAACGGTGCGCCCGCACGAATCGTCAACGTCGGTTCGGTCGGGCAGGCCCCGGTCGACTTCGCCGACCTGCGGATGGACCACCACTACACCGGCACCCAAGCCTATTTCCGCAGCAAATTCGCGCTCGCCGC
>JAOPYG010000233.1 GCA_025964685.1 Actinoallomurus sp. | reverse complement strand
AAGGCCCAGATCAGTTCTTACTTGTGACGACGTAGACTCGGCCACCATCCGGGTGGCTTGCGATGGCCCAGGGTCTACTTGCCTGGTTGGTAAGCCATCGCAAGACCCGCCGGCAACCGGAACCGGCGTAGTCGTCAGTTACGGGTCTTCTTGGTCTGCTGAAGGTTCTTGGCAGAGGCCCATCCGACCTTGCCGTTGGACGCATTGACCTGGAGGTAGCCATGGCTGCTCTTACCGGTTCCGGTGGTCACCGCGCTCTCCTTGAGCGTGCCAACGGTCCGGGCGTGGCTGTCCGCGCTGGAGCGGACGGCGAGCGTGCTGCCCTTCCGGAGCCCGACCACCTTGTAGGTGTAAGTGTAAGTCGCGTGCGTCGCGGCGGGCCGGGAAACCGTGGCGGCGCCGGCCATACCGGCCGTGGCCAAGATTCCGCACCCCGCCAGCGTTGCGGCCGCGGTCGAGACCATCACTCGACGACGAATGCTCATGTTACTTCCTCTCCTCTGTCCATACGCCTATGTGGCGTCGACGGAGAGCACGCTATTCTGTCAATTTAAGCGCTCATTAAGATGACCATGAGCGGCGCTTAAGAACCATGGAAGATCGATATTAGGGTGCAGGTAGTGCCAATTCTAAGAACTTCCTTTGAATCTCGACGAGGGCTTGTTCTTGCGGGATGTCGGGCTCGTTGTCCGGCGGCTTGCCGTTGTTTGGACCTGCAAGAGGGGACGGTGAGGCGTGCCTGTGCCGTGCCAGTGCAGCGTGGGTGAGCTGGGCGTCTAGCCTCGGCGGTCATGTCTCCCCGAAGGCCGGTCCCGGCTCCTCGGCGAACGTGATCGCCGAACGCTGGATCGGGACCGTGCGGTGCCAATGCACCGACCGGCTCCTCATCTGCAGCGAACGCCACCCAAATCGCTGTTCGCCGGTGTGCCCGACGGAAGTGGCACATTGATCATCGTTGTTTCGGGCATTTGGCGCAAGCCAAGAGTGGCTCGAGTGATCCTGCTTCGGCGGATAAGCTCCTCGCGGAGCACTTCCCTAAATCGACGGTGAAGCTGAGGCAGGATGGCTCGCACGGTTCATGATCTGAGATAGGGACGGCGAATGCCTCCGGCTGTTCGACGCCGTGTTGCGGGATGCGGGGATCGAGGTGGTGCTCAGCGGCGTCCGGATGCCCCGCATGAATTCATTCACCGAACGGTGGGTGCAGACCTGCCGACGCGAGTTGCTGGATCGGACGTTGATCTGGAACCAGCACCACCTCCTCCACGGCCTGCGCGAGTTCGAACGCTTCTACAACGGCCACAGGCCGCATCAGGGCATCGCGAATGCCCGCCCGCTCTGCCCACTGCCCCTACCGATCACCGATCCGGACCAGATCGCCCGCGTCTGAACATACGAAGACACCCAACACCTCGGCGGCATCCTCCACGAGTACCAACATGCGCCTGACGTGCATGGATGGATTTGGGCAAGCGCAGGGCACATCGTCCGGGACCTGGGCCGCCTACGTGGCCCTGGTCGCCCAACCCGGCTCTCCACGGCGTCGGCACCCGCACCCCTGCCTCGTAGAAGCCGTCGACGAGCCTGCCTGATAGACCGAAGCGGTGACCTCCCGAGCGGCGGCGAGCATCGGGGATTCCGTGGCGATGGCCGGTGTCCTCGTCACGAGCTTGGACCCGATGAGACCGGTGCCGCCGATAACCACGAACTTCATGACATGCCTTCCTGTACGCCGGGGCGTCGCTTGCCGCCCGGTCGCCAGCTAAGACAGGACAGCCCCGCGATCTGTGACAGCCTCTGCGAAACTCGCTCGTCGCGCCGAGGCGCCGTCACGCTCGGCTACTTCGTCCGGCGCAGGTCTGCGCGGTGTCAGCGCCATTTTGCTTCTGCTGCTCGCGGCCGGAAGCCCCGGATCCACGACGGTGCCGGTCGTACCTGTCACAAACGGGCTCACCGGATTTTGATCTTCGGGCAGGGGCACCTGCGCAGGGTCATGGCCGAGTACACGCTCCACTACAACGGGCACCGGCCTCACCAGACCCTGAGGCAGCGGTCTCCGGACACCGATCCTGCAATCCCGGCTCCGATCATCGACCTCACCGGCACGCGGATCAAGCGAAGACCTGTTCTCGGCGGCCTTATCAACGAATACGAGGCCGCATAGACCAATCTGCTTACCTGCAGGTCAACGTCCCGATCCTATTCTCGTGCGGCACACGCTCCGCCGAAGTGCCGGGCGAAGAACCGGACCGCGCTGTCGACCTCGAACCGGGGCAGCTCCTTGTGCTTGCCCGAGTTCACGTGCAACGACTTCTCCTTCGATGCGAAGGCGTCGAACAGCGCGAGACCCTCCTCGCGCGAGATGTGCTCGTCATCCCACTGCATGTCGAACTCGATCGGGATGGTGATCTGCTTCGCCTTCTCGGCCAGGACATCGGGCCAGTGCTGACCGAAGATCGCGGCGGTGATCCTGGGTTCGATCGCCACGAACGGTACGCCGATCGCGGTGCCCATGTTGATGCCCCAGAAGCCGACCAGCCCGTCGGTGCCGATCTCCGGGAGTTCCTGGAGGGCATCCAGGGTCGCCTGGTACTCGGGCACGGCGAGCTCCGCCAGGTGGTCGTTGTAGCGCACGACGATCGGGCCTTCCGGCTCGCCCGCCGCCCTCGCCCGGAACAGCTCGGCGATTTCCGCCTCGTCGTGCGCCGTGCGCGGCCGGTCGCCGTGACCGGGCGCGTCGATGACGGTGACGTGGAAGCCGCAGCCGGTCACGAGGCGCTGGGCGCGGCCGGACATCGCCGGGTGCTTCTTGTGGTTGCCGCCGCCGTGGGCCATCAGGATCAGGGGCGCGCGATCGGCCGCATTGGAGGCCGGCGACCAGAGGACGCCGGGGACGTCGCCCACGGTGAAGTCGCGTTCGAGCATGCCGTTCGACGACGACTCGGCGGTGATCTGCAGATAGTGCATAGGTGTTGCCTTTCTGGAGTGCCTTGTTGTCGAGGCGCTCCCGGCGACACCTACGTCAATCGCCGGCCGTGACGGCAAGAGGGAGCACCCACATGGATACAGCGTTCATGGGTCTCACCTCCTCGGGCGGTGTCACGATCAACTGCAAGCTACGAGCCCGAGCATCATCGAGTCCAGTCCTTTCCCAGCCACGTGATCGGCGACCAGCAGGCCCACCCCTCACGCCGCGGCAGCAAGGGCGGCCGACCTGTCTCCTACGACCGGGAGCGCTACAGGAGACGCAACGTCGTCGAAGGCCCCTTCGCCCTGCTCGAGCAGTGGCGTGGGCCGGCCACCCGATACGACGAGCACACCCTGATCTACCGCGGGGCCGTGGTCCTCGCGGCCGTCTTGTCCTGGGCACGAACTCGAGAGACATGCCCTAGCTGCCGAGAACGCGCTGGTGCAACTCCGTCGTCAGCTGGTGCACTCGGCGAGTCAGCTCCGTGTTCTCTTCCAGCAGCTTGTCCACGTTCTCGTAGTCCTGGTCGGCCTTTTCCTGTTGAAAGGCGGCTTGACGGTTCTGGCCGATCATCACGAACGTCGAGAGGAAGATCGCCTCGAGCGACACGATCAGCGTCAGTGTCGGCCACGGGCTCTTCTCGATGAACA
>JAOPYG010000228.1 GCA_025964685.1 Actinoallomurus sp. | reverse complement strand
CGGTGTCGCCCGAGCAGATCCGCTGGTACCTCGACGGCAACAACTACTTCACCCTCGCCTCCAACCGGGTGGACGCCACCACCTGGGCCAACGCCGTCGACCATCCGTTCTTCATCATCTTCGACCTCGCGATGGGCGGGGGGTTCCCCGACGCGTTCGGCGGCGGTCCCAACGCCTCGACGGTCTCCGGCGCATCGCTCAACATCGACTACGTCGCCGTCTACAACAAGGCGCCGGGCGGCGGCGGAGGCGGTGGTGGCGGCACCGGGACGAACCTGTCCCAGGGCCACCCGACCACCGCGTCCTCGACCGAGCAGCCTGGCACGGCCGCCGGCAACGCCACGGACGGCAACACCGGCTCACGCTGGTCCAGCGCCTTCAGCGACCCGCAGTGGCTCCAGGTCGACCTCGGCGCGGCGCACAACCTCAGCCACGTGGTGCTGAACTGGGAGGCCGCGTACGGCAGGGCGTTCCAGATCCAGAGGTCCACCGACGGGACGAACTGGACGACCGTCTACTCCACGACCAGCGGCACCGGAGGAGTGCAGGACGTCAGCGTCTCCGGGTCCGGCCGGTACGTGCGGATGTACGGCACGCAGCGGTCCACTCCGTACGGCTACTCGCTGTATGAGTTCCAGGTGTTCGGTTCCTGAGGAGGGGAAGCGCGTGGGCCGGGGCGGCGACGCCCCGGCCCACGCGCGTTCATTCCGCCTTCTCGGCGAGTGTCAGGAGCAGGGCGTTGAGCCGCTCGACGAACGCGGCCGGCTCCTCGATGCGGGCGCCGAGCGTGAGCACGGACTGGCCGTAGAGCACGTCCGCCCAGTCGGCGAGGCGCTTGTCGTCCTGCTCACGGTCGAGCCGCCGTACGAGCACATGGTCCGGATTGATCTCCAGGACCGGCCGGCTCGGCAGGCCGGAGCCTCTCATCCGCCGCATGAGGTTCATCTCGATGTCCGGCTCGTCGGCCACGATGCAGGCCGGTGAGGTGGTGAGGCGGTTGGTGGTCCGGACGTCGGTGACCTTGTCGCCGAGCGCGGTCTTGAGGCGCTCGATCAGGCCGCTGAGCTCGGTGCCCGCCTTCTCGCCCGCCTCGCGCTCGGCCTCGTCCTGCATGGCGCCGAGGTCCGAGACTCCCTGGGCGACGGACTGGAGGCGCTTGCCCTCGAAGTCCTGCAGGCTCGTCACCAGCCAGTTGTCGATCGCCTGCCCCAGCAGCAGGACCTCGATGCCCTTCTTGCGGAAGATCTCCAGGTGCGGGCTGCTCTTGGCGGCGGCCGGCGTCGGGGCCAGCAGGTAGTAGATCTTCTCCTGGCCCTCCTTCATGCGGGAGACGTAGTCGCCGAGCGAGGTGTCCGGCTCGTCGGTGCCCGACCTGGTCGTGGTGAACCGCAGGAGGCGGGCGATGTCGTCGCGGTTGGAGTAGTCCTCGGCGACACCCTCCTTCAGGACGTCGCCGAACTCCCGCCAGAAGGTGGCGTACTTGTCCGGCTCCTTGTCGGCCAGGTCCTTCAGGAGGCGCAGCACCTTTTTCACCGCGCTGGACCGGATGGAGTCGACCACCCGGCTGCTCTGCAGGATCTCGCGGGACACGTTGAGCGGCAGGTCGCTGGAGTCGATCACACCACGGACGAACCGCAGGTAACCGGGCATCAACTGGCCGGTGTCGTCCATGATGAAGACCCGCTGGACGTGCAGCTTGACGCCGTGGCGTGCCTCCGGCATCCACAGGTCGAACGGCGCGGTCGCCGGGATGAACAGCAGGAGGGTGTACTCGTAGGTGCCCTCCATCTTGCTGTGCAGATGGGCGAGCGGGTCGGCGAAGTCGTGCGCCACATGCTTGTAGAACTCGTTGTAGTCGGCTTCGTCGATCTCGCTCTTCGGGCGCACCCACAGCGCGGAGGCCCGGTTGACGACGGTGTCCTTTCCGGGCTCGTCCGCGCTCTCCTCCGGCATCAGGATCGGCAGGCTGATGTGGTCGGAGTACTTCTGGATGATCGTGCGCAGCCGGTGCCCGTTGAGCAGGTCGTCTTCGCCCTCGCGCAGGTGGAGCACCAGCTCGGTGCCCCGCTCCGGCCGCTCCACCGTCTCCAGCGCGTACTCCCCGCGCCCGTCGGACTCCCAGCGGATCCCCTCCGAGGCGGGCAGGCCGGCCCGGCGCGTCGTCAGCGTCACCCGGTCGGCCACGATGAAGGAGGAGTAGAAGCCGACGCCGAACTGGCCGATGAGCGTCGCGTCCTTGCGCTGGTCACCGGTCAGCGCCTGGAAGAACTCACGCGTGCCGGACTTGGCGATGGTGCCGATGTTGTCCATCACCTCCTGGCGGCTCATTCCGATGCCGTTGTCGGAGACGGTGATGGTGCGCGCGTCCGTGTCATACGAGACGTGAATCTCCAGGTCCTTGTCGCTCTCGTGCAGATCGGGATCGGTGAGCAGCGAGAACCGCAGCCGGTCGATGGCGTCCGAGGCATTGGAGATCACCTCCCGCAGGAAGATCTCCTTGTTGCTGTACAGCGAATGGATCATCAGGTCGAGAAGCTGGACGACCTCGGCCTGAAAACTGAACCGCTCCTGATGCGTCGGCGCACTCATTGGATAACCCTGCTCCCTGCGTCAATTTCGTCCACCGGCCTCGACGCACCGAAGGCGTGCGGAGACCGTCCATAGGCAGGGGTTCAGCGTATCGAGATCGGCCCGCCTCCCGCGTCAGCCGAGCAGCTTCGGCGGCGTGATCGGCAGGTCGCGGATCCGCCGCCCGGTCGCGTGGTACACGGCGTTGGCGATGGCGGCGGCCGTGCCGACGATGCCGATCTCACCGATGCCCTTGGCGCCCATCGGGTTCAGGTGAGGATCCTCCTCCTCGATCCACACGGCTTCGATGTCGCGCACGTCGGCGCAGGTGGCGATGTGATACTGCGCGAGGTCGTGGTTCAAGAACGCGCCGGACCTCTCGTCGACAACCGTCTCCTCCATCAGCGCCATCCCCAGCCCCATCGTCATGCCGCCGATGAACTGCGAACGTCCCAGCTTCTCGTCCAGGACGCGCCCGGCGGCGAACACCCCGAGCAGCCGCGGCACGCGTACCTCTCCGGTGTCGATGTCGACACGGACCTCCGCGAACTGGGCGCCGAACGCGTGCCGGGCGAAGCCGGAGTCGGACTCGACGTCCTCGGTGGTGTCCGCGGTGCCCTCGGCACCGTTCTTCAGCAGCGCCTCGCACGCGCGGACGACCGCCGACCCCCACGACGCCGTGCCCATCGACCCTCCCGCGAGGGAGGCCCGCGGCAGCGCGCTGTCGCCGATCTCCACGCGCACCCGCTCGGCCGGGGAGCCCAGGGTCTGCGCCGCGATCCCGGTCAGCACCGTACGGGCTCCGGTGCCGATGTCGGCGGCGGCGATCCGGATGACGAAGTCGCCGTCCTCGACCGCGGCGCTGGCCCTGGAGGGGCGCCGTCTGGCCGGATACGTGGAGGCCGCCACGCCGGTCCCGGTGAGCCACCGGCCCTCCAGCCGGATGCCGGGCTCAGGGTCGCGGTTCGCCCAGCCGAACCGGCGGGCACCCTCACGCAGGCAGGCGACCAGATTGCGGGAGCTGAACGGCAGGCCGCTCTCGGGCTCGACCGCCGGTTCGTTCAGCACCCGCAGCTCGATCGGGTCGATCCCGGCCGCGATCGCCAGCTCGTCCATGGCCGACTCCAGCGCCCACATCCCGGGGGCCTCGCCGGGCGCGCGCATCCATGCCGGTGTCGGCACGTGAAGGCGGACGAGCCGGTGCGTCGTACGGCGGGCCGGCGCGGCGTACATGACACGCGTCGGCGTCGCCGTCTGCTCCGCGAACTCCTTGATCGTCGAGGACTGCTCGACGACGTCGTGGGTGATCGCGGTCAGCCGGCCGGCGGCGTCGGCGCCGAGGCGGACCCGCTGGATGGTGGGCGTGCGGTACCCGGTCACGTCGAACATCTGCTGCCGGGTCAGCGCGATCTTCACCGGCCGGCCCACGGCGCGGGCGGCGAGCGCCGCCAGGATGGCGTTCGGGCGGGTGGTGCCCTTCGAGCCGAAGCCGCCGCCGACGTGCGGGGAGATCACCCGGACCCGCTCGGGCGGCAGGCCGAGCACTGAGGCGATGGTGTCGCGGTCGTCGGACGCTCCCTGGATCGAGTCGAAGAGCGTCAGGTCGCCGTTCTCCTCCCACACGGCCATCGACGCGTGCGGCTCCATCGGGTTGTTGTGCTCGGTGGGCGTCGTGTAGGTGGCGTCGATGGTCACGGCCGCCCGGGCCAGGCCGGCGGCGACGTCGCCCTGCTCGGTGTCCGTGGGAAAGGCCGGGTTGACCTTGTCGGGGCGGTAGAGGCCGCAGTGGTCCGTCCGCAGCCGTACGTGGTGCGGCTCGGCGTCGTACTCGATCCGCACCGCGTACTGGGCGGCCTCCCGCGCGGTCTCCGACGTGGTGGCGACGACGGCGGCCACGATCTGGCCGTGGTACGCGACCTCATGGGTCTGAAAAAGCGCCAGCTCCGCGTCGTCACGCGAGCCGAGCGCGGGCGGATCGGCGCTGGACAGCACCGCGAGCACGCCGGGCGTGGCGAGTGCCTCGCTCGCGTCGATCGAGCGGATCCGCCCGTGGGCGATCGGGGACTGGACGGCGTAGGCGTAGGCGACGTCCTCGGCCGGGTACTCATAGGCGTACCGCGCGCGGCCGGTGACCTTGTCGCGCCCTTCGACGCGGTTCACGGGACCAGCTCCTGCAGTGTCCGGACGATCAGATTCCGGGCCAGCGGCACCTTGTAGGCGTTGCGCGGCAGCGGCCGCGCGCGGCTCAGCTCCGCCTCGGCGGCACGGGAGAAGTCCTCCTGGGTGGCCGGCGCGCCACGCAACTCCGCCTCGGCGAGCTCGGCCCGCCACGGCGCGTGCGCGACACCACCGAGCGCCAGCCGGCAGTCGCGGACGACCCCGTCGGCCACGTCGAGCACGGCGGCGACGGACACGAGAGCGAAGGCGAACGACGCGCGCTCGCGCACCTTCCGGTAGTGGGAGGCGCCTGCGGGCGGGGGAGGCAGCTCGACGGCCGTGATCAGCTCGCCGGCTGCGAGGACGGTGTCGCGTTCGGGCTCGCCGTCGGGCAGGCGGTGCAGGCCGGGCATCGGCACGACCCGGTCGCCGGCGGGCCCTGTGACGTGCACCCGCGCGTCGAGGGCGGCCAGCGCGACCGCCATGTCGGAGGGGTGGGTGGCCACGCAGTGTTCGGAGTGCCCGAACACCGCGAGGCCCGAGTGGTCGCCGTCGATCGCGGGGCAGCCCGACGCGGGGCGGCGCTTGTTGCACGGGTGGGAGATGTCCTGGAAGTACGGGCAGCGGGTGCGCTGCAGGAGGTTTCCGGCGACCGTCGCCATGTTGCGGACCTGGCCGGACGCGCCGCTCAGCACGGCGCGGGCCAGCATCGGGTACCGCTCGCGGACGACCGGGTGCATGGCCAGGTCGCTGTTGCGCACGGCCGCGCCGATGCGCAGGCCGTCGCCGGCCGCCTCGACCGTGTCGTACGGGAGGCGTGTGACGTCCACGAGGGAGTCAGGCCGTGCCACGCCCAGGCGCATCAGGTCGACGAGGTTGGTGCCACCTCCGAGGTACATCGTGCCCGGCTGGAACCGTTCCAGCGCGTCCCGCGCGTCGGTCGCCCGTGAGTAGGAGAACGGCCTCATCGGGAGACGTCTTCGATCGCGGCGACGATGTTGACGTACGCGCCGCATCGGCAAAGGTTGCCGTTCATGCGCTCGCGGATCTCCTCGGCGGTCAGCGGCGGATCGCCGGTCAGGTCCGCGGTGACGGCGCTCGGCCCGCCTTCGGCGAGCATGCCGGCGGCCGAGCAGAGCTGACCGGGGGTGCAGTAGCCGCACTGGAAGGCGTCGAAGTCCATGAACGCGGTCTGCAGCGGATGCGGTTCGGCACCGTCGCCGAGGCCCTCGACCGTGGTGATCTCCGCGCCGTCCCAGGCGACCGCGAGTGCGAGACAGGAGTTGGCCCGCCGCCCGTCGATCAGCACGGTGCAGGCGCCGCACTGGCCGTGGTCGCAGCCCTTTTTGGTGCCGGTGAGGTCGAGGTGCTCACGCAGCAGGTCGAGCAGCGACGTGCGCGTGTCGGCGCTCACCGACCTTTGTGCGCCATTGACCTGCAGTGTTATCTCCGCCATGGGCGACGCCTACCCGCACTCAGGCGGGCTAATCGCTGTCCGAGCCGAGGTGATCGCCGTGGAAGGTAGTAAGAAAGGTATATCTAACGCATATGCCTAATGAGTGGATATTTCTGTTTTCGTCCGCATTGGCCGGGTAGCGCGGCTGCGAAGCGAACGGCAACGGAGGGACACCAGCGATGGCCGGTAAGTTCGTTGTGAAGAAGGGCAACAGCGGCAAGTTCCACTTCAATCTGGTCGCGTCCAACGGTCAGGTGATCGCCACGAGCGAGAGGTACGAGACCAAGACCTCGGCCTTGAACGGCATCGAGTCGGTGCGGAAGAACGCCGCCGACGCCGAGCTCGACGATCAGACCGACTAGGGACCTGCCGCTTCGGCGCCGGGACACCCACGACGGGTGCCCGGCGCCGAAGCGCCGACCACGTCGACGGCCGGTACCGCTACTGGCCATGTCTACTTATTATGGCTTTTAGGCGGATAAAGCCGCATCTCGCCTTTACGTAACGGTGAGCGCCGCCCTTAATCGGCTTTCCGGTTTTAGGGGTATTCCGTCGATATGCTGCTATTTCTGCGTTCTGGAGCACCCGAGTGACCGCGCGCGGCGGTCTCACCAGCGCGGCACCACCCGCGGACCGCGCCGTCCAGGAACGTCACCATGTCCGCGGTAAGTCGCGCGTCGCCCGGATTCTCGGGCCCGCGTTCGTGGCCGCCATCGCCTACGTCGACCCCGGGAACGTCGCCACCAACCTGACGGCCGGGGCGACGACCGGTTATCTGCTCGTCTGGGTGGTCGTGCTCGCGAGCCTCGTCGCGATGCTCGTCCAGTTCCAGGCGGCCAAGCTCGGCATGGCCACCGGGAAGAGCCT
>JAOPYG010000274.1 GCA_025964685.1 Actinoallomurus sp. | reverse complement strand
GCCGCGGGTGACCTGCACGCGATGATGCTCGACATGAAGCGCACCTTCGACGAGATCGTCGAGGCGCACGCCGAGCCCGAACGGGCCCGGCAGATCCTGGCCAACCCGTTCTACGAGTCGCTGTCCTCGAGCCTGTCCGGTACGCAGGAGTACATGGCGATGGAGAAGCTCGGCCAGCTCCACCGCTCCGGCGACTGGGACCTCATCGTCGTGGACACGCCTCCGTCGCGGTCGGCGCTGGACTTCCTCGACGCGCCCGAGCGCATGGGCCGCTTCCTCGACGGCCGGCTCATCAAGATCCTGATGGCCCCGGCGAAGGCAGGCGGGAGGTTCGGGATGAAGGTGGTGACCGCCGGGTTCGGCATGTTCACCAGCGTCATCACGAAGGTCCTCGGCGGTCAGCTGATCCGCGACATGCAGACGTTCGTGCTGGCCTTCGACACGATGTTCGGTGGCTTCCGCGAGCGCGCCGACCAGACGTACAAGCTGCTGCAGGCGCCGGGCACGGCGTTCCTCGTGGTGGCCGCGCCCGAACCCGACGCGCTGCGCGAGGCGTCGTACTTCGTGGAGCGCCTCGCCGAAGAACGCATGCCGTTCGCCGGTCTGGTGGTCAACCGCGTACACCGCTCGGACGCGTCTCACCTGTCGGCCGTACGCAGCCAGGCGGCCGCGGAGACACTGGAGTCGCGCGGCAACCACCCACTGACGGCCGCGCTGCTGCGGCTGCACGCGGAGCGGATGCAGGTGACCGCGCGTGAGACGCGGCTGCGTGAGAGCTTCACCTCGTCGCACCCGAACGTGCCGGTCGTGACCGTCGGCGCCATGGCCGAGGACGTGCACGACCTGGAGGGTCTGCGCGAAATCGCCGGTGACCTCGCGGGCGAGGTCACCGAGCCGGCGGCATGACGACGGCCTGACCGCCCCCACAAGAGGCGGCCAGGCCGGTGGTACGTCAGCTCGCGACGAGCTCTTCTTCTGGGTCCTGTGACTGCTCGTACCGCTCCTTGGCGGTCTCGAGCAGCTCGCGCCATGACACCACGTCGGGGCGTCGGCGCAACAGCGCACGACGCTCGCGCTCGGTCATCCCGCCCCAGACACCGAATTCGATCCGGTTGTCCAGAGCGTCTGCGAGGCACTCCGTGCGCACAGGGCAACCACGGCAGATCAGCTTCGCTCGGTTCTGAGCGGCGCCCTGCACGAACAACGCGTCGGGATCCGCGTTACGGCAGGCGGCGCGGGCGGTCCAGTCCGTGATCCACATCTTGGCCCCACTCCCCTTGGTCGGTGTCGTTGCGAGCCCCGGCCGGACGGGCGCGGACGTCAGGCCGCCATACGAAAGCCGTGGGGAAGAACTTACGGAACGGCGGGGCGATTCAACAGTCCCCGATGGGCCCATTCTCGAAATAGCCCCTCCGGGCCATCCGACGGCAACGAACTAGTCATCAGTCTGAGGGGAGGTGCGCCATATGTACGTCTCGTCCCGCGTAACCTATGTCAGGTGATGGGTGCGAGCGAAGATCAAGAACGCGTGATCGTCAAGCTGCTACGACTTCTCGGGGCAGCGGCCTTCGCAGGGGTTCTGGTCGGTCTCCTGGCCCTTCCGGGCGTGGGCAGCGTGGGCATGGCGGCCCGCGACGCCTCGGACAGCTTCCAGAACCTGCCCGATGACTTCAGCGTCACGCCGCCACCCGAGCGCACCACGGTCTACTCCGCGGACGGCCAGGTCATCGCGCAGTTCTACTACCACAACCGCGAGTCGGTGAGCCTGAACCAGGTCGCCCCGATCATGCAGAAGGCCATCGTCGCGATCGAGGACGCGCGGTTCTTCCAGCACGGGCCGCTCGACATGAAGGGCTCCTTCCGCGCGCTGGTCACCAACGCGCAGGACGGCGGCATCAAGCAGGGCGGCTCGACCCTCACCCAGCAGTACGTCAAGAACCTCCTGGTTGAAAACGCCCCGACCGACAAGGCCGCCGCCGCGGCGAAAGCGCCCAACTTCGGCCGGAAGCTGCGGGAACTGCGGTACGCCGTCAACGTCGAGAAGCAGCTCAGCAAGAACCAGATCCTGCAGGGCTACCTCAACATCGCCTACTTCGGCTCCGGCGCGTACGGCGTCCAGGCCGCCTCGCAGTACTACTTCAGCAAGAACGCCTCGGAGCTCACCCTGCCCGAGGCGGCACTGCTGGCGGGCGTCACCAACAGCCCGTACTTCTACGACCCGGAGATCAACCCGAAGGGCGCCACCAACCGGCGCAGCATCGTGCTCTACCGCATGGCCGACCTGAAGATGATCACCAAGCAGCAGGCCGACGCGGCCGCCAACTCGCCGATCACCCTGCACATCAAGAAGCCCAAGACCGACTGCGTCGACAGCAAGGCGCCATTCTTCTGCGAGTACGTCAAGGACGAGATCCTCGGCAACGCCGAGTTCGGCAAGACCCAGGCCGACCGGGAGCAGCTGCTGTACCGCGGCGGCCTCACCATCCGTACGACGCTTGACATGAAGGCGCAGAACGCGGCGCAGAAGGCCCTCGCCCGGCGGCCGAGCCGCAGCAAGACGGCGACCGAGGCGATGGTCCAGCCCGGCACCGGCCAGATCAAGGCCATGGTGGTCAGCAAGTCCTACGGTGACAGCATCAAAAAGGGCGAGACAACGCTGAACCTCGCCGCCGACTACGCGCACGGTGGCAACAGCGGCTACTCGGCCGGATCGACATTCAAGATCTTCACGCTGGCCGCCGCGCTCAACAAGGGCATGCCGGTGGGGACCACACTGCCGGCACCCACGAACACGACGGTGGTCGGCTACCGCGACTGCAAGGGCAACAACCTCGGCCCGTGGCCGGTCAGCAACGCCGAGCCGTCCAAGGTCAAGTCGGCCAACCTGAGAAGCGGCACGTGGGAGTCGATCAACACGTTCTTCGCCTACCTCGAACAGCGGGTCGGCGTGTGCGACGCGGTCAAGATGGCGCAGAGCTTCGGCGTCAAGCAGGCGAACGGCCAGCCACTGCAGCAGGTCCCCTCGCAGGTGCTCGGCGTCAACAGCATCGACGTCACCCACATGGCCGCCGCCTATGCCGGGTTCGCCGCCCGCGGGCAGTACTGCACGCCGATCGCCATCACCGACGTCACCGACGCGAAGGGCCAGAAGATCAAGGTCCCGCAGTCGAAGTGCGACAAGCCGGTCGACTCGAGCGTGGCCGACGAGGTCAACAGCATCCTCCAGGGTGTGCTCACCAGCGGCACCGGCCGCGGCCTGGGTCTCGGCCGGCCGGCCGCCGGTAAGACGGGCACCTGTGAGAACTTCTCATGCGCGGTGTTCGCGGGGTACACCCCGGACCTCGCCTCGGTCGTCTGGTACGGCGACCCGGCGGCCCCCAACGGCAACCCCGCCGGGGTCTACGGCGCGGCGGTCGGCCCCATCTGGAGGGCGTCGATGGAGGGCGCACTGCGCGGCACCAAGCCGACGCCCTTCCACACCTCGGTCAGCCAGGACCAGGCGAAGGTCCCCGACGTGAGCGGCATGCCCGTACAACAGGCGAAGCAGCGCCTCACGAACGCCGGCTTCACCGTGCAGGTCTCACCGCGAACGATCGACTCGCCCCGTCCGCAGGGAACGGTCGCCTACACCTCACCCAGCGCCGGCGTCGTCAGCCAGCAGGGCACCTCGGTCATCATCTTCGTGAGCAGCGGCAACGGGCCGGCCCGCCCAGGCAAGAAGCACAAACGCGGCGGCGGTGTCTGGCCCTTCAACTGAGATCCCGGACGCCTCGTACGCTGAGCCGCGTACGAGGCGTCCCTTCTTCTCTCAGCCCGCGAGCTGACGCTTGACCTCGCCGGAGACGCGGCGGCCGTCGGCGCGGCCCGCGACCTTCGGCGTCACGACCTTCATCACCTGACCCATCGCCCGCGGGCCGTCGGCCCCGGTCTCGGCGATCGCGTCGGCCACCAGCGTCGCGAGCTCGGCGTCGTCCAGCTGCGTGGGCAGGTACTCATCGAGCACCACGCCTTCGGCCCGCTCGGCCTCGGCCTGCTCCGTACGACCCGCGTCGGCGAACGCCTCGGCCGCCTCGCGGCGCTTCTTGGCCTCACGCTGCAGCACCTTGACGACCTCGTCATCGGACAGCTCACGCGCCTGCTTGCCCGAGACCTCCTCATTCGTCAGGGCCGTCAACGCCATGCGCAGCGTACGGGTCCGTACCTCGTCACGCGCCTTCATCGCGACCGACAGATCGGCCCGCAGCTTCTCCTTCAACATGGTCATCATCTTGCCCTGTCTCCGGGGGATCCGCTTTCTGATAATCGGGCTGTCGCGGTCTGGCACGATGGATGCGTGCGAAAGAGATATGCCGTCCCCCTGGGAGTCTTCGGCGCCGGCGTCGCCGGAGTCGGTTACGCGTCCGTCATCGAACGCAACTGGTTCCGCCTGCGCCGCTACGACGTACCCGTCCTCGCTCCCGGGCAGCGACCCATCAAAATCCTGCACATCTCCGACACACACCTGACGCCGGGCCGACGCCGCCTGATCTCCTGGGTCGCCGCGCTAGACGCCCTGGAGCCCGACCTGGTCGTCAACACGGGCGACTCGATCTCCCACCCGGACGCCATCGGCCCGTTCCTGTCCCTGCTGGGCCCCCTGCTCGACCGCCCCGGCGTGTTCGTCTACGGCTCCAACGACATGTACTCCCCGGTGCCGAAGAACCCCGCACGCTACCTCTGGCGCACCAGCCGCACGGACTACAACCGGCGTACCGTCCCCGACCTGCCGTACAAAGAGCTCGGCGCCGCGCTGACGGCCGCCGGCTGGCTGGACCTCAACAACCATGTCGGCAGCCTGAAGGTGGGCGACACGGAGGTGGAGTTCGGCGGCATCGCCGACTCCCACATCGGCCAGGACCGCTACGACCAGATCGCCGGCCCGGTCTCCGGCGGGGCGCTGAGCGTCGGCGTGCTGCACTCACCGGAACCCCGCAACCTGGACCGCTTCGCCTCGGACGGCTACCAGCTGCTGCTCGCCGGCCACACGCACGGCGGCCAGCTCTGCGTCCCCTTCTACGGGGCCCTGGTGACCAACTGCGGCATCGAAAAGGCCCGGGTGAAGGGCCTGCACCGCCACGAGGGAGCCTGGCTGCACGTGTCAGCGGGCCTGGGGACGTCCCCGTACGCGCCAGTACGCTTCTGCTGCCCACCGGAGGCGTCACTGCTGACACTGGTGCCGGCATGATCGCGTACCCAGGCGCGGGCAGGGGCTAACGTCCGCTAGAGTGGTCCCCGGCGCAGGCGCTGTAGGCGACCTGCGGCCACCGGGGTGTAGCGCAGCTTGGTAGCGCGCTTCGTTCGGGACGAAGAGGTCGTGGGTTCGAATCCCGCCACCCCGACAGTACGTCTTAGCAGTTCAGATGGGGTTTCGGAGCTTTGCTCCGGAGCCCCATTTTGATCTTTAAAGGTCCAGGGGAGCCAAAAGGGGAGCCTGTACTGCTCCAAAACTTGCCACGACGGGCTGACCTGAGGATTCGTTAGATCATCTACGCCTGGTGATACTCGTTGATCACACCGCCGAGCACCTTGCGTCGGCGGATCGGTGCGTCCAACGGCGTGACCACTGGCTCCACCAAACGGACGAGTTCCCCAACCGGATTCACGGCTCGTCCGTCTCAGCGGTTCGGCTCCCCCCTTGAGTCACCACCACGCGGCGGTAACACATCTCCGGGCGGCCGACCTGGCCGTACCGCGGCACCCGCTCGGCGTATCCGTGGTCGACCAGGTACTCCAGATAGCGGCGGGCGGTGACCCGGGACACTCCGGCGGTGCTAGCCGCCGCACCGGCGGTCACCCCGTCCTCGGTCCCGCGCAGGATCTCCCGTACGGCCTCCAGGGTCTGCGCGCTGACGCCCTTCGGCAGTACGGATCGGTCGGGGGTGCGGAGGGTGGCCAGCGCCCGGTCGACCTCGTCCTGGTCGGCCGCCTCTCCCGGTCGCCCGAGCGTGGAGTGGAACCGCGCGTAGCGCTCCATCTTGGCGCGTAGCCCGGCGAATGTGAACGGCTTGAGCAGGTACTGCACCACGCCGACGGACACGGCCGAGCGGACCATGGTCAGGTCGCGGGCCGAGGTCACCGCGATGACGTCGATCGGCCGACCGGCGGCGCGGAGTCGCCGGCAGATCTCCAGACCATGGCAGTCCGGCAGGTAGAAGTCGAGCAAGATCAGGTCGACCGGACGCCGGTCCAGGAGGCGCAGTGCCGCGTCTCCGGAGTGGACCACACCCGCCACAGCGAAACCGGGCACCCGCTCGACGTACCGGCGGTGCGCCTCCGCGGCGACCCGGTCGTCCTCGACGACGAGCACCTCGATCATGCTTTCACCTCCCTGAGCAGCGGGAGCGTGACGGTGAATACCGCTCCGACGTCCCGGCCCACCTCGACCCGTCCACCGTGCCGGGCGGCGGCCTGCGCGACAAGGGCGAGGCCCAGGCCCCGGCCGGAGGGGCGATCCCCGGACTTGGTCGACCAGCCACGCCGGAAGACGCTCCGTACGGCGTCGTCCTCGACGCCGTGGCCGGTGTCGGCGACCCGGAACACCAGCTCGTCGGCATCGGCACGAGCCGTGACGAACACTCTCGGGGGATGGCCGTCGGCGGCCGCGTCGATGGCGTTGTCGATGAGGTTACCCAGGATCGTCACCAGGTCGCGCGGCTCGAACCCGTCGGGCATCACGTCATCGTCGATCCGGGTGTCGGGTGTGATGACCAACTCCACGCCGCGCTCGTTCGCCTGGGCGGCCTTGCCCAGCAGCAGCGCCGCGAGCACCGGCTCCGCGACCGCCTCCATCACCTGGTCCGTGAGCTGCTGCGCGATCTCCAGCTCGGCCGTGGCGAACTCCACGGCCTCTTCCGTACGGTCGAGTTCGATGAGTGAGACGACGGTGTGCAGCCGGTTGGCGGCCTCATGCGTCTGCGAGCGCAGCGACTCGGCGAACCCCCGTACGGAGTCCAGCTCGCCGCTCAGTGTCTGCAGTTCGGTGTGGTCCCGGAGAGTAACGACGCTACCGAGGTCGCGAGCGCCCGAGGTGATGGCGGACTTGTTGACCACGACGACGCGTTCGCGGGTCAGGTGGATCTCATCCACGCACGGGGCGCCGCCCGACAACGCCGCGGTGAGCGCCTCCGGCAGGCCCAGGCCGGCCACCGGCCGTCCCTCCGCGTCGGCGGGAAGTCGCAGGAGCTCGCGGGCGCCGTCGTTGGCGAGCGTGATCCGCTGGTCGGGGGTGAGCAACAGCAGGCCTTCGCGGACGGTGTGCAGGATCGCGTGATGGTACTCATACATCCGGCTCAGCTCGGTGGTGCTCATCCCGTGCGTGTGCCGCCGTAGCCGCGCGTTGGCCAGGTACGTTCCCACGCCGCCCACGGCGAGGGCGAGCAGGGCGACCCCGATCAGCGCCAGGAGTTGGGCCCTGACCTGCTCGCTCAGGGTCTGTACGGTGATTCCCACGCTGACCAGCGCGACAACCCGCTGCTGATCGCCGAAGACCGGCGTGACCACGCGGACCGACGGGCCGAGCGTTCCGGTGAACGTCTCGGTGAACGTGTGCCCCGCGAGCGCCCGCCCGGTGTGTCCGAGGAACGGCTTGCCGATCATCTCGGGGTTGCGGTGGGTGTAGCGGATGCCGTCCGGACTCATGATCGTCACGAACTCGACCCCGGTGTCGCGCCGAACGCGTTCGGCGTACGGCTGGAGCACCACGGACGGCTGGGGGCCGGCCACGGCCTGGGCCGTCGTCGGCGCGTCGGCGATGCCTGCCGCGACCGCGACGACCTGGCGCCGGGCCGCGTCGACCGTGCTGTGCTCGGCCTTCAGGTACGCGAGCACAGCTCCACCGGCCACCACGACAGCGACGACGATCGCCTGCATGACGAAGAGCTGTCCCGCCAGACTGCGGCGCCGGCGTCCGGCGGAGAGGAATCGCATGCCCGTCAGTGTGCCCTCAACCGCATGGCACGTTTCAAGTGCGTGAATACGGTTTTTCGTGAACGTAATGAACGCAATGGTGACCTGAGTCACTTCACCCCCCATAGTCCTTGCAGATTCCGGCCGATGGAGCCATGAGCAAGGAGATCCGATGTCCACCGAAACCGCGCAGGGGCCTCCGGGCCAGCACCCCACGCGACCCGCCCGGCGGGACCGCAC
>JAOPYG010000067.1 GCA_025964685.1 Actinoallomurus sp. | reverse complement strand
ACGCACCGACGACGGATACCGCGTGACGACGAGCCGCGGCGAAATTCGCTGCCGGGCAGTGGTCATCGCGAGCGGCGCCTGCAACCGGCCAACGGTGCCGCAGTTCACAGATGCGGTGCCGGCGTCCGTCGTGCAGCTGACGCCGTTCGACTACCACGGCCCCAGCCGGCTCCCCGACGGTGGCGTACTCGTCGTGGGAGCCTCGGCGACCGGCGTGCAGCTGGCAGCCGAGCTGAAGCGGTCGGGGCGGCCGGTGATCCTCTCGGTAGGAGAGCATGTACGGTTGCCGCGCCTGTACCGCGGACGCGATGTGCTGTGGTGGATGAACGCGTCGGGCATATGGGACCAGCGCCACGACGAGGTCGATGATCTGACGCGGGCCCGGCGGCTACCCTCGCCGCAGCTGGTCGGGACCCCCGAGCGTAGGACGCTCGATCTCAACGTGCTCGCCGCGATGGGTGTCGAGCTGGTGGGCCGCTGGGCGGCTGTGCGTGATGGCCGTGCGCTGTTCTCCGGTGGCCTGCGTAACGTGTTCTCGCTCGCGGATCTCAAGATGCAGCGCCTGCTGGACACGTTCGACGAGTGGGCCCGGGCTCACGGGTGCGACGCCGAGGTCGATCCTCCCGAGCGCTTCGCGTCGACACACGTGCCCGAGTCGGCGCGATGGCAGCTCGACCTGCGAAGCGGCGAGATCCGCGCGATCGTGTGGGCGACGGGACTTCGGCCCGACTACGGGTGGCTCGACGTGCCTGTGGTCGACGCGAAGGGCCGGCTGCACCACGAGGGCGGTGTGGTCGACAGCCCGGGACTGTATGCGCTGGGGCTGCCCGTGCTGCGGCGGCGCAAGTCCACGTTCATCCACGGCATCGAGGACGACGCGCGTGAGGTGATCGATCACCTCACGCGGTACCTGGCCATGCGCCGGTGATCCTGGCGCGTCCGCCACCGACCGGCGAGCCGCGGTGTACCGGTGGGGTGCGGAAAGCTGAGTTCGGGGGTCTTGGCTTCACCATCAGCTGGCGGTGTTAGGCCGTCAGGTCGCCCGGCCTCGGCCGTCGTGGGCTGACCGGGCCCTGATCTCAGCGCTGGCCTGCCGACTCGCAGCAAAAGATCAACACTGTCCGGGACCGGCCGCCCGGCTATCGGAGTTCTGGGCAGGTCTGCAGAAACGGTTCGAGGACATCCTGGTCAGCGTGACCCTGGCCGACCTGCTGGCGGACGAGCCACCCGAGCTGGCCAGGTCGTTGTTGCGCGACGCGGCCATCAGCGTGTGAACTGATCCGATGGGAGCCCTCCTGATGACAGACCACTGGCACGGCGAACTGCGGCACATTCGCGGTACGGACCTGACGGGCGAAACCAGCCAGACCCTCGGCATGACCCGGCTGGAGGCCATCTCGGGCAAGACGGTGGGCTCATCGAAACTCTGGACGGGCAAGACTCTGGTGGCACCGGCCACCCGCTCCGGCGACCATCATCACGGCGAGACGGAGACTTCGATCTATGTCGTGTCCGGCAATCCGGTGTTCGTCTTCGCCGAAGGTGACGCCGAGGTGCGGTTGAAGACCGAGCCCGGCGATTTCATCTTCGTCCCGCCCTACGCCCCGCATCGCGAGGAGAACCCTGGTGAGACGGAGGCGGTCGTGGTGATCTCGCGCAGTAGCCAGGAGGGCATCGTGGTCAATCTGCCAAGTCTGTGGGCGCCGGTCGACCGGCCATGACCGAGCGAAGCGAGGGAGTCGAAAGCACAGCCCTCCTGGTCACTTCGCCGCCGGAGACCGCCTCATGACCGGCGGCGGGTTGAGCGTGGTGGAGTTCACCGACCCGGCCCATGGGTCTGGGGTTCGGAGCCCAAGTTCCGATGGCTTCTGCCGACGGACCGTGGGTGCTCGGCGGGTGCTCGTATGTCGCGGCGTCACACGACGGCACAAGCCGGCAGCCGAACCCACGGAATCCCCAGGTGAAAGACCGCGCGGCCGGGATCGGGGGGATGACCCGGCCGCGCGGCGTTCGTGGGGTGCCTCTCAGTGGCCCCTGGTGATCTTCATGATCTGCCAGAGCTCTTCGCGGAGGCGGTCGCGGCAGATTCGGTACTGGGTCCAGTCGCCGTCGAAGGCCGTCCGTACGACGTACTCGTCATCGGCGCTGTGCCCGCGGGTGCGTCCGGGGTGGTGCATGGTCTCGTGCATCTCGGCCCACAGGCGGTCCCGCCAGGCGCCGTACAGCTCACTGTCGCCCGCGAACCTCGTCTCCACGAGGAGCTTCTCTTCGTGCAGCGCCCAGTTCGCCAGGTCCGTGGAGGGATGTGAACGGCGCTTCGCCGATCCGCCGGTGGCTGACCGGTGATGCCTTGCCGGTGGCCATACCTTCATAACGCCCCTCTTTCGTGTTCCCTAAGAAGACGCGTCAGCGGGCGCTGCGGATGACAAGGAATGTTCGCCGGGGCCCGGGTCTGAAAGTCTGGGGGCATGCAGCAGCGCCGAACACTCCGTGACGACCTGCTCGACGCCGCCGCCGCGCTGATCATCGAGCGGGGTTTCCGGCGTGTGCGGATGCAGGACGTCGCCGACGCGGTGGGGGTCAGCCGGCAGACGGTCTACAACGAGTTCGGTGACAAGTGGCGGCTGGCGGAGGCGCTGAACCTCCGGGAGAACGACCGCTACCTCGACGCGGTGGACGAGGCCCTGACCCAGCACGACGACCTGTACTCCGCGGTCGCCGCCGCCGTGGCGTACACCCTCGGCACGGCGGCCGACGACCCGCTCAAGAAGGCGATCCTCACCGGGGCCGGCAGCGAGGATCTCCTCCCCCTGATGACGACCCGTGCCGAGCCGGTGCTGTTCGCCGCGAAGCAGCGCATCATCGCGCACACACTCGGGCAGTGGCCGCACCTCGACACGACCGAGGTGACCGATCTCGCCGACGCCGTCGTGCGGCTGACGATGAGCCACGTCGTCCTGCCGATGGACCCGCCGGAGACGGTCGCCGCGCGGCTGGCTCGGTTGGTCGCCCGTTATCTCGGGGATGAGTACACCAACCGGTGACCGCCTTTACATTGTAGATTTTTCCGAACCCCGGTTTGGCGAACCGCTCGACGGCCCGCCGCCGCGCCGGGCAGCCCCTCGGCGATCCCGCGCACCGCGTGCAGATGCTCCTCCACCTCGCCGAGGACGCGGCGCTCGCTACTGTGGTCCCCACTTGAAACCGAAGGAGGTTCGGGTGGATTTCGACCTGCCGGAGAGCGCCGTCGCCGTACGGGACGGGGTCGCCGCGATCGGCGCGCGCCACGGACTGGACTACTGGGATCGCTGCGACGCGGAGAAACGCTGGCCCGAAGAGGTCTGGCGCGAGCTGGCCGACGGCGGCTGGCTCGGGCTGGCGGTGCCGGAGGAGTACGGCGGCGGCGGTCAGGGTCTGCTCGAGCTCGCCGTCGCCGCCGAGACCCTCGCGGCGTCCGGCGCGGGCGCCGCGGCCTCCTTCCTCTACCTGCTCACCCCGGCCTTCGGCGCCCTGACGATCGCCCGCCACGGCACCGAGGAGCAGAAACGCGCGCTGCTGCCCGGCCTTGCCGCCGGTGAGTCGGAGACCTGCTTCGCCGTCACCGAGCCCGACGCCGGCAGCAACGCGTTCAACATCAGCACCCAGGCGCGGCGCGAAGGCGACGACTTCGTGGTGAGCGGCCAGAAGATCTGGATCTCCGGGGTCGAGCGCGCCCGGCACATGGTGCTCGTCAGCCGTACGATCCCGGCGGCCGAGGCCAAGCCGCGCCTGAACGGGTTCACGATCCTGCTGGTCGACATCGAGGAGGCGGTCGCCAAGGGCACGCTGACCTACCGGCCCATCCCGAAGCTCGGCACCAACACGGTCGCCTCGAACATGGTCTTCCTCGACGGCGTACGCGTGCCGGCCACGAACGTCATCGGCCAGGTCGACCAGGGTTTCGCCGTGCTGTGGGACATCCTGAACCCTGAGCGGATCGTCGCCGCGGCCGGCGCCGTCGGATGCGGGGAGCTGTCCCTCAAGGTGGCCTGCGACTACGCGAAGGAGCGGGCGCCGTTCGGCAAGCCGATCGGCGCGAACCAGGCGGTCGCCTTCCCCCTGGCCCAGGCCAAGGCCCAGGTCGAGCTGGCACGGCTGATGACCTACAAGGCGGCCTGGCTGTGGGACCGGCAGCGGCCCTGCGGCTCGGAGGCCAACATCGCCAAGCTGACCGCCGCCGAGGCGGCCTGGCAGGCGGCCGACCGGATGTTCCAGACGCACGGCGGCATGGCCTACTCCCTGGAGTACCCGGTGGCCAGGCTGTTCCGCGACGCCCGCATCGGCAAGAGCATTCCGGTCGCCGAGGAGCTGGTCCTCGCGCACATCGCCCAGCACGAGCTCGGGCTGCCCAAGTCGTACTGAGTCAGCGGCTGTCGGGCAGGCGCACGGCCACGGCCGGGTCGTGCGCCTCCCGCAACCGCCGTTTGAGTGCCGGGCCGGGCCAGCTCGTCGGCGAGCGTCGAGACGGTCACGAAGTTGCCGGCCTCGGTCGAGCCGTACACGCCGCGAAAGTCGGTCCCGAGCTCGGCGAGCCCACCCAGCGTCTCGGCGCGCTCGGTCCCCGCCATGCCGAACACCATCCGGACCGGCCGCGCCGCCGGATGCCGGAGTGCCCGCCGCGTGCCCGCGGGGAAGATCGCGACCGTCACGCCGTGCTCGCCGATCAGCGACCAGCTCTCCTCCAGCCCGGCGCCCGACGGGATCACCACGGTCCCGCCCATCGCGAGGTGGGCCAGCGCCGCGCCGTAGCCGGCGACGTGGAACAGCGGCAGCGCCGCGAAGAGGCGATCGTCCGCGGTGACGCCGAGAGCGTGCACGGCGGCCGCGGTCGCGGCCACCCACCCGCGGTTGGTGAGCAGGCAGCCCTTCGGCCGTCCGGTCGTGCCCGATGTGTAGAGCTGCATTATCGGGCTCTCGTCGCCCGGCCGCGGGGTCTCGGCGTCGCCGGCGGTGTCGAGCCGCGTCTCCAGTTCCTCCCCGATCATCCAGTGGGCGAGGCCGAGCAGCCCCGAGTCGCGGGCGAGCGCCTCCAGCGCGGGATGCACGACCGCGTGGGCGGCACCGGCGTCCTCGGCCTGGAAGCGGATCTCGGCCGGGGCCAGGCGCGGGTTGAGCGGTACCACGCACGCGCCGAGAAGCGACGCGGCGAAGGCGGTCTCGAGCGCCTCGGGCGTGTTGACGGTGAGCAGCGCGATCCGGCTGCCCGCGCGTAGGCCGGCGGCGGCGAACACCGCGCTCAGGCCTTCCACCCGCCGGGCCAGCTCGCCGTACGTGCGAGACTGTCCGCCCCAGATGAAGGCGAGCCGCGACGGCCACAGCGCACCGCCCCGGTGGGCGAGGTCTCCCAGCAGCATCCGCCCTCCTCCTCGGCGCGTGCGCCCCGGCTCGGCGGGGAACCCATTCCAGGAGAACACAACACCAGGAGATGCCCCATGCCCAAGCCGTACGCCAGTGCCGTCCTGCCGATCTCCGCCGACCGGATCTGGGAGTACCTCCGCGACTTCGGCAACATCGCCGACTGGCATCCGGGCATCGCGAGCGGTGAGATGGAGCACGGCGCCGGCGACCAGGTCGGCGGCGTGCGCCGGCTGACCGGCCCGGGCGGCGAGGTCTTCCGCGAACGCCTGGTCGCCCTGGACGACGGCGAACGCTCCTATACCTACGACCTGCTGGAGGGCCCGTTCCCGATCCGGTTCTACCGGTCGACGCTGCGGGTCGCGCCCGTCACCGACAGCGGGCACGCGTTCGCCGAGTGGTACGCCTGGTACGACGCCGACGCGGCCGACGAGGCATCGCTGACCAAGACCTTCGCCCGCGGCATCTACGCCACGGGCCTCGCCGCGCTGCGCGAGCGCTTCAGCTGAGGCCGTGGGGACACCCCAGCTGCCTTACGGCGATGACCGTCTTGTCCGGATGTACGACACGCTGAACGCCGGCGACCACGAAGGGGTGTTCTACGAGGACCGGGTCGGCACGGCACTACGGCGCATCGCGGTCGCGCGGTGACGCCGGTCGAAAGCTCGGCGGCCGTTTCTCGCGCAGGGCTCGCACGCCCTCGCGCAGGTCCGGGCCGGCGAAGCCGAAGAACTCCATGGCGAGCGAGGCGTCGAAGGCCGGACCGGCCGTACGGAGCCAGTTGTTGAGGGCAAGCTTGGTGAACCCGATCGCCTGCGTGGCTCCCCCGGCGAGCCGCCCCGCGATCTCCAGGGCCTTGTCGTGCACCTCGTCGTCGTCGACGCACACGCTGACCAGCCCGATGCGCTCGGCCTCCTCGCCGCTCACCGGTTCGCAGAGCAGCAGGTGGTATTTGGCCTTGGCCAGGCCGCACAGCAGCGGCCACACGATGGCGGCGTGGTCGCCGGCGGCGACGCCCAGGCGCGTGTGACCATCGATGATCTTCGCGGTGCGGCCGGCGACCGAGATGTCGGCCAGGAGGGCCACCGCCAGGCCCGCGCCGACGGCGGGGCCCTGGATCGCGCTCACGACCGGCTTGGCGCAGTTGATGATGTTGTAGACGATGTCGCGGGCCTCGCGCAGCACGCGGGAGCGCACGTCGTAGTCGGCCATCATCTCCTCGATCATGCCGAGGTCGCCGCCGGCCGAGAAGGCCGTGCCCTCGCCGCGTACGACGATGGCGCGCACGTCGTCGTCGGCGTCCGCGTCGCGCCAGATCTGCGCCAGCTCCCGGTGGCCGATCGCGTCGACGGCGTTGAGCCGGCCGGGCGCGCTGATGGTCACCCGCAGCACGCCCTCGCCGGCCCAGTCGATCTTCAGTCGTTCGTACGACGCGTAGGTCATCGCTCCCCCGTCCTCTCGGCGAAGGCCCGCCGGAGCCGGCTCGCCGCCCACTCACGTGCCGCGGTGGCGTCGTCGAACACCTCCGGGAGCGTCACGAAGTTGTGAATCATGCCCTCGAAGCGGCGCAGCTCGACCGGCACCCCGGCGTCGGTGAGAGCGCCCGCGTACGCCTCGCCCTCGTCGCGGAGGATGTCGTACTCCGCGGTGAGGATCGTGGTGGGCGGCATCCCGGACAGGTCGCCGGCCCGGAGCGGCGCGATCCGCGGGTCGGAGCGGTCGGCGTATCCGAGGTAGTGCCCGAAGAACCACGCCATCGTGGCGGCACTCAGGCCGTGGCCCTCGCCGTACTCGGTGAAGCTGGGCGAGTCCAGGCCCGAGTCGGTGTTGGGGCACATCAGCAGCTGGTGGATCAGCGCGATGCCGTCGTCGCGGGCGAGGCGGGCGGCCACCGTGGCCAGGTTGCCGCCCGAGCTGTCACCGGCCACGGCCACGGCGTCCGGCCGGACGCCGTAGCGGCCGGCGTTGCGCACGACGTCGGCCGTCACGGCGTAGGCGTCCTCGACGGCGGCCGGGAAGGGATGTTCGGGGGCCAGGCGGTAGTCGACGCTGATGACGACGCAGCCGGCCTCGGCGGCCAGCCGCCGGCACATCGGGTCGGCGGAGTTCAGGTCGCCGATCGACCAGCCGCCTCCATGGAAGTAGACGAGCGCGGGCAGCACACCGTCCGCGGGCCGGTAGGTCCGAATGGGGACGTCACCGGTGGTGGCGTCCTCGACCTGGGCCATGGCGGGCCCGGTGCCCCGATGCGGGTTCGTGCGCGTGGCGGCCCGCATCGCGGTGATGTCGGGTTCCGCCGGAGCCGCAGCCGTGTCCATGACCTTCAGGAACGCGGCTGCCTGCGGATGCAGAGGCATGCGGGCGACCTCCAGACTCGGCTCGGGCCGACCTTATCCCAGGGGTGATGTGGCCCTGGCGTCCCGCGCTGTCAGTCGCGGGCCTCGCCGATGAGGGCCTCGATGAGCCGGGGATCGTCGGCCTCTTCCGGATGCCACTGCACGCCGATGCCGAACCGGTGTCCCTGAAGCTCGATCGCCTCGATGACCTGGTCGTCCGCCCACGCCACGGTGGAGAGCCCCTTGCCGAGGCGTTTCACGGCCTGATGATGGCCGCTGGCCACCTCCGCGTGGTCGCCGAGTGTCTTGCCGAGCGTGCTGGCGACGCTGATCTGGACCGGATGGCGGCCGAAGCCGCCTGGCGACGGGAGGTGGGCGTGGCCGCCGACGACGTCGGGCAGGTGCTGGATCAGGCTGCCCTCGCGTACGACGTTCAGCGCCTGCATGCCCCGGCCGATGGCCAGGAAGGGCAGATCCGCCTCGATCGCCGCGCGCAGGAGCGCCAGCTCGAAACGGTCGCGCTGCGGCTGCGGCGGACTGGTCTCCTCGTGCGGCTCCTCGCCGTACAACGACGGCTCGAGATCGCCGCCGCCGGAGATGATCAGACCGTCGAGTCGTTCGACGAGGATCGGCACCGTGGCGCGCACCGACGGCGGCACCAGGACCGGCACGGCACGCGCCCGTTCGACGGCTCGCTGGTACGCCACCGGAAGCAACGCCGCCTCGCGGACCCAGTCACCCCAGCGGGCGGGCTCGAGTGTGGTCGTGATGCCGATGAGCGGGGGACCCGCGCCGTACGTCGCCCCTGCCATGCCAGAGCCCCCTCCTCGACGCCACACCTACGGACGTCCCGGTCGCTTCCGATCATCATCATTGCGCATAGTCGCGCTTTTCGGGCCTTCACCCCCAAGCGCCATCTCTCCGGCGTCGCCCCGGCCGGCGGGCCGGGGACCGCGCACGAGCCGGCCGTCTCCCGCCGCAGACGTCGGCCCGGCGTATCAAAACCGATCCTGGAGTGGATGATCCTTCAAACCCGTTGGTATTTCTTCTATCGCCGTTGGCGAGATGATATCAGCGAGCCTCGAAAGTCCATTTCATACCGAGCGGTATTGGCCAAGGTCCGGCAATTACTCTCCGACTACGCATAATCCGTAACTGATTACGCTTCGTATATGCCGGGACTAGACCGCTCTAGGAGGTTGATGTTATCCCTGGTGAGGTGCGAAACTCGTACACAGGGGAGCATGATCGGGATCACTGAGCCGACAGTGGGGGGATTGGTGAAATCGTTGAATCCCCGGATCATCAAGGAGAGTTTCGCCCTCATCGAGCCGAGAGCGGAGGAGATTTCCGCCTATTTCTACGCTCGTCTATTCGCCGAGAACCCGCGCCTTCGCGCGTTCTTCCCACCCGCCATGGATCACCAGCGCGAGCGTTTGTTCCACGCCCTGCGGGAGATCGTCTGGAGCCTCGACAGCCCGGACACGCTGTCGGCGTTCCTGTCCCGGCTCGGCCGCGACCACCGTAAGTTCGGGGTCACGCGGGAGCATTACGACGCGATGGGCCGCGCTCTCCTGACCACGCTGCGTAAGTTCGCCGGCGAGGCCTGGACCGCGGAGATGGAGTGCGCTTGGCGGAGCGCCTACTCCACCGCGGCCACGATGATGGTCGAGGCGGCCGAGGAGCACGAGCTTCCGCCGTGGTGGACCGGAGAGGTCATCGAGCACGAACTGCGCCATCCCGACATCGCGGCGCTGACCGTACGTCCCGACGGCGCGCTGCCATACCAGGCGGGCCAGTACGTCACCATTCAGACCTCACGCTGGCCGTGGATGTGGCGGCCGTTCTCCGTGGCGGGCGCCCCGCGCGCCGACGGCCTGCTGCGCTTCCACGTACGCGCGCTGCCGGCCGGCTGGGTCAGCGGCGCGCTCGTCCGTCACGTCCGGATCGGCGACACACTGCTGATCGGTCACGCGGCCGGCACGATGACGCTGGACCCCGACTCCGACCGTCCCATCCTCTGCGTCGCCGGCGGCACCGGCCTGGCCCCTCTCAAGGCACTCGTGGAGGATGCCATCACCAGGGACCTGCGCCGCGACATCCACCTCCTGGTCGGCGCCCGCACCTCGGCGGAGCTGTACGACCTGCCGGACCTGCGGGCCCTGGAGGAGCGCACGCCCTGGCTCCGGGTCGTCCCGGTGCTGTGTTCCGACCCGTCCTTCGACGGCATGCACGGCCGCGTGCCGGACGTCCTCGACCGCTTCCCCGACTGGTCCCGTCACGACGTGTACGTCGCGGGCCCGCCGGAGATGGTGAAACGCACCGTCGCGAACCTCGACGAGCTGGGCCTGCCCGCCGAGCAGCTCCACTACGACCGGATCGAAAGCTGACCGGCCTGGCGTTGGCGTAGGAACGCCGCAGTCTCGTCGTCGGCGGGGAAGAAGGCCTCGATGGCCAGTTCGGCGAGGGTCACGTCCTCCGCCGTGCCGAACGTCGTGACCGTGCTGAAGAAGCTCAGCACCTGGTCGCCGTACCGCAGGCGGGTCGGCAGCGCGATGTCGTGCGACGGTTCGTGCGGGGCGTCATCGTCGCCCGCGCCGTACGCCCGCGTCTCCTCGTGCAGCGCGGCGAGCTCCGGATCACCGGTCAGCGCCACCTGCCGCGCCACGCGCGCGACGAGATGCGCGCGCACCTCGGGCAGGTTGACCACCCGTGCCGCGAGCCCCTGCGGATGCAACGCGAACCGGTGCACGTTCACCGGCGGCCGGACCAGTTCCTCGGGGACGTCCTCGAAGAAGAGCATCGCCGCCTCGTTGGCCATGACGAGGTTCCACGTGCGGTCGACGACGACCGCCGGGTACGGCTCGTGCCCGTCGAGCACCCGATTGAGCGCCTGACGCGCGGGCCGCATCTCGGGCGCGTCGATCGACCGCTCGCGGTACACCGGCGCGAACCCGGCCGCCATCAGCAGCCCGTTGCGCTCCCGCAGCGGCACGTCGAGCCGCTCGGTGAGACGCAGCACCATCTCGCGGCTCGGTCGGGACCGGCCCGTCTCGAGGAAACTGAGATGACGGGTGGAGATCCCGGCCTCGTTGGAGAGCTCAAGCTGACTGAGCCGCCGGCGCCGGCGCCAGTCACGCAGCAGATCCCCGACCGGCCGCGTGGTCGTCGTCGCGATAGCCATGATCCCCGAACGGTATCCGCCCCCTGGCCGACCGGCGATTACGTGACAGGTAATCCAGGATCATCCCCATGAGCAAGGCGTCCTAAGAACCGCCTTAGAACCACCCCGCTGCAACATGCGCCGCCTGTGACGTGCGAGAATACAGATATTCTTTGATTGACCTACGAACCTGACGTGGATCTGCTATGTCTGCTTTCCGGCGCCTCGCGCGTCTCGTCCACCGTCCTGCGACCCCGACTCAGCCGCCCGCTCATCACCCGTGGGACTGGGAACGACTGGCCACCCCGGAAGAGCGCGACGCGGCATTCGCGAACACCGGTCTGAGGGCGGCCTGAGCCAGCACCAGAGGTCGCATGGACGATATGGATCAACGGCTGGACGAGATCGCCCGGCATCCGTTCCGGGCGAAGTTCCATCTCCGCGGCCGGGAGCGGGCAACTGCGGAGATCCGTGGGTCGTCCATCATCCGCACGCATGCCCGCGAGCTCATCGCCACGCGGTTGGCTCCCGCGCAGCCGTACAAGGATGGACGGCAGACTCCGTACCGCGGACATCCGGTGTTCGTCGCCCAGCACGCCAGCGCGACCTGCTGCCGCACGTGCCTGCTGCGCTGGCACCAGATCCCGAAGGGCCGGGAGCTGACCGCCGACGAGCGGGACCACGTCGTCGACGTCATCTGCCGATGGATCACGCGCGAACTCCAGCCGAGCCGCCGCCCCTGAGGGTCGCACATCAGGGGGCTCAGATGCGGGCGTAGTTCTCGATGTCCTCGTCGAACTCGGAGATGGCCTGGCCCGTCAGCGTGGGCCTGGTGTCGGCGATGGCAGTGAGGTAGTCCGCGGTTCCGGCCGGTCTTCGCTCCCTGTGGACCACCTCGCGCTCGAAAGCCGCCTGGGCGCCCTTTCGCGCGGCGAACTCGATGTCGGCCGGCGTGAACATCTCACTCGCCGCCACCAGCCGCGCGATGTCCACCGCGTCCGTCGGGGGGCCGAGGTAGCGCGACCAGATGGCCGCGCGGGCGGACGCGTCCGGGGGGCCCACCGGAATGACGTAGTCGAACCGGCCAGGGCGCAGAAACGCCTGGTCCAAGGAGCGTACGGAATTGGTGGCACAGATCAGCAGCCGGTCATCGTGCTCGCGGAAACCGGGGATGAGCTTCAGCAGCTCGTTGGTCACCCCGTGCCCGGGACCGGTCATGGGCACGGTCCGCGCCGCGGCGATCTCCTCGACCTCGTCGATGAACAGGAGGACGGACTCCAGCTCCGCCAGCTCGGCGAACACCTCCCGCAGCGCGGCGGCCAGTCCCGCGTCGCCGACCGCCAGCCGGGACGGGAACAGCTCGACGAACGGCCAGTCCAGCCGGGAGGCGACCGCCTTCGCGAAGCTGGTCTTCCCGGTCCCCGGAGGGCCGAACAGGATGACCGCCTTCGGCGGGGACACGCCGTAGCGGTTCGCGAGCTCCGGCTCCGCGAGCGGCAGCACGATGCGCCGCTCGATGATCCGTTTCTCCCGCTCCATCCCGGCCATCACGTCCCACAGCCCGGCCGAGAGCATCCGGCCGCCCAGCCCTGCGAGCAGACCCGCGTCGGCCGCCGCCAGATGCTCGGTCTTCTCGTAGTACGTCAATCCACTCTGAAGCCGGTATCCGGAGTTCTCCAGCGCCGTCGAGCCGGTGACCGTCTCGGGGAGCAGTGCGCTGATACGGCGTACCCCGAGGTCCCGCAGGCGCCGCTCCAGCTCGGCGATCAGCGCACTGCCGACGCCCCGGTTACGCCAGCGTGCCGCCAGCGCCACGAGCAGCACCCACGCCCGCTCGGCCTGGATCTGGGCGACGGCGATGCCCAGCAGCTCGTCGCCCGCCACCGCGACCACGGCCGGCTGCCCCTCACGGGCGGCGGCGATCACCTCCGAGACCACGAACACCGGATGGGGCTCGCCGGCCTGACGGCTCTCGTCCCAGACCTGAATCACCTGATCCAGGTCATCATCGTGATAGTCGCGTAACCGCCACGTCGACACTTCGACCACCGCCCGTCCTTTGGGCCATTACGTACCCGCGGCGCTCGTTTCGACGAGTGGGAAATGGCAGGTGACCACGCGCCCAGGGGTGATCTCCACCGGAGCGGGCCGCTCGACCCGGCATTTGTCCTGTGCGTACGGACAGCGCGGGTGGAACGGGCAGCCCGTCGGCTTGTGAATCGGACTCGGCACGTCACCGGTGAGCACGATCCGCTCGCGTCGCGGGGTGGAGCCGTCGTCGATGTCGGGGACGGCCGACAGCAACGCCTGGGTGTAGGGATGGGCGGGCGCCGTGTACAGCGCGTCGGCGTCGGCGAGCTCGACGATCTCACCGAGGTACATGACCGCGATCCGGTCCGAGACGTGCCGTACCACGCCGAGATCGTGCGCGATGAA
>JAOPYG010000065.1 GCA_025964685.1 Actinoallomurus sp. | reverse complement strand
CGTCTCGAAAATCGTGAACGCTCCGGGGACGCGTTCCTGAACCTGTGGGCTTCGGCGCGCCTTAGGCGAGCCGGGGCCCACTCATGGCTCGTCGGCTCCGGTCTTGGCATAGGCGGGCGTCATAGCGCCACGACGGAGGCGATCGCGGGCTCCTTGCCGTCCCATGAGCGGCCGTATTGGTCGGCTGGTCTCCTGATTCTCAGCAGAGCGGGAATGCCACACGCCAGGGCGGTGATCGCCAAAGGCAGTGGCGCGCCCGAAGCGACCGGCGGCGTAGTCGGTGCCGATATCTGCCCCCGGCTGTTGCGCCGGCGTGATCCGGGCAAGCTCCGGTTACGTCGCGGTTGTCGTCAAGGAAAAGCCCCGAGACACGATGTCTCGGGGCTGTTCCTAACCACGACCAGGGACTGGCCGGGGACGCTAGCGCACGACGGTAAGCGTCACGCGGTTGTTCTTATAGGACACCCTGAACTGGTGACCGTCCGCGTGCACGACACCCCCTTCGGGCAGTGCGTGGAATGTGCCGCTGATCGATCTGCCGCTCATGATCGTCAGCACGGTGCCCCGGGTCAGGGTTCCGTGCGCATCGAGGTGCAGGTTCCCGTGCAACACCAGATCACCGGCGGCCCGTACGCTCGTGTAGTCGCTGTCACCGGAGATGGTCGCGGCGAGGCGCCCCTCCCCGCCGATGCGCACGTCCCCACCAACGGTCAGGACGTTGCCAGGAACGACGTGCCCATCGGCGACGCGCTCCGCTTCTTCGGGCGCGACACCGGGCTGCAGTACGCCGTCGGCGACGTTGATGCTGTCGGCCACGCTGCCGCTGCCACCGAGCGTCCCGCCGCGCACGTCGATCGGGCTGGCGTGTGAGCCGACGATCGAGAGCTCGCCGTCGAGGACCGTGCTCTTCCCGTGCCAGGTGTCATTGCCGGCGAGGAACAGGATTCCGTTGCCACGCTTGGTGAGGCTGCCCTCGTAATCGCGCGCATCGCGTGCCTTCTCGCGCCGGGTACCGATGGCGAAGTCCGACTTGTCGATGTCGCTCGCGCCGGCCGGCAGGCCGTGTGTCCATCCCTTCGCAGCCTTGGTCGCCTTCCAGGCGGCCGCTTCGGCGGCATCTTCTTGCTGGCGCGCCTGGATGGCGACGTCGGAGATGTCGTTCGACCACACGTCGCTGTATCCCCGTGTGTCGGCACGGAACGGCCCCAGCAGTTGGCCCGGACCCTTCATGGCCTCCGGAAGGCTGGGCGTGTGCCAGCCGTTGCGTGGGTCGGGAACCTGCACGATCTGGCCGCGAGCGGGATTCGGAATGGCGTTGCCCGCTGCGTCACTGATCGTGCTGTTCTGCCGACCAGTGGTGAACATCGTGTAGAGCGCCTGCTCGTTGGTCAGGTACGGGAAGCGCTGCATGATCAACGACAGCGCGGCCGCCGAGTGCGGTCCGGCCATCGACGTCCCTGACGCGGCCCTGTAACGCGGCTGCGGCACGCCGTCAACGAGCTCCACCCACGTGCTGTTGATCGACCTGCTCGGCGCGGTGACGCAGGACCACTTCGCGACACCACACTGGTTGAACTCCTGCTGCCCCGGGACCCGCACCGACCCGTCAGCGTTGAACGTGCTTCCGACCGTGGGATTGATTCCCGACGTGGTGTACCAGCGCCCCTCTAGGTCAGGCAGGTAATAGGGCGCGGCGCCCCGCGGTGTCGGGTTCGCGTAGCCACTGTTGCCGGCGGTGAACTGGAGGATCGTGCCGGTCCGTGCGACCTGGATGGCGCCGTTCAGCCAGTGCTCGGTTCTGCCGTTCGGATCGGCCACGCCATCGGGAGTCGACAGGAAACGCCACGCGGCGTTCAAGCCGAAGCTGTCCGGGCTGCCGGGCGTCGGCTCAAGGGTGTTGTAGTTCTCCGTGGTGGGCTGGCTGCCCCAGCTGCTGGTGATGAGCCGGATGGGTTTGTGGTTCGCCGTCTTCGCGCTGTTCACGGCCCGGTAGACATTGGCGAGATAGCCGTTGTCCGGCGTCTGCACGGTCGTCGCGTTCGGCGGCAGCAGGCCGTAGAACACGCCGTCCGTCTTGTGGGTGTTGCCCAGGTACACGTTGCTGTTGAACGCGACGCCGTGCATGTTGGCCGCGGGCCCGTCCGGCTGCGTCTCGCCGATGCCGTCGCGGCTCGCGGCCACGGTCCCGCTGACATGCGTGCCATGGCTGTCGTTGAACGCCGGGTCGTAGAAACCCGGTGTCGGGCCGGTCTCGCCGCCCTGGGCTGTCACCGAGTGGTAGCGATCCCCGGTCGCGTAGTTCGTATCGAGGCTGCCGTGCTCCCGTACGTGCCCGGCGAAGAAGCCCGAGTCGACGATGCCGATGTTCATCCCGGCGCCGGCATAACCGGCGGCGTACGCGAACTCCGCTCCGATCGACACCAGGCCGGTGTCCCGGTTGAATTCAGGGGTGCGCCAACTCGCCGGGTCGCCGAGGCGGCCGGGGTCTCCCACATAGGACTTGATCGGCGGCGGCTCGGACGACTGCGCCATCGCCGGCTGCGCGACAACGCCTAGCGCCACCACCATCGACGTCAGCGCCGCGATCCGCGCCGTCTTCCGGTGGTGCTTCGTGGTCGACACTCCGGCCTCCTCAAGATCGATTCGTGCGAAAGGTAGCTTCGCGGTCAAATCGGATCAACGGGTTGGCCGATACCGGTTAGAGATGGATAGAGCGAATGCCAGGCGTAGCTCTGATCTCACATCTAGTCGAGCCAGATCACGATGCCGGTCAGGCCGTTGAGCACGGCCGCGGCACCGGCCCGGACGGCACGCCTGGCGCGTTCGGGGGTGAAAGTGGCGGCATCGTAGGTCGAGGACATGCCGAGTCCCTCGCCACGGAACGACGCGCCGCTCCAATCGGTGGCGGTGACGTTCGCCGTGGGCTCGGCAAGCTCGGCGCCGACCACGAGGAACTGCTGGTCGAGGTGGTTGGGAGTGACCATGGCCAGGGGGTCGATGAGGTCGTTGCCGGCGCTGATGATGAGGTGGGGCGCCAGGTCGATCGCCCTGCTGATGCTCGGAACGAACTGGTCCGGCTTCGTCGCCGTTATGGTCCTGAGGCTGACGTGCTCCTCCTCGGCCCACTTCCTCACAGCACTCACGAGCGTTCTGGTCTGGGCGTCCTTCCCCGCGGTGAGCAGCACCACGCGGTAGCCCTTCGACGGATGGACCTGATCCCATGAGCCGGGTCGCGGCGTAACCGTCGACTCCGGGACAGGCGTAGCCGCCGGGTCGAAGAACCCCGAGCCGAGGGCACCGACGGCGGTCGGCTTCGCGCGCGGCCGGGACCAGCCGTCGCCCGAGCTGCATCCGCCGGCCAGTACGGCGGTGGCGACTGCCGCGGCCAGCGTGCCGGCCAGCAGAGGCCGAGAGCACATGGGGATCGTCCTCCGGGGGTGGCGGGAAGTGCGCCTACTTCCTACCCCATGGCCTGCGGTCTTCAAGGCGCCGGCCAGCTCCGCCGGGCTTGGTTCGCCGTCGGTTCGCGCGCGGGCCTCCGTTCGTTCATCTGCGCCCAGCAGATTTCGGTCGCAACCCGAAGAGGAGTCATATGTCCCCCACCGCTCGGCGTCGCGCCTGGGCCGTTGTCGCCGCCGTAGCGGTGACCGTCCTGCTCAGTGCCGCGCCCGCTCTCGCCCACGGATTCACCTCGGTCGTGTACGCCGATCTCACCTCGCCCGCGACCGGGCACGTCCGCGCCGAGCTGGGCCTGGAGTACGACCTGCTCGTCGTCTCCGCCGCCGACTCGGAGAAGGACGATCCGCTCTTCAAAGCGGGCACCGCGGCGTTCGAGGCCCACGACGCGGCGGGGCAGGCCGCCGCGCTCGATGCCCACGCCGACTCGGTCGTCGCATACGTGACGCGGCGCTTCGGCGTCACGGCCGAGGGCGAGGCGTGCAATCCGGCTCGGGACGGCGGCTTCACGATCGAACAACGGGACGGTGTGCCGTACGCGCTGCTGGTCCTCGACTACCGGTGCCCGGGGTCCGCCCAAGCGCACGAGGTGAGCAGCGGGCTGTTCCCTGGCTCCGAGGGCTATGTGCGCGGCACCAAGACGATCGTCACCTACGACCTCGATCTGAAGTCCGGAAGCGCCGCCCTCGACGCTCAGCATCGGTCGTTCTCCACGCATCAGTCCTCGACCGAGCGGTTCTGGGAGTTCTTCCGACTCGGAGCCGAGCACCTGCTCACCGGGCTCGACCACATCCTGTTCTTGCTGGCGCTCATCGCGGGGTCACGCCGCCTGCGCGAGATCGTGCTGGCGGCGACGACCTTCACGCTGGCCCACTCGGTGACCTTCGTCCTGGCCGCCCTCGGCCTCGTGCAGGTGCCCGCGTCGTTCGTCGAGCCTGTCATCGCCCTCTCGATCGCGGTCGTCGCGGGCTGGCACCTGTGGCGGATCTGGCGCCGCCGATCGCACGCCACGGATCTCGAGACGGCCGGTCACGGTCACCTCAGCCTGGACTCCGCGGGCTGGACACGGCTCGCGGTGGTCTTCTGCTTCGGCCTCGTACACGGACTCGGCTTCGCCTCGGCACTCGGGATCGACCAGGCCTGGTCGTGGACGCTCCTGTGGTCGCTACTCGTCTTCAACGTGGGCATCGAGGCCGTCCAGCTGGCGATCATCGTGGCCGTCTTCCCACTGCTCGCCCTGCTGCGCCACCGCCGACCCGTCGGGGGGTTGTGGACGACCGGGGCGATCGCAACGGGCGTGACGGTGATGGGCCTGGTGTGGTTCGTGCAGCGAGTTCTCTGAGACCACGTCACAACTTCTGGCACGCGCCTCGGTCCGCCTTCCTCGGGTTCACCTCTACGACACAAAATTGCGAAAGCTTGACCTGGCTTTTACCTACCCAAAAGAGATGGAACCCGATGAAACTCGACAGATGGAGACCCGGCCCCGGGCCGGTTCGACGCCGGATGGCCATGGGCATCGCCGTGGCGGCCGTGAGCGCCACCGCAGTGCTCGGCAGCGGCCTGACGACCGCGGCCGGCGCTGACGACCACGCGACGGCCGCCGGCATCATCCTCGGCGTGGGCGCCACCGAGTCGCAGCGCGTCGTGTCCTGGTACTCCTCGGCCGGCACGCCGCAGGTGGTCCAGGTCGCGCCGACCTCCAAGCTCGTCAGGGGCCAGTTCCCCAAGAACGCCGTCACCTTCCCGGCCACCGTCGCCGCGAACAGCGTCAACGGCGGCTACAACGGTCACGCCACGATCGACAGCCTGAAGAAGAACACCGCGTACTCCTACCGCGTCGGCTCCCAGGGCAACTGGTCCCCGGCGTACTCCTTCAAGACCCAGGACTTCAAGGGCGACTTCGACTTCCTGTTCTTCGGCGACCCGCAGATCGGCTCGTCCGGCGACGTGGCGAAGGACGGTGCCGGGTGGGCGGACACCCTCAAGGTCTCCCTCGCCGCCAACCCGAAGGCCGAGCTGCTGGTCTCGGGCGGCGACCAGGTCGAGACGGCCAACACCGAGACGCAGTGGGACGCGTTCCTCGGGTCCGACAAGCTGCGCCAGTACCCGTGGGCCGCCACCATCGGTAACCACGACGTCGGCGGCAAGGCGTACGAACAGCACTTCTGGACTCCGAACACCGACCGTTCCGCGCCGTTCTACAACGGCGACGCGGCGACCCGGTCGGGCGGTGACTACTGGTACATCTACAAGGGCGTCCTGTTCATCGACCTCAACAGCAACGCCTACGCCACCGGCTCTGACGCCGCGCACCTCGGTTACGTCGCCGACGTGATCAAGAAGCACGGCCGCGACGCCAAGTACACGGTGCTCGCCTACCACCACTCGATCTACTCGCCGGCCGACCACGCGAACGACACCGACAACCAGCAGCGCCGTCAGGACTTCCCGACCGCCTTCTCGCGTCTCGGCGTCGACCTGGTCCTGCAGGGTCACGACCACAGCTACTCCCGCAGCTACGTGATCAAGAACGGTAAGAAGGCGAACCCGGGCGAGCGGCCCGGTTCCGCCCAGGTGGCGCAGGGCCCGGGCGGCGTCATCTATGTGACGGCGAACTCCGCGTCGGGTTCGAAGTACTACGACCTCACCGCTCCGGACACGACCAAGGACCCGAACTACGGCCCCGACCCGCTGAACCCCAAGAGCCACTGGGCCAACTCGGTCGAGAACCAGGAGCACGTCCGTACCTACGTGAAGGTCGAGGTGCGCGACAACAAGCTCGTCGTCCAGGACGTCCGCAGTGGCACCTGCACCGCCCCCAACGCCGCGGTGGAGCTGGGCAAGGTGTCGTGGTGCGGCCCGAACAGCGGCGCCAGCGCTGCTCAGCCGGTCGGCTCCAGCGTCGACAAGGTTGTGATCCTCCCGTACCGCGACCACGGCAAGGGCCACGACGTCCGCACCAACGTGACCACGCCGGCTGAGGCCGGCTGGCTTCAGTAGATGACCGAGGGTGGTGCCGGAACTCTCGCGCTGAGCTGATCCGGCCCGCCCCACCTGGTGGGGTGGGCACCGTCTGGTGCCCACCCCACCGAGGGGTTTCATTCCGCCGCCCGCAGACTGCTCGAGGATTCAAGATGCACCTGCCCAGACCGCGTACGACCACAGCAGCCCTCACTCAGGCCACCGCCGTGATGCTGCTCGCCGCGCTCGGCCTCCTCGGGGTCGGGGCCGGACCCGCTGCGGCGGACGGCGACGCCTCCTGGGCGGTCAGCACGGCCTCCAACGACTTCGGGTCCGGCCGGCAGAACTACTGGTACACCCTCAACCCTGGCGGGCGGCTCGAGGACGGTCTCCTGGTCGTCAACCACGGCACCGCGCCGCTCCACCTGGCCGTGTACGCCGCCGACGGGTTCACCAAGGAGGGCCGGCTCGACCTGGTCACCAAGGACGCGAAGTCGACGAGGGTGGGTGCGTGGGTCCACACGGACCGACCCGACGTGACGGTCCGGCCCGGCGAGTCGCTTGAGGTGCCGTTCACGGTCACTCTTCCGGACAATGCCGCGCCGGGAGAGTACATGGGCGGCATTGTCACGCAGGCCGGCGAAGCAGGCGGGGTCAACGCGGGCCGGCGTCTGGGCATCCGGATCCGTCTGCGCGTGGGCGGATCCCTCAAGCCGAGCCTGTCGGCAGAGAACCTGCACGTGCGCTACTCGGGCACGCCCAATCCATTCGGGAAGGGTGACGCCACCGTCACCTACACGATCCACAACACGGGCAACGCCATCCTCACCGCTCGGCAAGCGGTGTCAGTATCCGGTCCGTTCGGGCGCCTGCGTGTGGGCGCGGGGCAGATCGACGACTCGCCCCAGCTGCTCCCGGGCGACACCTGGAAGGTCTCCGTGCCGGTACACGGAGTTACTCCCGCACTGAGACTGACGGGGACGGTCACCCTCATCCCACTGCTCACCGACGCGGCGGGCTCGGTCGCCCCACTCGCCGGCGTCGAGACCACGACGCACGCCTGGACCACCCCCTGGGCGTTGCTGCTCTTCCTCGTCGTCCTTTGCGGGCTGGTCGTCGCGGGTCTGACTTCCCGGCGCCGCCGCCGGCAGGCCAAGCTCCGCGAGGACGCTCGCGTTCAGAAGGCTGACGAGCAGGCACATATCAGCCATTCCGCGCTGCCTGAGGCCAGCGCCACGCGGACAACGCACGGAAGCTAGTTCGGTGGCGCGGCAGAGGCCGTACGTCCATTGCCGTTCTCGGGGTTCCCGAGCCCGGGCGTCCCTGCCCGAGGCCGGGTTCCACGCGCCGAGCATGCCGCGCCTTGGCTGTTCACATCTGTGCGGTGTCCACGCCGACGCCGCAACCGGGGCGATAAATCGCTGCGCCTGTTCAGACGAGTTCCAGGCCCCCGTCAATGGTGAGGACTTGGCCGGTGAGCCAGGTCGTGGCCGGGTCGGCTAGACGCAGGATCCACGAGGCGACCTCATCGGGTTCGCCACGGCGGCCGAGAGGGATGCGGGCGGCCTCGTCCTGTTTGATCTGGTCGACGGTCGTCTCGGGCAACCCGGCCGCGGCCAGTGCCTCGCTCTCGGTCGGCCCGGGAGCCAGAGCGTTGACGCGCACGCCGTCGGCGGCCAGTTCCAGCGCCCAGCTACGGGTGAGCTGTTCCAGGGCGGCCTTTGACGCGGCGTAGTGGGCGGCTCCGGGGAGGGGCCTATGGCCGTACGTGCTGGAGACGTTGAGGATCGATCCCTTGGTCTGGCGGAGGTGAGGCAGGGCGGCGTGGGCGAGCATGCTCGGCGCGGTGACGTTGAGGTCGAACAGGCCGGCGATACCGTCAGCGGTGGTCTCGGCCAGCGGCATCATCTTGGTGGCACCGGCGCTGTTGACCAGCACATCCAGGCGTCCCCACCGGCCGGTGGCAGCGTCGATCACCCTCCCGGGCGCGTCCGGGGCGCACACGTCGGCGGAATGCGCGACGATCTCAGGGTGTCCGGTGGCGGTTTCCGCCAGCGCGTCCTTGCGACGCCCGACACCGAGTACGCGGGCGCCGGCACGGGCGAAGGCACGGGCGGCGGCGCGGCCGATGCCCGATCCGGCGCCGGTGACGATGACGACCTTGCCGTTGAAGTCTCCGTGAAGCTGGACGGTCACACGCTCCCCTTTCTTCGTTACTCGTTGAACATCGAAATCCGGCTCCCCGGAACTGCTGAACGCCGTACTCAGCGCAACGCACGGCGACGACGTCAGTGGCCAAGTCGAACCGGCAACCGAAACGCTGCGCCGTCTGTGCCCCCGGCCGGGGAGAGGCCGGCTCTTCTAAAAGAGGGGCATACCCGGGTCCATGCCGAAACGGACACGCCCTGCCATCTCGAACGGCGACCGCGACCCCAGGCGGAAGGGGCGCTACTTGCCGGCGGGGATGCGGCCGGGCCAGTCGCTGAACCGGATCTCACCGAGAATCGCCTCATCGCCCGGCACCAGGGAACGCTCGTCCAGTTCGGTGCCGAAGTAGCGGGCGTGCGGGTCGGTGACCACCTCGCGTGGATCGTTCCAGGCGGCAAGGGCGTCCCGGAAGAACTCATCCATCGGGAACCGCTCCGGCCCGCCGGCCTCCACCCAGCCGTTCACCGGCGCCCCCACCGCGACCTTGCCGACCACCCGGGCCACGTCCTGGCCCGCGATGGGCTGGAAGGACACCGGCGCCACCCGGAACGTGCCGCCCTCGGTGCCCGTGTCGGCGATGCTGGGGACGAACTCGAAGAACTGCGTCGCCTGCACGATCGAGAACGGGATCGACGAGCCCTCGATCAGCTTCTCCTGCGCGACCTTCGCCCGCAGGTAGCCGCTGTCGGGCAGCCGCCGGCTCCCCACCACCGACAGTGCGACGTGGTGCCCGACGCCCGCGGCCGCCTCGGCGGCCAGCAGGTTACGGGTGGAGGTCTCGAAGAACTCCAGCACCGGGCCGTCCTCGAACGACGGGGAGTTCGACACATCGATCACCACCGACGCGCCGGCCAGGACGTCGGGGAGACCCTCGCCGGTGAGGGTGTTGACGCCGGCGCTCGGCGCCGCCGCCACCGCCTCATGGCCGCGCTCGCGCAGACTCGTCACGAGCTTGGACCCGATGAGACCGGTGCCGCCGATAACCACGAACTTCATGACATGCCTTCCTGTACGCCGGGCATCGCTTGCCGCCCGGTCGCCAGCTAAGACAGGACAGCCCCGCGATCTGTGACAGCCTCTGCGAAACTCGCTCGTCGCGCCGAGGCGCCGTCCTGGAGCGCAAGCGGACGGTGCCGGTCGTACCTGTCACAAACGCGCTCACTGTCTGGTCATAGCTGACAGACCGAGCCGTCAACCGGCTCGAAGGCAGGCGCGCACCCCCCGGTGCACGCCTCCCGGGCAGGTCGCGGCGAGGCCCCGGCCGCGACCTGCCAGGCGTGCACGCCGAACTCTCCCTCTGTGCGCGCCACCCCCCCAGGCAGGCCGCGGCGCCGATCCCCCGCCCCCGCCGCGGCCTGCCTCAAATCCGGCCTGTCTCCGTGACCTCGGTAGGCTTGGAAAAAGGCGACGGACGGTAACCGGGCAGGCGGTGTATGCGCGCAGAACAGCCAGGAACGGACGGCGGACTCGACCAGGCCACCTCTGCCTACCTGAAGCTGCGCCCACGCCTGTTCGGCATCGCCTACCGCATGCTCGGGAGCGTCGCGGAGGCCGAGGACATCCTCCAGGAGGTCTGGCTGCGCTGGCAGAAGACCGACCGCACTGTCGTAGTCGATCCCCCGGCCTTCCTCGCGCGGATCACCACCCGCTTGGCCATCAACCTCGCCCAATCCGCCAGGGCACGACGCGAGACGTACGTCGGGCCCTGGCTGCCCGAACCCGTCGACACCAGTGCCGACCCGGCGATGGGGGCCGAACGCGCAGAGGCGCTGGAGTTCGCCGTCCTCCTCCTGCTGGAGAAGCTCAGCCCCACCGAACGCGCGGCATACATCCTCCGTGAGGCCTTCGACTACCCATACGGCGAGATCGCGGACATCCTCCAACTCAGCACAGTCAACACCCGCCAGATCCTCAGCCGCGCCCGCAGACGCCTGTCCGCTGAGCGCCGCGAACCCGTCGACACGGCCGAGCACCGGCGGCTCCTGGAGGTGTTCCTCGCCGCCGCCCGGGCAGGCGACGTCGCCGCCCTCGAGGACCTCTTCGCCGCAGACGTCGTCAGCTACACCGACGGCAACGGCGTCAGGGGGGCCGCGAGGATCCCCGTGGCCGGCCACACCCGCGTGGCAAAGTTCATCGTCGCCTTCGGGCCACGCTTCTGGCCGGGCGCGAACCTGGAATGGGTCCAGACGAACGGACACCCCGGCGTTCTGATCTCCCGCGACGGCACCGACATCGCACTACTGACCATCGAGGCCCTGCCGGAGGGCATCAACACGCTCCTGTGGGTCATGAACCCGGTGAAGCTCGAAGCGTTCGCGCGCTCGCGCTGCACCCGGAAGTGACCGACGGACGGCGACGCCTGTCAGGAACTCTCGGTACCGAGCGTGTCTCCGCGGCGCTGAAGAAGCTGGACCCGACGCCGCCGCTCCCGCGACCGAGCGCGTTGGCCAGTGCGACCGTGCGATCGCCAGGTTAACCGGCATATCGCCGAGTTCGGGACATTTGCCCAACGTTCCACTGGGCGCCCTCCCAAGGCAAACCGCGATCTCTAGGTTTCCTCTTGCCGAAGATCAAGCTAAGGGAGACCGACATGCACAGGAGCCCCGCAGTCCGGGGTCGTGGGATCAGGAAGTCCTTCGGTGATGTGATCGCCCTCGACGGCGTCGACCTCGACGTGGCGAGCGGGCAGGTCCACGGCCTGGTCGGCCCGAACGGCGCGGGCAAGACGACGCTCCTCGGTCTGCTGCTGGGCCTGGCGGTCGCGGACAGCGGCCGCCTGGAGATCCTGGGTACGCCGGTCGGGCGGACGCTCTCCGTCCCTGACGGCGTCGCGGGCTTCGTGGACGGGCCCGGGCTCTATCCGTCGCTCACCGCGCGGCAGAACCTCTCGGCCCTGGCCTCACTGCGCGGGTACGACGCCGGTCGCACCGCCGGCGTGGACGACGCACTGGAGCAGGTCGGGCTCACCGACGTCGCCGACGACCGCATCCGGGGATTCTCGCTGGGTATGCGCCAGCGGCTCGGGCTGGCCGCCGCGCTGCTCACCACACCGCGACTGCTCGTCCTCGATGAGCCGGCCAACGGTCTGGACCCGGCCGGCAAGCGTCACGTGCACCGCGTCATCAACGGTCTCGCCGCGGAGGGGACCGCGGTGGTGCTCTCCAGTCACCGGATGGACGACCTCGCCGCGCTGTGCTCCGAGGTCACCATCCTCGCCACCGGGCGGGTCGTCTTCTCCGGGCCGGTGAGCAAGCTCGCCGCCGAGAGCGGCGAACTCGACTACCGGTTGCGCACCTCCGACCCGGCAGCCGCCCACCAAGTGGCTCTGGACACGCCAGGGCTCCGCGTCGCGCCCGGTCACGACCGCGCCGAGCGCCAGGACGCCGACGTCCTTGTGGTCCACGGGCCCGTCCCGGCCCTCGACGAACTGGTGAGACGGCTCGTACGGGCCGACGTGGCGGTGCGAGAGCTGGCGCCCGTGGTGGCACCGCTCGAGGCCGCGTTCCTGGCCCTGACCGGAGACGGCCAAAGCGACGAGGAGGAACTGTGACGACCACAACCGACGCGCCACCCCAGGTCAGGGTCCGGCCGACGCCGGTGATGCGTGGCTACCGGTTCGAGCTCGTCAAGCTGCTCTCCCAGTGGCGGATCCGCGTACTGCTGGTCGCCTGCTGGATCGCTCCCGCGGCCTTCGTGGCCCTGGTGAGCCTGCAGAGCCAGCTGCCCACCGACACGGTCTTCGGCCGCTCGATGCACGCGACCGGCTGGGCGGGATCGCTGGTCGTGCTGGTCTTCTCGTGCACCTGGGCGCTCCCGCTGCTGACGTCGCTGGTCGCCGGCGACGTCTTCGCGGCCGAGGACCGGCTGGGCACCTGGCGCCACCTCCTCGTCGCGGTCCGCTCGCCGAGGCGGATCTTCGTGACGAAGGGCCTCGCCAGCCTCACCGTGCTCCTGCTGCTGGTGGCCGGGCTGGCCGTATCGGCCATCGCCGGTGGCCTGGCCGCGGCCGGCAACCGACCGCTCGTCGGCCTGGACGGCCATCTCCTCGCGCCGTCGGACGCGGCCGGCACGGTCCTGCTCGCGTGGGCCTGCGTGCTGGCGCCGACGCTGGCGTTCGCCGCGGTCGGCCTCCTCGGGTCGGTTGCCCTGGGCCGTTCCCCGATGGGGCTGCTGGTGCCCGCGCTCCTCGCCTTCGCGCTGCAACTCGCGCAGTTGCTTCCTCTGCCGGTGGCCGTGCAGCTGGCCCTGCCGAGCCACGCCTTCATCGCCTGGCGCGGGCTTTTCACCAGCCCGGCGCAGGCGGGTCCCCTCCTCATCGGCCTCGTGGTGAGCCTGGCGTGGGCGGTCATCGCCACCGCGCTGGCGTACCGCCTGTTCCTGCGCCGCGACTTCACCGATCTGACGTACGACGGGTCGGGCCGGCGCGTCCTCGTGGCGGGGGCGCTACCGCTGGCCGGCCTGGTCGTCCTCACCTTCGTCGTGCTCACCGGCGCGACCTCGGCTAAGGGCTCCGGAATCGAGCAGGCCAAGGTGCAGAACTCGCTCGCCACGGTGTACGCCCACCTCTACCGGCTGCAGACGCGGGAGCTCCACCGCCCCGACGTCACCGAGGCCCAGCTGCAGGCCACGGCGTCCTGCGACAAGGGCGGCTCCCTGGTCGCCGACCACGGAGCGGGCAACGACTGGCGGTGTGTCGTGTCATGGCACCTCCCCGGCACGAGCGCCGCGGGCAACGCCATCTACCAGCTCGACGTCACCGCAGACGGGCGGTACGTCGCCGACGGAGACGGACCGAAGGAGGTCAACGGCTATTTCCAGGTGCGCACCCCGACCGGGGACGCACCCAATCCTCTGTGGCAGTTCGACGGAAACGTCGACCTCCTCTCAAGCACGAAGGAATGATTCATGCAGGTCAAGCGCCAGCGTGTCTCGAAGGTCCAATCCGGGCTCTTCGGTAGACCCACCGGCAGCCGGATCCGCCTGGTGGCGGCCGGCACCGCAGCTCTCGCCATCGCCAGTGGGGGCGTCTCTTACGCCTCCACGGAGGCGTTCGGCCACGACCAGGTCGGCCAGACCACCCACAAGGGCCTGGTCGTGTCCAGCGACCAGTACGTCAAGCCGATCGGCAAGCGCCTCGTCATCAACCCCGGCAAGATCATGTCGTCCACGGTCAGCCCGGACGGCACCCACGTCGCGGCCTCGGTCACCGACGGTGGGATGGCGCTCGTCATCGTGGACCTGAAGAACTGGAAGGTACAGCAGACCGTCGGCAACAACGCGTCGGCGAACCTGCACATCAGCAGCAACGCCGTGGGCCAGGAAGGCCCCACGTACTCGCCCGACGGTTCGCAGCTGTGGCTGGGCATCACCGACGGCTACATCAAGTTCACCGTGAACCCGGACGGCACCCTCGCCAACCCGACGTCCATCACGATCCCGGCGGACGGGCCCCGGCACGCGCTGGTGGCTGAGCCGGCGTTCTCGCCCGACGGCAAGACCGCGTACGTCGCCGTCAACGGCCAGAACCGCGTGGTCGCCATCGACACGGCGACCGGGGCCATCCAGCAGAGCTGGGCCGTGGGCAACGCCCCGCGTGGCATGGTCAAGGTTGGGAACAAGCTCTACGTCAGCAACGAGGGCGGGCGTCCGGCGAAGCCGGGCGACACCACGATAAACTCCTACGACTCCCAG
>JAOPYG010000013.1 GCA_025964685.1 Actinoallomurus sp. | reverse complement strand
TCCGTTCGCGTCGGAGATGCCGCACGGCGGCTTCAAGCACTCGGGGTACGGCAAGGACCTGTCGATGTACGGGTTCGAGGACTACACGCGCATCAAGCACGTGATGAGCCATATCGGAGCCTGACGTGACGCAGACAGAAGAGGCGGACAGCGCCATCGGCACCGAGCTCGCCGCGATCGAGCTCAAGGGGATCGTGAAGACGTTCCACTCGCACGGCGACGCCGTGGCCGCGGTCAAGGGCGTCGACGTGACCATCGGCGAGGGTGAGTTCTTCTCGCTGCTCGGCCCGTCCGGGTGCGGCAAGACCACGACCATGCGCATGATCGCCGGGTTCGACGAGCCCACCGAGGGCGATGTCTTCCTGCACGGCAAGAACGTCGTGGGCGTCCCGCCGAACAAACGGGACGTCAACATGGTGTTCCAGTCCTACGCGCTGTTCCCGCACATGAGCGTGCTGGAGAACGTCGCGTTCGGGCTGCGCCGCAAGGGAGTGGCCAAGGACGAGGCCGCCCGGCGCGCCGGCGAGATGCTGGAGATCGTCGACCTCAAGGGCCGGGAGAAACGCCGCCCACGCGAGCTGTCCGGCGGACAGCAGCAGCGCGTGGCGCTGGCCCGCGCCCTGGTCAACCGGCCGAGCGCCCTCCTGCTGGACGAGCCGCTCGGCGCGCTGGACCTCAAGCTCCGCCAGGCCATGCAGGTCGAGCTCAAGCGAATCCAGCGTGAGGTCGGCATCACGTTCGTGTACGTGACGCACGACCAGAACGAGGCGCTGACGATGTCGGACCGGATCGCGGTCATGAACGACGGGCGGATCGAGCAGCTCGGCTCGCCCCGTGAGATCTACGAGCGGCCCGCGAGCAGGTTCGTCGCCGGTTTCATCGGCACCTCCAACGTGCTGTCCGGCACCGTCAGCCGTACAGGTTCCGGCAAGGCGATCGTCGAGCCCGGCCCGGGGGAGCGGATCATGGTCTCGCACGAGGCCGTACCCGGTGACGAGATCGAACTCACCGTACGGCCGGAGAAGATCGACGTCCGCTCCGATCCCCCGGACGGCGACGGCTGCGCGCTGCGCGGCACCGTGAACGAGGTCGTCTACCTCGGCATGTTCACCAACTACAACGTGACGACCTCGACCGGTGCCGAGGTCGTCGTCTTCGTGCAGAACGTCTCCTCCGCGGACGACGTCGCCACCCGGGGGGACAGCGTCTGGCTGTCGTGGGATCCACGCCACTCCTACGTGATCGGAGCCTGACACCTATGAGCACAGACCCCGCGTTCCTTCGTGGTTTGACGAGTAGCCGCCGTGACGCCCTGAGACTGTTCGGCCTGGCCGGTGCTGGGCTCGGGCTCGCCGCCTGCGGGGTGAAGGGCCAGAAGGCAGCCCCGCCCAAGCAGAACGACGTACAGAAGTACTGGGCCGGCAAGACCAAGCACGGTCACCTGAACTTCGCGAACTGGACCCTGTACATGGACAAGGCCAGGACGCCGCTGAAGGACTTCACTCAGCAGACCGGCGTCACGGTCACCTATCGCGAGGTCATCACGGACGACCCGCAGTGGTTCGGCAAGATCTCGCCGCAGCTCCAGGCCGGTCAGTCGATCGGCTACGACCTCATGGTCATCACGAACGGCGTGGAGCTCACCAAGCTCGTCGAGCTGGGCTACCTCGTGCCCCTGGACCACTCCCAGATGCCGAACTTCGCCAAGAACGCGGGGGCGGCGTACAAGAAAGAGTCCTTCGACCCGGGCAACGTCTACAGCGTCCCGTACGCGACCGGCCTCACCGGCATCGCGTATGACCCAAGGAAGACCGGGCGTGAGATCACCAGCATCCAGGACCTGTGGGATCCCAAGTTCAAGGGCAAGGTCGGCATGATGTCCGACGCCCAGGAGATCGGGAACTTCGGGATGTTGGCGCTCGGCATCGACCCCGAGAAGTCCACACCGGAGGACTGGACGAAGGCCGGCGCCAAGCTGCAGGAGCAGAAGGACAAGGGCATCGTCCGCAAGTACTACGAGAACGACTACATCGATGCCCTGACGCGCGGCGACGTGTGGCTCACCATGGCCTGGTCCGGCGACATCTTCCAGCAGAACCTCAGCGAGGGATCGCACCTGAAGTTCGTCATCCCCCAAGAGGGCGCCACGATCTGGACCGACAACATGATGATCCCCAAGACCGCGGAGAACCCGGTCGACGCCCTCATGATGATGGACTTCTTCTACCGGCCGGAGATCGCCGCCAACCTGGCGGAGTACATCAACTACGTGACGCCGGTGCCGGCCGCCAAGGACGTCATCACCGCCCAGGCGGCCTCCGCCACCGGCTCGAAGAAGACGACGCTGGAGGCGGTGGCGAACAGCCCGCTGGTGTTCCCCTCCGATGCCGACTACGCCAAGCTGCGCCACTACCGCAGCCTGACGTCGGCGACGGAGAAGGAGTACAACGCCGTCTTCCAGCACATCACGGCGGGTTGATCGATGCGCCGACGTCTCGCGCCGTACGCGCTGATCCTGCCCGGAGGGCTCTGGCTCGCCATCTTCTTCGTGGTGCCGATGGTGGTGATGCTGTCCTTCTCGCTGATGCAGGGTGACGTCGTCAACGGCTTCCGGCTCACCTGGCACTGGCAGAACTACAGCGAGGGCCTGTCCACCTACGACAGCCAGCTCATCCGGTCGCTGATCTACGGGGTGCTCGCCACCGTCGCGTGCATCGTGCTGGCGTATCCGGTGGCGTACTGGATCGCGTTCCGCGGCGGCGCGCGCAAGACGACGTACCTGTTCCTGATCCTGCTGCCGTTCTTCGTGTCGTTCGTGCTGCGGACCTTCTCGTGGAAGTTCCTGCTGGCCGACGACGGCATCGTCCTGTCCCCGCTGAAGGACATCGGGTTGCTGCCGCAGGACTTCCACGTGATCGCCACCGGGTTCGCGGTCGTGGCCGGCCTCACGTACAACTACCTGCCGTTCATGGTCCTGCCGATCTACGTGGCGCTGGAACGCGTCGACCCGAAGTTGATCGAGGCGGCGCAGGACCTGTACGCCGCGCCCACCCAGGCGTTCCTGCGCGTGGTCTTCCCGCTGTCGCTGCCCGGCGTCTTCGCCGGAGTGCTGATGACGTTCGTGCCGGTCAGCGCCGACTACGTGAACTCCACGGTGCTCGGGGGCACCAACAACACGATGATCGGCAACATCATCCAGAACCTCTATCTGGTCAACACCGACTATCCGCAGGCGGCGGCGCTGTCCTTCACGCTGATGGCGATCCTGCTCATCGGGATCTTCCTGTACGCCAAGGCGCTGGGCACCGAGGACGTGCTGGAGGTGGCCACCCGGTGAGCGCGACCATCGTGGACCTGGAAGAGACGACCACGGCGAAGCCGCGCCGGGCGCGCGGACGCTGGGGCGACCGGCTGCTGTACGGCTACACCTGGCTCATCATCGTCTGGCTGTGCCTGCCCATCGCGGTCATGATCGCGTTCGGGTTCAACGACACCAAGGGCCGGCTCAACCTGACCTGGCAGGGCTTCACGTTCAAGTGGTACGCCCAGCTGTTCTCGGTGCCCGACCTGACCACCGCGTTGGTGAACTCCCTGACGATCGCGCTGATCGCCACCCTCGGCAGCGCCGTGCTCGGCACGCTGATCGGGCTGGCGCTCGGCCGGTACCGCTTCCGCGGGCAGGGCTCGCTGAACCTCGTGCAGTTCGCCGCGATCTCCGCGCCGGAGACGGTGATGGGCGCGTCCCTGCTGTCGTTCTTCGTGCAGCTGAACGTGGGACGCGGCTACTGGACCATCGTCGTCGCGCACATCATGTTCTCGCTCTCCTTCGTGGCGGTGACCGTACGATCCCGGGTGCTCACGCTGGACCCGGCCATCGACGAGGCGGCGCGCGACCTTGGGGCGGGCGGGTGGACGGCGTTCCGGCTCGTCACGCTCCCGATGATCTTCCCCGCGGTGCTGGCCGGATCGCTGCTCGCCTTCGCGCTGTCGATCGACGACTTCATCATCACGAGCTTCAACAGCGGGTCCACGCTGACGTTCCCCTTGTGGATCTGGGGTGCGCAGAAGAACGGCCTGCCACCGCAGGTCAACGTGATGGGCACACTGATCTTCGCGGCCGGGATCCTGCTCGCGGTCGGCAACGCGGTCATCGCGCGCCGACGCCGGTGAGCCGATGGACGCGCTGAGAGCACTCGCCGAGGCCGAACCCACGCCGTACTGGCTCGCCGACCCGGCGGCGCCGGAGCCCGCCGCGGCCCTCACCGCCGGGATCTCCTGCGACCTCGCCGTCGTGGGAGGCGGTTACACCGGGCTGTGGACCGCCCTGCGTGCCAAGGAACGCGATCCGTCGTGCGACGTCGTCCTCGTCGAGGCCGACGTGGCCGGTGGTGCGGCCTCCGGACGCAACGGCGGGTTCTGCTCGGCCAGCCTGACCCATGGGCTCGGCAACGGCCTCGCCCGCTGGCCCGGCGAGATGCTCACGCTGGAGCGTCTCGGCCGGGAGAACCTCGACGGCATTGAGGCGACACTGGCCAGGTACGGCATCGACGCCGAGTTCGAGCGCACCGGCGAGCTGGACGTGGCCACCGAGGACTGGCAGCTCACCGAGCTCACCGAGCTGGCCGAACGTGCGCGCGACGCCGGACGCAAGCTCGAGCTGCTCGACGCTCAGGCGGTGCGCGCCGAGGTGGACTCGCCCACCTACCGCGGTGCCCTGTGGGACCGGGACGGCGTCGCGCTGGTGCACCCGGCCAAGCTCGCGTGGGGTCTGCGGCGAGCGTGTCTGGCGGCCGGGGTCCGGGTGTTCGAGCGCACGCCGGTGCGCTCGATCGAGGAGGAGGGCGGCTCGTTGCGGCTGCGGACGCCGTACGGATCGGTCACCGCGGCCAAGGTCGCGCTGGGCACCGGCGGGTTCCCCGCCCCGCTACGGCGCCTGCGGCACTTCATCGCGCCCGTCTATGACTACGCGCTGGTCACCGAGCCCCTGACCGACGCGCAGCTGGCCTCGGTCGGCTGGCGGAGCCGTACGGGCGTGGGCGACGCCGGCAACCAGTTCCACTACTACCGGCTGACCGGCGACAACCGGATCCTGTGGGGCGGCTACGACGCCATCTACCACTACGGCGGCGCGGTCCGCGCCGAGCTGGAGCGCCGCCCGGACACGTTCGCGATGCTCGCCGAGCACTTCTTCGCGACGTTCCCGCAGCTCACCGAGGTGCGCTTCACCCATGCCTGGGGCGGTGTCATCGACACGTGCAGCCGGTTCTGCGCCTTCTTCGGAACGGCGCACGGCGGGCGCCTGGCGTACGCGGCCGGCTACACCGGCCTCGGCGTGGGCGCCACGCGCTTCGGCGCCGACGTCATGCTCGACCTGCTGTCGGGTGAGCAGACGGAACGCACGCGCCTGGCGATGGTCGGTTCGAAGCCGGTGCCCTTCCCGCCCGAGCCGCTGCGCTACGGCGTCGTACAGCTCACCCGCTGGTCACTCGCTCGCGCGGACCGCCGCGAGGGCCGCCGCAACCTGTGGCTGCGCGCCCTGGACGCGTTCGGCGTCGGCTTCGACTCCTGAGACCGCTCAGTCGTCGCCGTGGCCGAAGGCCACGGATGAGATGTCCAGGTAGATCGCTTCTGGCTCGGGGACGTACTCCACCCTCGACAGGGCCTGCTCCTGGCCGGCGGACTCCAGGACGATCGTGCCGTAGCCGAGCATCCGGCCCAGGATCGAGCGGTCCACCGTGAGGTCGGTGACCTTGGACAGCGGCATCATGTCGACGCGACGGGTGACGATCCCGTGCACGAGCATGACGCGGACCTTGGTGACCGCGAAGAACTCATCGGACCACTCGAACACCTTGAACGCGAGCCGGCTGGTGACGGCCAGGAAGGCGACCCAGATCACCGTCAGCAGGGTCGACTGGGACACCACGGAAGTGAGCACACCGGCCAGGATCAGCGCGCCCAGACTCTCAAGGACGTAGCGCAGGAGCATGGCGGGATGCCGCCGGATCATCACGGAGTCCTCATCCAGTTCCTGCGGAAGCAGGTACTTCTGGAGGTGGCTCGGATCGACGTTCCGTACGGTGAGGAAACCCGGAAACGGCACGTCGGCACTCTAACCCGCGATCACTGCCGGGGTGATCGATTTGTGGCACGCGTCGCGGCCGGAGCCGGTCTCACTCTCCGGTGACGCCGTCGAGCATCTCGCGGAGGATGTCGATGTGGCCGTTGTGCCGCGCGGTCTCCTCGATCAGGTGCAGCAGGAGCCAGCGCAGCGTCACGCGCCCGTAGCTGCGCTCGACCTTCGCCTCGGTGTCCAGGCTCAGCGAGCGGGCCACCTCGTTGTTGCGCGCGCACTGCCGTTCGTAGGCGGCCAGCAGCTCGGCCAGCGGCGTGCCGTCCGCGCGGAAGTCCTTGTCCGGGTCCTCCTCGGTCCACGGCTGCTCGTCCGGGCCGCCGAGCAGAATGTGCTCGAACCATCCGCGCTCCACCCAGTACAGATGGCTGACGAGGCCGGCGACGGTCATCACGGGGGAGGAGGCGAGCAGCGGCCGATGGGCGAGGTCCTCGGCCAGTCCCTCGGCCTTGGCGAAGACGGTGGCACGATGCCAGTCGAGCCAGGCGATGAGCATCGTGCCCTCATCGGCGGCGTTCGGTACCTCGATGCGTTCCATGACCTGGGATCATCCCGCCGGAGTGCTCCCGGGGGCAAATGGATTGAGGCCCCCGGGAGGGCGAGCCTCCCGGGGGTCTCGAGCGGGGATCAGTAGACGCTGACGCCGTACACGCTCAGCGCCTCGGTGACGGGCTGGAAGAAGGTCGTGCCGCCGGAGCTGCAGTTGCCGCTGCCACCGGAGGTCAGACCCAGCGCCGTCGTGCCGGCGTAGAGCGGGCCGCCGCTGTCGCCACCCTCGGCGCAGACGGTCGTCTGGATCATGCCGTACACCGAGCCCTCGGCGTAGTTCACCGTGGCGTTCAGCGCGGTTACCCGGCCGGAGTGGATGCCGGTCGTGCTACCGCGCCGGGTCACGGTCTGGCCCACGGTGGGGTTGCCGGCGGAGGTGATGTCCTGGCTGCCGACCGTGCCCGGCGGGGTACCCGTGGTGCTGTAGCGCACGATGGCGTAGTCGTTGTTGGGGAAGGAGCTGCGATACGTGTTGCCGAGCACCGACGTGTGTGCCGAGTTGGAGTACCACGTCGAGGCGATGTTCCCGCAGTGGCCTGCGGTCAGGAAGGAGTATGTGGTGCCACTGCGGACGTTGAAGCCGAGCGAGCAGCGGTACTGGCCGCCGTAGATGGCGTCGCCACCGCTCGCCCTCGTGCTGAACGTGCCGGCGACGTGCTCGACGCGTACGGTGCTGCCGAGCTTCTTGGCCGCGGAGGTGACCTGGGCGAGCTTGGCGCCGGTGACCGTGCTGTCGACCGACAGCACGACCTGGTCCGTGGCCGGGTCGACGGCCCACGCGGTGCCGGGCACCTTGGCCGAGCTTTCGAGCGCGGTCGTGGCCTGCTGCAGCCTCGTTCCGCTGAACGCGACGGTCTTGGGCACGGCGCCGGCGGCGCGTACGGCCTTGGCGTCGGATGTGGAGGTGACGGTCACGACGAGTTTGTTCGTCGCGTGGTCCAGGTAGGACCCGGCTGAACGGGATCCGAGCTGGCCGGCCAGTTGTGTGGCGACCTGCGACGGATCAGGCGAGGCGGATGCCTGCGCGGATGCGGCGACCATTGTGCCGCCGACCAGCCCGGCCGCCGCGACGATCAGTCCGGCGCGTCGGGATGCAGTGAACCTCACACGAGCCTCCCTCAGGGGGGTGGCGGGCGCGCCCCTGTGGCGCACCCGAGGGATGGCTTGGTACGGCGGGGCTCGCCTGGACGGACGGTCTGGGGGGCGTCCGTGCCGGCGGGGCCGTGAACCGAGTACCTTGCCTGCCGAGAGGTTCACTCATCTAGTAAAATTTCGCAAGATTCTTTGTAAGTCCGCATTTGGCCACACTCGGGTCATGTCCGGTCGCGGGTGAGGTATTTGGGGCAAATGGGGCGCGGCGCGAGCGCACTAGACGACCGCATACGCTGGGGAGCTGATCGCTCCCGGCGTGAGGCCGACGGTCAAGGGCAACCTGAGAGTTCGCTGGTAATTACCCGGGCCACGGCAGACGACCTGTCCGAATGTGAGAGCCTTGCCTACGATGGACCATCCTGAATTCACAGCATTCATCCTGGTAGCAGGCCTGATCATGGCCGTCCTCGCGCAGTGGCGCGGCTGGCGGCCATCTCTGCGGACCGCTCTCGCGGTGGGTATCGGCCTGCGGCTGATTCTGCTGGTCTTCGCGGCCACCGACTCATGGCAGCCGGTCGACTTCGCCGAGGGCTTCAAGCCGGCCGGGCTCGCCATTCTGCACCACCAGGATCCGGTGCTGGCGACTCAGGGTTCCTGGCACTTCCTGCCGATGATCCCGTACTTCTACGCCCTCGCACTCTCCACCGGGCTGCCGTGGGAGATCGCCGGGCGGCTGTGCACGATCCTCGCCGACGTCGTGCTGATCGTGCTCGTCGGAAAGCTGGCCGGCCGAAAGTACGAGGCCGCCGCCCGCTTCCAGTACGCCTGCAATCCCATCGCCTTGATGATCGCCGTCATCCACGCCCAGGTGGAGCCGGTCGCGCTGGTGTTCCTGGTCGGTGCCTACATCGTGGCGCGTTCCACCCGCCCACTGGAGGGCAGCTCGCTCCGGGGTCGCGGCGCGATGAACGCCGCGTGGGCCGGGGCCCTGTTCGGGTTCGCGCTGTCGGCCAAGAGCTGGCCGATCATCCTGCTGCCGGTGCTGCTCGCCATGCTGCCCACCTGGCGGCAGCGGCTGTACGGCCTGTGCGCCGCCGGTGCGGTGCCGGTCTTCTTCCTGGTGACGCTGCCCCTCGTGGTGGACAGCTCCTGGTCGAACATGCTGAACGTCGCCCGTTACCTCGGCGAGGTACGGCCCATCGTCGGCGAGTGGGGCTGGACCGCCGTGATGACGGGTGGCGACTGGCAGCTTGTGCCGGGCGCGGCCCGGATCGGCGAGATCATCCTCTACTCCACGATCGCCCTCGTCATGTGGCTGTGGTGGCGCTCGGACCGCATCGACCAGACCTCGGCGATCCTGCTCGCGTTCATGGTGGTGACGCCGCGGATGGGCGCGCAGTACCTGCTGTGGTTCGTGCCGTTCCTGTGTGCCCGCCCGACTCGCTGGAGCCGGTCGGCGATGACCGTGGCCGCCGTCTGGGCGGGCCTCGGCTACATTTACCTCACCCAGTTCGACGACAACGGCTGGTGGAAGAACCACGAGTGGTGGGCGATCAGTTCGGTCGCGGTGATTCCGTTCCTGGTGCTCGCGATGCCCTGGGGCCGCCGCGTGTCGCGCCCCGCCAAGGAGGCTCCGGTCCCCGAGACGGAGCTCGTCACCACCGCCTAGGGCTCCGAGATCCACGTCGAGGAGACGGCGGGCCACGCCTTCCACAACCGCATGGCGCCGATGTTGTCCATGCCCGAGCCGGCCGCGCGGGCCCGGCGGCGCACCGAGGACTTCCTCAGCCGGCACCTGCCCGTGTGAGGACCCCCAGGAGGCGGTCCGGGGCCAGGGCGTAGGCGGTGACGCCGTCCCGGCCGGTCATCGTCTCAGCGGCCAGCAGGGCGTTCACGACGGCCTCCTCGGTGGCCTCGATCACGCCGTGGAAGAGCGGGTCGAGGTAGGTGTCGGCCAGCGCCTCGAGCTGGAGCACCCGCGGGGGCTCGGTGCCGAGCGCGTCGGAGGGCAGCCGGCCGCGGTTCGCGGTGGAGAAGGCGAGGAAGCCGTCACCGCTGGAGTTCTCCCCGGCCCCGCCCGTACGCGCGATGCCCAGGCCGGCGCGCTGGGCCAGCCGGCGGCACTGGTGGGGCAGCAGCGGCGCGTCGGTCGCCACGATCACGATCACCGACCCGGCGCCGTCGAACCCCGGCGGTGCCGGTCGGGGGACGTCGTCGATCCGCACCGGGACACCGTCGACGGTGAGCCGCTCACGCCGGCCGTGATTGGCCTGTAGGAGCACTCCTACCGTCCAGTCCCCGTCGACGACGCGGGAGGCGGTGCCGATGCCGCCCTTGAAGCCGTGACAGATCATGCCGGTGCCGCCACCGGTGTTGCCCTCGGCCACCGCGCCGCCCGCGGCGGAGTCGTACGCCTCGCGCACGTGGGCGGCGGTGACGTGCTGCCCGTCGATGTCATTGAGGATGCCGTCCCACGTCTCACCGACGACGGGCAGACTCCAGGCGGTACGTCCGGTGCCCCGGCGGTCGAGGTCGATCAGCGCGTCGCGCACCACGCCCACACTGTGGGTGTTGGTCAGCCCGATCGGCGTGGTGAGCATGCCGCCGTCGTGGATCCAGGCGGTGCCGGTGAGCTCGCCGTTCCCGTTGAGCCAGTGGAATCCCGCGTACAGCGGCTCGTCCTGGATCGACCCCTCGTGCGGCGTGATCACGGTGACCCCGGTGCGGACCGGGCCATCCCCGACCCGCAGCGGTCCGTCGCCCCGGATGATCGTCGCGTGCCCGACGCGTACACCGGTCACGTCGGTGATGGCATTGGCCGGTCCCGTGTCCGCGGTGCCGATCCGGATCCCTAGGTCACGGGCGCGGTGTGCACTCAAGAGCCCTCCTTCGTCGGGGGAGTGACCATGCACACTGTGTTGTCGATTCGCTCGCTCTGCTCGCTCATGGACGGTCCCTTCGTACGGAGTCGAGGGCGAGCAGGGCGACGTGCAGCGACGCACAGGATTCCACGTCCTCCAGATCGGCGCCGAGGACGCGTTCGATGCGCCGCAGCCGTTCGTACAGGGCCGGCCGGGACAGATGGGCCCGCTGGGCGGCGAGCGCCTTGTTGCGCCCGCTGTCGAGGTAGAGCGTGAGCACGCGGACGAGGTCGCCGCCGCGTTGCGCGTCGTGGGTGAGCAGGGGGCCCAGCTCGCGTTCGATGAACGTCTGGAGCCGCGCGTCGTCGCGCAGCAGGTGCAGCAGGCCGCGCAGCCGCAGGTCCGGCAGGCGGTAGAAGGGCCGGTCGTCGCCCCGCCGCGACGCCACGTCGGCGACCTGCTCGGCCTCCTGGAACGAACGGCGTACGTCGCGGATCGACTCCACGATCGATCCGGCGGCCATCACGAAGCCGGGAGCGGCGCCGCGCGGCCGGCCGTGCTCGCCCTGCGCCCCGGCCGGGGGAACGCCGTGGTGCGCGCGCAACCGCCGGGCGACGTCGCCCAGGATCCGTTCGTCCTCGGCCCGCGCGGACAGTGAGGCCAGCACCCCGACCCTCGCCTGCGGCGACCCCTCGTCGAGGGTGCCGACGAGGGCGGTGAGGCTGGAGTCCCGGCAGGCGACGGCCGTGGCGTCGGCCAGGTCGGCGAGCGGCGGAACGCCGGCGTCCGCACCGGGCCCGCAAGGGAGCACCACGATGCCGAGCAGGCGCCGGCCCGTGAGCGGCACGCCGAGCGCGCGGGCGCGGGCCGCGGCCTCCTGCGGATCGGAGTAGGCGTGCGCGAGGATCCCGCTGATGATCGAACCGTGTGCCTGGCGTTCGAGGCTCTGGGCGTGCTGTTCGAGCAGGCGTCCGAGCGCGAGGGTCGTCGCCGCGCGTTCGACCAGCACGACGTCGCGCGGCGACGGCGGCGGCCCCTGCCCGGCGATGATGAGACGCCCCCAGTCCTCGCCACGGGCGCCGACCACGGTCACCAGCCACTGGGAGGACTCGTCGTACGCGGTGCGCTCCTCCGTGCGCACCGCGCGCGAGCGGGTCTCCCAGCTGGCCAGCAGCTCGGCGGGGTCGAATCCGGCGGCGTCGGCGGCCAGGACCTGGTGGGAGAGATTCTCCAGGACCACCGGCCGGCCGGCGAGGCGGGCCACCTGCCGGACCACCTCGTCGGGCGGCGCCCCGTCGACCGACAGCTGGGTGAAGACCTCGTGCAGCATCTCCGACGCGCGCAGTTCGGCGAGCTGCGCGTCGATGATCTGGGCGTGGACGGCCTCGGTGACGTCGACGAAGGGCGTCTCCCGTGCCCAGGCGATCAGTGGCAGGCCGTACTCCTCGGCCGCGGAGACGAGCGCCGCGGGCAGCGACCTGGCGTACTTGCGGCCCAGCTCGACGATGAGGCCGCTGGCTCCGACGCCGGCCAGCTCGGCGACGTACCTGCGCAGGCGGCCCGGCTCGTCCGGCAGCGCGATACCGGTGGTGAGCACCAGCTCGCCGCCGCGCAGCAGGTGGGCGATGTCGGTGACCTCGGCGCTGTGCACCCAGCGGACGCGCGCGTCGAGCCGGTCCGCGCCGGCGATGACACGCGGCTCGCCGCGCCGGACCGCGTCGAGACGCAGGACGTCCGCCAGAGTGGGGAGCACATTCGTGATGGTATGAAACGACAGAGAGGAGTGGCCAAAAATGAAGCAGTTGAGCGAAGCCGAGATCGAGCGGGAGCTGGCCGAAACACCCGGCTGGGAGCATGTCGAGGACGCCATCGTGCGTACCGTGAAGCTCAAGAACTTCAAGGAGGCGATGGAGTTCGTCAACCGCGTGGCCGAGGTGGCGGAGGAGGTCAACCATCACCCGGACATCGCGATCCGCTGGGACACGGTGGTCCTGACCCAGAGCACCCACGCCGCGGGCGGCCTGACCGAGCACGACTTCGACCTCGCCCGCCGGCTCAACACGCTGTGATCGCTGTTCACCGGGCATGACAGGCTGCCACATCCGGGGCCGGAGTCCTGACACTGTGTTGCCTGGTGCTCGGCGGGGAATGACAGGAAGACTCTAGATATGTCGGACTTGCTTGCACGCCATCGCGCGGTCATGCCGAACTGGGTGACCCTCTACTACGACGAGCCCATCGAGATCGTCAGCGGCCGGGGCAACCGGGTCACCGACGCGGAGGGCCGTACCTACCTCGACTTCTTCGCCGGAATCGTCACCAACACCCTCGGCTACGACGTCGCCGAGGTACGCGAGGCCGTCGAACGCCAGCTCGCCTCCGGGGTCGTGCACACCTCGACGCTGTATCTGCTGCGCGGCCAGGTCGAGCTCGCCGAGAAGATCGCCCGGCTGTCCGGCATCGAGGACGCCAAGGTGTTCTTCACCAACTCCGGCACCGAGGCGAACGAGACGGCGCTGCTGCTCGCCACGTACACCCGCAAGAGCAACCAGGTGCTCGCGATGCGGCAGAGCTACCACGGCCGGTCGTTCGGCACCATCTCGATCACCGCGAACCGCTCGTGGAAGAACAGCGCGCTGTCACCGCTCAGCGTCTACTTCCTGCACGGCGGCGACCGGCACCTCAGCCAGTTCCGCGGGCTGTCCGACGAGGACTACATCAAGGTGTGCGTTGAGGATCTGCGGCACACGCTCGCCACGGTCACGGGCGGCGACGTGGCCGCCGTCATCGCCGAGCCGATCCAGGGCGTCGGGGGCTACACGTCCCCGCCCGACGGGCTGTACGCGGCGTACCAGGAGGTCCTCGCCGAGCAGGGCATCCTGTTCATCGCCGATGAGGTGCAGACCGGCTGGGGCCGTACCGGGCAGAACTTCTGGGGCATCCAGAACCACGGCGTGA
>JAOPYG010000001.1 GCA_025964685.1 Actinoallomurus sp. | reverse complement strand
CAGCAGCAGGGATCCGCGACGGTTCCCGGTGGCTTGGTGCCGGCTCACCGCCAGGGCGACGGTCGGCCCGCCCGGCCGGGACCAATCCACCGGCACCAGCACCCGCGCGCATTGCAGCGGCGTCGCCTCACTGTCGCAGGAGGTCCACGTCACCGTCTGCCGGTAGAACGTCGCGTATCGCGATTGGGTCGCCGGGTCCCCCTGCGGATCGTGACCAGGCCGGGCGCCGCTCATCGCACCGGCTCCTGCCGCCGACACCGTGCCGGCCAGCGTGAGCGCGATCAGCGCCACCGTCAGTGGCGCCCGCCCGGAACACCACCGTTTTGTTTTGTCCTCATTCATGACGATGAGGCTGCTCCGGTACGCCCCTAGCGACATCGGCCAGGAGGTCGGCACCGTCACCTACCAAAGTATGAAACGGAGCCGACGCAGCGGGGCCCGGTCAGCGTGCGCAGCGGATTCGCGGCGTCAGTCGGTGTCGCCGGCCCACCAGTTCGCCAGGCGGCGCCACCAGCGGGCCGGTGCCATGGGCGTCGCCGTCTCCTCCGGCGCGGTCGCGGAGGGGTCGCCCAGCGTCTCCGGGACGTCGTCATCGCCCGGTTCGGTCACCGGGGACGTCTCGCCGAGCGGATCCGGCGCGGATTCGGGGAGGGCCGGGAAGCGTACGGGCAGTGAGGACAGGGCGCGCTGGATGAAACCGGGCCGCCACGTGAGGTCCTCGGCGGGGACGGCCAACTCCATGTCCGGCAGCCCGTCGAGCAGCTTCTCGATCGCGACCGTGGCGATGATGCGCGCCTGCCCCTGAGCCGGGCAGGTATGGGGCCCGATGCCCCACGCCAGGTGGGCGCGGTTGCCCGCCCGCTGGTCGGCGAGGGTCGATGGGTCGTTGTTGGCCGCCGCGAAGCTGATGACGACCGGCTGGTCGGCGGGCAGCTTCACGCCATGGAAGTCGAGGGGCTCGACCGGATAGGTGACGCCGAAGTTGGCGAGCGGCGGATCCGTCCACAGGACCTCGTCGAGGGCGTCCTCGACGGACATGCTCCCGCCGGACAGATCACCCGCGAACCGATCGTCGGACAGCAGCAGCCGCAACGTGTTGATGATCAGGTTCTGCGCGAGCTCGCTGCCCGCGCCGACGAGCATCACGAGCTGGTGCGCGAGCTCCTCGTCGTTGAGGTCGGTCGGATGGGCCATCAGCCAGGAGGTGATGTCCTCGCCGGGGTTCTCGCGCTTGAGCGCCATGAGCTCCAGGACGGCGAGGCCGAGAGTCATGTTCGCTTCTTCGGAGTTCTCCCATTTGAGAACCTCCTGGATCGCCGCCACCATCCGGTCCCCGAGCTCGGCCGGGCAGCCGCACAGTTCGTTGAAGACCAGCAGCGGCAGGATCAGGGAGTACTCGGTGCGCAGGTCCGCTTCACCCTGGGGGCCGATCTGGCCGATGATCCTGTCCGCGCAGCGCTCGACGAAGCCGCGCAGCACGTTCTGGTCCACGCGGTCCAGGGCGTCGGTCACCGCGTCGCGCAGCCGTGAGCGGAGCGGGTCATCGGTCAGGTTGCACGTCGGCCGGTACGCCATGATCGGCAGGATCGGGCAGTCGGACGGGATGCCCTGTTGCCACCGGCGGGCGTCCCGGGGGAACCTCTGCTGGTCACGCAGGATCTCGAGCGCGACGTCGTAGTCGGTGACGAGCATCCCGGGCACGCCCGGGGACAGCTCGACCGGCGCGACGGGTCCGTACGAGCGCAGTTGGCGGTACACGCTTTCGGGGTCAGTGGCGAACTCCGGCCCGTACAACGACGGTGCCGGGGAGTCGGGCGAGGTCATGTGTACTCCTGAACGGTGCTTGGCGAGCGGGGGCCGAACACAGAACGGTCAGCGCCCGATGCTCTAAGCAGGGTCAGAAGTCCAGGCGATCACCGGGCCACCGGACCGAAGTCGGCAACGTTACATTTTGTGACGTTGTCGTCGCAAATTGATGCCGAACTCGCCAGTACGCCCACCCCAACGGGATACCGTGCGGTATTAGGGCAGGTTCCTCGCCCTGGAAACACCAGCACGATTGGCCTCAAGAGCTCAGTGCAGGAGCGTCGCCGAGGGCCGTTCCTCGCCGGTCACCTCCTCCAGGACGTCGGCGCCGCGTACGGACCTGCGCGCCCGCCGCATCCGCCGTTCGAGGGCGGAGGCCAGTTGCGAGAGCCCGAAGTTAATCAGCACGTAGACCACGGCGATCACGACGTACGTCTGCACGAGCAGGTGGGTGTAGACGGTCAGGTTGTTGCCCTGCTTCATCAGCTCCGGATAGCTGACGACGTAGCCGAGCGTGCTGTCCTTGAGCAGGCTGACCAGCTGCGCGACCAGCGTTGGGACCACGAGCCGGATGGCCTGCGGAAGCACGACGATCCGCATCGACTGCCAGTAGGTCAGCCCGATGGCCGAGGCGGCCTCGCCCTGGCCGCGGTCCAGGGCGAGGATTCCGGCGCGGAACACCTCGGCGAGGATCGCGGAGCTGACCATGGTGATCGGGACGACGAGCTTCCAGAAGATCGGCAGGTTGATGCCCTGCGGCGGCAGCGCCAGGAGGAACACGTAGATGAGCAGAAGCAGCGGCACCGCGCGGAACAGCTCGATGTACGCCGTCGCGAGGGAGCGCGTGACCCGGTTGCGCGCCAGCCGCAGCAGGGCGAGGATCGCGCCGATCGGGAACGCCAGGACCGCGCACATGGCCGTGGCCTTCAGCGTGCCCTCGAGCCCGGTCCACAGGAACTTGATGTAGCCGATCTGGGCGAACGGCTGCCAGCGGTCGCCGGCGAGCTGGCCGTTCTCGCCGAACTGTTTCAGCGCGAGCGCGATGACCGCCGCGATGGCGATGCCCGCCACGACGGTCGCGTAGCGGGTCCGCTGCAGTGCCTTCGGCCCCGGCGCGTCGAAGAGAACGCGGTTGACGGTCATCGGCGGATCGCCAGCCGTCGTTCAAGCCAGCCGCCGGCCCCGCCGCCGGTCATCGCGAGCAGGAGGTAGAGGACGCCGGCCACCAGGAACGACCCGACGGCCTCGGCGTACTTCAGGTTCAGCTGCTGGGTGCGGTTCGTCAGCTCGCTGACGCCCACCGCGGCCGCCAGGGACGAGCTGAGCGCGACGCCGATGAAGACGTTCACCAGTGGCTGCACCATCGTGCGGAACGCCTGCGGAAGGATCACGTGGCGCAGCGACTGCACGAAGGTCAGCCCGATCGCCCTGGCCGCCTCGGCCTGCCCCACCGGCACGGTGTTGATGCCGGACCGCATCGCCTCGCAGACGAACGCGGCCCCCGAGAGCGCCAGGCAGATCGTGGCGGACACGAACAGGGAGTAGGTCACCCCGACGTCGGGCAGGCCGAAGATCACCAGGATGAGCAGTGCGAGCAGTGGGATGTTCCGGAAGAACTCTACGTAGATCGCGCCGACCACGCGCAGCGGCGTTACCGGCACGACCCTGAAGACCGCGAGAAGCGTCCCGAGGATCACCGCGCCGACGAAGCCCAGCAGGGTGAGCTCGATGGTCACTCCGAACCCGGCCAGCAGATCACCGATGTGGGACAGGATGATGTGCACGGCCGGCCTCAGGAGCCGTCGGCGGAACCGATGGCCGGCGGCTCGGGTGCGTCACCGCTGACGATGGAGCCGATCGTGGCCTTCCAGAGTTTGGCCCACGAGCCGTCGGCGTAGATCTTCTGCAGCCAGTCGTTCACGAACTTCTTCGCCGCCGCGTCGTCGTGCGGCACGCCGACGCCGTACGGCTCCTTCGTGAAGGGCTGGCCGACGACGCTGACCGCCTTGTTGGTGCTCGCGTCGCTGATCAGGATGCCCTGGTCGAGCACGTACGCGTCCGCGCGGCCCTGCTGGACGGCGGCGACGCACTGCGCGTCCTCGGTGAACAGCAGCACCTTGGCCTTGGGGGCGAACTTCTTCAGCGCCAGGGACGCCGTCGAGTTGCTCTCCGTCGCGACGGTTCTGCCGTTGAGATCGGCGACCTTGGTGATCGCGGAGTTGCCCTTCTTCACCATGATCGCGTCGCCGGACTCGTAGTACTGGCCCGCGAAGGCGACCTTCTTGGCCCGCTCGGGCGTGATCGTGTACGTGGCGAAGACGGCGTCGACGCTGTTGTTCTGAATGAGCTTCTCACGCGTGTCGACCGTTGTGATCGTCAGCTTGGTCAGCTTCAGGATGTCCTTGCCGCCGGTGATGTAGTGCGCCAGCATCTGCGACAGGCCCGCGTCGAAGCCGGTCAGCCGGCCGGTGACCGGGTCCTTGATGGAGAACAGCGGCCCGGCGTCGGTGCCGCCGACGCGCATGAAGCCGCGCTGCTTGATCTTGTCCGCCCACGAGCCCGCCTGGATCGCGCCGGCGTCGGCGACCGGGGAACCCGTGATGATCGAGTCGTACGCTTTCGCGCTGTCGCCGCTGTTGCCGGCGCCGGGCAACCCATTGTCCTTGGAGTTGGCGCACGCGCCCGTGACCACGAGCGTGAGGGCGATGGCCACGCTTAACGCGACCGGCCGGCCGCACCTACGGCGAGTGGCCAATAATTGCCTCATCGATATCTCCTAGCGTCAGGGGCCATGTGGAAGATTGGATCGACGAAAGCGTAGGAGCGACTCGGATGAACCACCAATAGAGGTTTCTGCTTTGCAATCAAAAAGAAGTGGTGAGTTCGAGCGTGCGTTCGTCGGCGGTTACGACGGTCTGGTCCGGGTCGCTTACCTGGCCCTTCTCTCAGCCGGTCCGATGACCGAGGACGGGCGCGCGCTCGCGGTACGCCGGGCCCACGGCATCGTGTACCGCACCCTGGTCGTCCGGACGCTCACGAGCCGCCGTCGTGGCGATGGGGTGAGCTATCAAGCATGGCGCCGGCGGGTTCTGCGGCGCGTGCTGAAGGCCGGACGGGTCGAGGGCCGCCGCGGCTGGCGCACGGTGGCACCCGAGCGCCCTACTCCGGAGGCCGGCCGGCTTCTGGAGGTGCTCGGCCGGCTGACACCAACGCAGGCCGTCCAGTACGGGCTGCGGATGGCCGAGAACCTCGGCGCGGAAGAGACGGCGACAGAGCTGGACGCGGTCGGTGTCACGGTCGCCGACGACGTGGTCGCGAAGGTCGAGGAACGCACCGGCCTGCCGGAAGCCGATCAGCGGGCTCTGCTGGCCGAGCGGGCGTTCGATCCGACCGTCCTGCACATCCGGCCGACCGGCGTGCCGTGGAGCATCCGGGTACTCCGGCGTCGACTGCGGCTGCTCGCCGGGGCCATGGCCCTGGCCGTGGCGACCGCCGGCGTCGTCTGGCTCGTCTCTCCGGCCTCGCCTGGACAAGACGACCTTGACACCAACAGCACTTCCGAAACCGCGAGTGACGTCACCGAATGGCCGCTCCGCGGAAATCTGCGCGGTGATGAGAAACTCCTGAACCGGGCGGTTGCCTACTGGAACTCACCCGACGCGGTGATGTGGGTCAACCCGCCGTATTGGAGCGGCCGCCCGGCATCCACGCCGACGGTCGTGTTCGCCGGCAACGTGCTCGGGCACCGCGTCGTCGTGATGGCCGACGATCATGCGATCGTCCGTTACAGCGAGGATCCGGATCAGGCGCGCCGGCTCTATGTGAACGCCTATGAACCTGAACACGGTGAACTTGACGCGCGCGGGCTGATTCAGCTGGCCGACTACCCCGGCGAGCGAGACGAACAGACCCCGTACCTGGTGCCACCGGGTGTCACCCAGGTCCTGGTGGCCGACCTCGGAAACAGCCGGCCGGCGTGGCAGCGGGTCCCGGTCCACGACGGAATCGCCGCCGGATGGCCGCCCGCGCAGCCCGATCCAGAGGCGGGTTGCTCGATGCTCATGTTCGCATTGACGCGTCCTACCAAGGACGGAACCACACGCACCGACACCTACTCCGATGCCGGTGCCACACTCGTCACCGCACCGGTGGACTTCCAGCCCGACAACGGACGTCCGCGGCCCGCCGCGGTGCCGCCGCTCAGCGCCCAGTCGGTGGGCCTGTTACGCGCGGTCCGGTGCCTCGCCCCGAAACCCGGCGACCGCGCTCCGGGCAGCATTGTCGGCGACCTTTCCGGCGGGTTGCTCAAGGTGGAGGTCGATCAGTTCTGGCAGGGACGCCTCCCCGAGACGTCGGCGCACGTCGCGTTCGCCGCCGTTACGTTGACCACGACCAACGGCCAGGACGAGGATGTCAGCACTCACACGCTCCTGGCTCCGGACGATCCCCGCTACCTGAACGACACGTTGCCGTACGCAGGCCGCGAACATCTCCGTTCCGACACGGTGGGCACCGTCTACAGCACCCACTGGTGGAAGGCCCCCTCAGGTCGCTGGTACCTCATCGTCGGCGGCTCCCCCGACGTCACCCGCATCCGGATCTGGGGACAAATAGATCAAAGCGCCCGCGGGAACACCTTCATCCTTCGCGGCCCTAAGAGCAAAAAGGCACCATCGACGGTCGTCGCGGCCCTGGACAAGCATTCGATCCCCGCACGACTGCTCTGACCGCCGCAGGAGTCATCGGCCGCTCGGCGGCTCTCCGAGCACGTGCTCCACCATGGTGATCAGCACCTCCTTGGCTGATTCACGGTGCCGTACGTCACACAGGACCAGCGGCACTTCGTCATCGAGGTCCAGTGCGATCCGGACGTCCTCCGGGTTCTTGCGCTCGGCGCCGTCGAAGCAGTTGACCGCCACGATGAACGGCGTACCGCGGTCTTCGAAGTAGTCGACGGCCGGGAAGCAGTCGGCGAGACGACGTGCGTCGGCCAGGACGACCGCTCCCACCGCCCCCAGTGCCAGTTCGTCCCACATGAACCAGAAACGTTGCTGTCCGGGGGTGCCGAACAGGTACAGGACCAGGTTGTCCTGGAGCGTGATCCGGCCGAAGTCCATGGCCACGGTCGTCGTGGTCTTGCCGTCGACGCCCGCCGTGTCGTCGACCCCCATGCTCTTGTCGGAGAGGATCTCCTCGGTGCGCAGCGGCCGGATCTCGCTGATGGTGCCCACCAGCGTGGTCTTGCCGACACCGAACCCGCCGGCGATCAGGATCTTCGCGGTGATCGGCCGGTCGGCATCCGAGGGAGTTCGCGAGACGGCCCTCTCGGAGACGGCCGTGTCAGAGTGCGCGTAGTCCATGCAGCAGTTTCCTTAGTACAAGGTCGTTCGGCACGTTTCCGGTCGGTGTCGCCTTCAGCACTCTGACCAGGTTCTCGTCACGCAGGTCGGCGACGAGTACGCGGACGACACCGACTGGCAGGTCGACCTCTGAGGCGAGGTCGGCGAAGGCGATCGGCCGTCGGCAGAGTGTGAGCAGCCTGCGATGCTCGGGGCCCAACCTCAGTCGTTGGTGCACCGGCGCGTTGGTCGCCTCGAGCACGGCGATGAGGTCGAGTGCGTCACCGCGTGGCCGGGTCCGCCCGCCCGTGACGGTGTAGGGGCGGACGACCGGTCCTGCGTCTTGGTCCAGCCATCTGTCTTCCGCCGAGCTCATGCCGAGATCACCCCACGCCAGAACCTTGATCCGACAGTCGCGGGTCGGCCGGCAGGTGTTCGCTGAGCCGCTCGGCCAGGTCGGTCATCTCGTACGCGATGACTCCCGCGTCCGCGTCGGCAGCGCTCAGTACGGCAAGGCAGGTGTCCTCTCCGGCGGTCACCACGAACAGCAACACCGAATCCATCTCGATGACGGTCTGCAACAGCTCACCGCCCTCGAAATGCCGGCAGGCGCCCCGTGCGAGCCCCTGGACCCCCGCCACCAGCGCGGAGAGGTGCTCGGAGTCCTCCCGGCCGAGCCCCGAGGATGCCGCCACGACGAGTCCGTCGCGTGACAGAACCACCGCCTGGTCCATCGAGTCCACCCGATCGACCAGGCTGTCGAGCAGCCGGTTGACCTCACCGGCCGTGTTCGTTCGTGTCATCATTCACCTTGGTCCAGATTCGTGTCCGCCGGCGTGGCGTCACTCGCGTCCTCGGCTCGTCCGCGCCGCCGTCCGCTCTGCATCGAGGCCATGACGGAACGGGCCCTCTGCGGCGTACGTGCACCGCCGCCGGTCGCCGTTCGTCCGCCGCCGGAAGGTGATGGGCCGCGCAGCTGAGGAGCCAGGCTCGCCTGGCGTATCCGGCGCGGCATCCCGGCGTGTGTGCCGGCGGCCGGCACGTCGGCGCGTGCCGGGCCGGCCGTCTCGTCTCGGCCGGTCGCCGGCTCCGCCGGGCGACCGGGAGACCGGGCGTCGGCAGGCGCGCTCTTGGCGAAAATCTCCGCCCTGCTGAGACGGTGCCGCCCGTGGGCCTGTACCGCCTCAGCATCGAACACGGATCCCTCGGTCTCCACGACACCGGCGGTGGAATGCTCCCGCGCCTCGTCAAGGCCCTCGACGGAGTGGGCGTTCCGGTCCGACTCGATCGGCATACCCATCGGGACCTCGTCGCCGGCGGTCTCGCCGGCTGATACGACGATCGAGTGCGGCAACAGCACGACCGTCGTGAGGCCGCCGTACGCGTTGGGCCACAGGGAGATCTTGATCCCATGCCTGTCGGCCAGGTTGCCGACGACGAACAGGCCGAGCTGGTCGCTGTCCGCCAGGTCGAACTCGGGTAGATGGGCGAGCTGTTCGTTGACAGCCGCGAGCTTCTCCTCGCTCATGCCGAGTCCGCGGTCTTGGATCTCCACCACGAACCCGTTTCCCACCAGCCCGGCGTCGACCTCGACCGGCGTGTTCGGCGGGGAGAAACTGACGGCGTTCTCGACGAGCTCGGCGATCAGGTGGATCAGGTCGGCGACGGCGGAGCCGACGATCGCCTCCTCTGCCGTGCTGATCACCTCGACGCGGGCGTAGTCCTCGATCTCGCCGATCGCGCCACGGAGCACGTCGAGCACACCCACCGGTTTGCGCCAGCCTCGGCCAGGAACCGCGCCGGACAGGATGATCAGGCCTTCGGCATGCCGGCGCATGCGGGTGGTGAGGTGATCGAGGCGGAAGAGATCCTCCAGCGCCTCGGAGTCCGGGGCCTTGCGCTCCAACGTGTCCAGCATCGCCAACTGACGGTGCAGCAGCGCCTGGTTGCGCCGCGCGAGGTTGAGGAACACCTGGTTGACCGACTTGCGGAGTTCGGCCTGGCCGACCGCCGCCTCGATCGCGGTCCGCTGAACCGTGGAGAACGCCTCCGCGACGTTCGATATCTCGGCGGTCTTGCCGATCGCCAAGGGAGGAGCCTCGTGGGCCACGTTGACATCGTCGCCGCGGCGCAACCGGCTCACGATGTCGGGAAGCCGCTGGTCGGCGAGGTCACGTGCCGCTCCCTGCAGGCCGATGAGCTCCCGGCTCATACGGCGGCCGAATCGGAGCATGAGGTAGGCCGACAGAAGGACCGCGACCAGGCCTACGCCGCCGACGAGCGCAAGGCGAAGCAGGATCGAGTCGCCCAAGCGCTTGGACTTGCCGGCGAGGATCGGCCGGGACTCCCCGACGGCGTGATCCAGCCCGCCGATGAAGGCCTGGGAGGCGGACTGCCAGGCGGTGGGGTTGATCCGCAGCCTGGACCGGCCGGCGGGACTCGCCATCACGCGGTCTTCCATCGCCTTGAAGTCGCGGTACGTCGTTGAGGCGAGCAGTTGCTTGAAGGGGGCGCCGACCTGCGGGATGAACTGCGTATTCCCCTCATTCTCGAGGTATCGCTGTTCGATCACCAGCTTGTTGAAGGCGGCGTGGTCACCAACGCTCATCTGGCCGCCGGCGATGAGGTCGCTCGCCACCAGCGTGGCCTCGCGCCCGGCCAGTTCCTGGGCGCGGGAAAGCCCGACCAGGTAGTAGGCCTGCTGGTAGATCGTCGGATCCTTCACGACGACCATGAGATAGGTGAACTGGAAATGCGCGTCGAGGATGTCGTTGTAGGCGTTGAACGCCGTCAGCTTGGTCATGACGCCCGAGTCGATCGCGGCCCGGATGGCGCTCAACTGGTCGATCTTGTCCAGCAGCACGCCCAACCGTTGCTTCATCGGTGCGGTCAGCGTGCCGCGAAAGGAGCTGGAGCGCGACGCTTTAATCAGCTGCGCCACCGTGGCGTCCGTCTGTCGTCTCTGCGCGTCGAGCGGAGCCCGGGGGGCCAGGCCGCGGTTGCTCAGCCAGGTCACCGAATTCAGCCGCTCCTGCGCCACCTGAATCAGCATGGGGGTGGCGGCATCGCCGTACAGCCGGTTGATGGTGTCAAGGTTGCGCTTCTGGATGGCATCGCTGGCCGTGCCCTGGACCGCGAAGCCCCACAGCGCGACGAGCGAGACCAGCGGAATGGTGAGCAGGCCGAAGAGCGTGAATCGGATCGATCGCTTGCGTGACCTCATCACATCGGACACCGATCAACACGGCGAGGCATACGGGTGATCAGGTCGCTCATAGTGCCGTCTTTCAACTCGTTAATGCCCAAGCCGGACGAAACCTTGCTCACGCTAGCGGCCAGTTAATGCCGCTGTAAGCGTTTTGTGGATCTTGGCTGGCTTTCGGTGGGACTATGTGGGCTCAGCGCGGGATGACCCGGTTTTCGCGCGGTGGCCGCAGGCATCGACAAGGAGTCCCCGTTGGAGGAGTTCGACTACGTGATCGTGGGTGCCGGCTCCGCCGGCTGTGTGCTGGCCAACCGCCTGTCCGAGGATCCCGGTACGAAGGTGCTCCTCCTGGAGGCCGGCGGCAGGGACACCAACCCGCTCATCAGGATCCCCAAGGGCTTCGGCAAGCTGATGGATCACCCCCGCGTGGCCTGGCACTTCCCCATTCGCCCCATCGGGCCTGCGAACCACGAGGAGGACTGGGTACGGGGCCGGACACTGGGCGGGTCCAGCGCCATCAACGGCATGGTCTACAACCGCGGCAGCCGCGGGGACTACGACGAACTCGAGCGGCTCGGCAACCCGGGATGGGGCTGGGACTCAATACTGCCGATCTTCAAGGAGATCGAGAACAACACGCTGGGCGCTACGGAAACGCGCGGCACCGGGGGATCGCTGACCATCTCCAAGGCGGCGGAGCCCGAGGACCTCTGCGAGGAGGCGATCGCCGCCGCGGAGAAGCTCGGCTGGAGCCGTGAAGAGGATCTCAACGAGACCGACGGAGAGCGCATCGGCTATGCCATGTCGACCATCGAGAACGGCCGTCGTGTCAGCGCTGCGAGGGCCTTCCTCCACCCGGTCGCGGACCGTCCGAACCTCACCATCACCGTTGACGCCCTCGCCGTCCGCATCCTGACCGAGGGCGACCGGGCCATCGGCGTCCGCACGCGTCAGAAAGGCCGGACGGTCGACTACGCCGCCGCCGCCGAGGTGATCATCGCTTCGGGAAGCCTCGCGACGCCGAAGCTCTTGCAGCTGTCGGGCATCGGTCCCGCCGAGACCCTGCGGAAGGCCGGCGTCGACGTGGTCGTCGACAGCCCCTACGTCGGCGCGCGGGTGCGGGAGCACCGTTGCTTCAAACTGCAGTTCCGGCTCACCGACAACGCGGGATACAACAAACTGCTGAGCACGACGCCGCGGCAGGCGATGACGGGTGTGAAGTACCTCATGAACCGGCGAGGGCCGCTGGCGGTCCCCGCGTACGACGTCGTGGGTTTCTTCAAGACGCGTCCCGAACTGGACCGCCCGGACGCGCAGTTCCTGTTCGCGCCCTTCTCCGCGGCCCCGCAGATCCCGGGCAAGGCCCTCCGGCTGGAGCGCGAGCCCGGCATGAGTGGCCTGGGGTACATCCTGCGCCCTGACAGCGAGGGCAGCCTCCACATCACCTCGGCGGACCCGGACGCGCCACTCGACATCGACTCGGGCTACCTCACCTCAGATCACGACCGCCGAGTCGGGGTCGACATCTTCCACAAGCTGCGCGAGTTCTTCGCGACCGCACCGATCTCCAGTCGCGTCAAGGCGGAGATCAGCCCGGGACCGCACGTGCAGGACGACCAGGACATCATCGACGCCGCACTGGAGCAGGGCTACTCCGGCTATCACACGATCGGCACCTGCGCCATGGGGCCTGAGGACGACGACGTCGTGGACGGGCGGCTCCGGGTCCGCGGAGTGCGGAACCTCCGTGTCGTCGACTGCTCGGTGATGCCGGTGATGGTGTCCGGCAACCTCAATGGGCCGATCATGGCCATGGCGTGGCGAGCATCGGACATGATCTTGGGACGCTCCTGACCACCTCGGCGGTGAGCCTGAGGGGCCGGGCGATGGTTCCGGCAGTAAACGACAGGAAGAGGAGAATGCTAGTGACGCCGCAGCGGGCCGATTCGGCCGGCAGCCTCGACTGGCTGATCGATGGGCTCGTCGAACGCGTGCCCCAGGTGACCAGAGCGGCGGTGCTGTCCACAGACGGTCTGCTGATGGGCTCCTCCAAGGGACTTGACCGCGCGGACGCCGAACACCTGTCGGCGCTGGCCGCCGGCTTCCAGAGCCTCGCCCAGGGCGCCCAGCGCCAGTTCGACGGGGGCGAGGTCCATCAGACGATCATCGAGATGCGGAACTCGTTCTTGTTCGTCACCGCCGCCGGCCAGGGCGCCTGTTTGACGGTGCTGAGCGACGCGGACGTCGACCCCGGAGTGATCACCTACGAGATGGCCGTCCTTGTCAAGCGGGTCGGCGAGCATATTTCCTCACGGCCCCGCCCGGGCGCACGGTCCGGCCCGGGCGCACGGTCCGGCGAAGCCGCGTACTGACGAGCAGATGGCTACTCAGCTCGCAGTCAAGGTGCTCATCGCCGGAGGGTTCGGAGCAGGCAAGACCACGCTGGTGAACACGGTGAGCGAGATCCAGACACTGCGCACTGAAGAGGCGCTCACCTCAGAGAGCATCGGGGTCGATGACACCTCCGGCGTAGAACAGAAGACGACCACCACCGTCGCGATGGACTTCGGCCGCATCTCCCTTGAAGACGGCCTGGTCCTTTATGTGTTCGGCACCCCGGGGCAGAAGCGGTTCTGGTTCATGTGGGACGAACTGGCGCTGGGGTCGATCGGCGCAGTAGTGATCGCCGACCCGCGGCGGCTCGCCGACTGCTTCTCCTCGATCGACTTCTTCGAGCGCCGCGGCATGCCGTTCATCGTCGGGCTCAACCGGTTCAACGGCGCACCCGAACCCGACATCGAGACGATCCGGAGTGCGCTCGACCTTGACCCGGACATTCCGGTGGTCAGTTGTGACGCCCGGCAGAAGGAATCCGTCAAGCAGGTCCTCATCGCCCTCGTTGAGCATGTCCTTGGCACGAAACAACGACAGCGAACACCGGCCTACTGAGCAGCCCAGGAGATCGCGTGGTCGCGCAGCGGCCCGATGGGCCAGACCGCGTCCGCGTACGTCCTCCAGGAGGGACGGGAGAGCGCGAAGCACCGGGGTGAGCCCGAGACGGCGAGCCGCGTGCAGCGCCGGCAGGCTCAGCACGCCGTACGGCGGCCGGTACCAGCGTGACACGGTGCCGGTCGTCCTCACGATGAGTCGCAGCGGGAACGGGCCGGCGACCTGGCCATCCTGCGCGCCACCGGCTGGACGGCCCGCGGCCTCGCTCGCCTCCCCCTGGACGAAGGCATCGGCCTGGCCCTCCTCGGCGGCCTCACCGGCTCGATCCTCGGCGTCGCCATCGTCACCGCGCTCAGCTTCGACCTCCTCGGCGGCCACCTCCTGATGTTCGCCGCAGCCGGCCTCCTCGGCACCCTTCTGCTGATCACCGCCTCACCCGGCGATGCGCGGACCGCCTGTTGACGCAGGTCAATGGCAAAGTAAGCCTATGCCTTACTAAAATCCCCACCCGGTTGCCGCCAATTCGGCGTCAACTTTGATAATCCGCGCCCGGCGCAATTGCTTTTCGTGGCCGGCTGATGTCACCTGAGATAAGGCATAGCAACACAATATGCCCAAATCGCTGGCGTGGCGGCATCGTTGTCACGCGTAAGCCGACCAAGGAGGTATCTTCCATGGGAATTTCGCGGCGGGTGGGAGTGGCAATCTCTGGCCTGGCCTTCGCAGGAGCGGTCGTGACCACGCTCGGCGCAGCCGGATCCGCGAGCGCACAGACGGTGACCGCAGCGCCTCAGCACTCCGTGACGGCCGGCTCGATCGTCGACAAGCACCGGCACTGGCGGAGCGGCGGCTTGATCTATGACTCCTGGACCTGGACCAGCTGCGGCTGCTGTTGCTGCTGCTGACCACCGACGGCGCACCACGGGGCTTCGTGGGACACCGCGAGGCCCCGTTCGCGAGGCCTCGGTGTGGCAGCGGTCACTGGGGAAGGCTCGTCAGACACCGCCTACAACGCCAGGCCGCTCGAATCTGCCACAAAGCCGCTTCGCGCCGCGTCGGCGCGGAGCGGCTTTCCTGTGGCGAGGCCGGTCATCAGATGCCCGCGATGATCCAGCTCACGCCCTCGGCGACGTCGCCGCGGCTGTTGCGCCGGTACATCATGGTTGCCCTCCTTTCACGTCCGGCGGGATGGGTCCACGGTTCTTGGGCCCAAGCGATCGTGGACCCGGGATCGTGGCTCTTGGGGGAGACGGGCCGAGGGGAGAGCGAAGCGCCGCCCGCAGAAAGGTCGCTCCGGAGCCCGGTAGACCAGGCACCTGGGGCGACGACCAGCAGGTACAGGTCATACCGTTCTCTTGGCCCAGGCATTGCGTCAAACCAGCCGAGTACCCTCAGAAATACCCAGATCCCCGCATCGAGGTCACGATCCGGCCGTCCAGCAGCCAGTTCGCTGGTTCTGGGCCCGGCGTAGACTCGATCGAAAGACGCCGCGGGGCCTGCTGAAGTTCCCCGACGGCCGGAAGAGGGTGATGGCCAAGATCCTGGACCTGGCCATGCCGGCGGACATCTTCCCCACCGGCTACCGCGGCGCCCGTACGGCGGGGGTGACGACCGGGTCGACCGTGTACGTCGCTGGGCCGGGCCCGGTCGGGCCGGCCTGCGCCAGGATGCTTCCTGCTGGCGCCGCCGTCGTCATCGTGGGCGGCCATAACCCCGAGCGGACTGATGAGGCGATCATGCACGACCGCACGCAGATCGCGCGCAACGTCAACGCCACCGTCATCCCGCTGGAGAAGGCCCCGGAGGCCTACCGGGAGTTCGGGAGGGGCGCGGCGCGCGAGTACGCGCTGGACCCGCACGGCGTGCTGGGCGCCGCATGAGCCAGGCCGGGCATTGCCGGTCACGCCACCGGACACCACGCCGGGAGCGCGACGTACCCGGCGGCGACACGCTCGGGTGACTTCGACGTCAGGTGACGAACTGCCCGTCCGGGCCCGCGTTACGTCCGTAGGTTTGTGGGCGCGAGCTCCAGCCACCCCGACCTGCGGCTTCGCGTGCGCGGTGGGGTTTTCGGTACGCAGAAGGCCTGGGGTGCCCCACCAGATGCGGGGCCGGGGGTGTAGGCGTAGAGGTGGAGGATTGGAGAATGAGTCAACAGATGACCCCTAACGTGACCGACGGAGCGACGAGCTTCGCCGACCTGGGACTGCGAAGCGAGCTCCTGGATGCGCTGTCGGGCCTCGGCTACGAGGAACCCACCCCCATCCAGCGCGAGGCGATTCCACCGTTGTTGCAGCGAAGGGACCTGGTCGGGCAGGCCGCGACGGGAACGGGGAAAACGGCGGCGTTCGCGCTGCCACTGCTCGAGCGGATGCCCGATGGAGACCGGGGGGCCAGGCCGACGGTCCTGGTCCTGGTGCCGACCCGGGAGCTGGCCGTGCAGGTCTCGCAGGCATTTCACAGCTACGGCCGCGGGCTGGGCGTACGGGTACTGCCCATCTATGGGGGGCAGCCGATCGGCTGGCAGATGAAGGCACTCGATCGCGGCGTCGATGTCGTGATCGCCACGCCTGGACGGGCCTTGGATCACATCGGCCGCGGAACGCTTCGACTGCATGAGGTCAAGGCGGTCGTGCTGGATGAGGCGGACGAGATGCTGGACATGGGGTTCGCCGAGGACATCGAGGAGATCCTGCAGAAGACCCCTCCTGAGCGTCAGACGGTGTTGTTCTCGGCGACGCTGCCTCCTCGCATCGAAGGGCTGACCGGCCGCTACCTTCAGGACCCGGTCCGGATCCAGATGGGCCGCGAGTCAGGGCCCCCCGGTGAGGCCCCGCGAGTCCGGCAGAGCGCGTACATGGTCGGCCGGGCGCACAAGCCGACGGCACTCGGACGCCTGCTGGACGTCGAGGCACCCAACGCCGCGATCGTCTTCTGCCGCACTCGCGAAGAGGTCGACCAGCTGACCGAGACCCTGAACGGACGGGGCTATCGGGCCGAGGCACTGCACGGTGGCCTGAGCCAGGAGCAACGTGACCGCGTCATGGGACGGCTGCGGGGCGGGACGGCAGAGCTGCTCATCGCCACCGACGTCGCCGCGCGCGGGCTCGACATCGAGCACCTCACCCACGTCATCAACTACAACGTCCCGTCCGCGCCCGACTCCTACGTGCACCGCATCGGCCGGATCGGCCGGGCCGGCCGCGAAGGCGTGGCCATCACCCTCGCGGAGCCGCGTGAGCACCGGATGCTCAAAACGATAGAGCGGGCGACAAAGCAGCGAATCGAGGTCGAGAAGATCCCGACCATCGCCGACCTGCGCACGCGTCGCTTGGAGCTGACCCGCGCGACGCTGAACGAGAGCCTCCTCGAAGACGACTTCGAGCACTTCCGGGCCGTGGTCGAGTCGCTCGCCGAGGAGTACGACGTCATGGAGGTGGCGCTCGCCGCGGTGAAGCTGGCCTATGACTCCAGCGGGGCCGCAAGCGATGAGGAGGAGATTCCGGAGATCACCCATAAGCCCGAACGGTACGGAAAGGACCGCCGGGAACCCGCCGGACGGCGGGAACGGCGCGGGCGCACACCCGACCGTGGCATGACACGCTTGTTCTTCGGCATCGGCCGCAGTGCCGGGATCCGCCCCCAGGATCTGGTCGGCGCGATCGCCGGTGAGTCAGGCCTGGCCGGGCGTGACATCGGGGCGATCGAGATCGCTGATCGCTTCTCCCTGGTGGAAGTGCCGGAGGCCGCGGCCGACGACGTGATCACCGCCCTGCGGCGCAGCACGATCAAGGGACGGAAGGCGACGGTCCGCCGAGAACGCGACGCGGCGAACAGGCGATCAGGGTGATGAGACGGCCGTCGGGCCGCCGATGGGGCCGAGGCAGTGCGGGGGCCAGGAGGACGAACCGGCTCCGGCCGGTCCCACGCGATCGGCCTGGACCAACTCGTCCAGCCGGGTCAGCGCGAGGCGGTCGACCGATGAGGTCTGGACGGCTTCGTTCCCGGCCGGGCCGGCCGTCGCCCGGGAGCTCGCGCAACAGCGTGAGAGCGGGCGTGCCCGCGTCGCCTCCGCGGCCATGAGGACGAGGAAGCGGCTGCCCGGACCGAACACGACCTCGCCGACCTCCGGCGTCTCCGTCGCCGGGGCGTCGTCGAGCGGAGCGCCGACCCGGCGTGCGGTCTCCGCGCAGATCACATAGCTCGCCTTCGTCGGCGGCCAGTCGTTCCGTACGGCGTGCCGGGCCGCGGACGCGGCCTCGCCGGTGAACGACAGCCCGCCGACGGGTCCCTGGTCGGCCAGGACGGAGCCGCCGCACTCGGACCACCGCATCTCGCCGGGTCGCCGGGAGCGGGCTCACCACCCGGCCCCCGGGCAGCCTTGCGCCGGTTGATCCTTCGTCCATCCCGTCGGCACCAGGCCCCCGGGTGACCTCGCAGCGATCGAACCCTCGCCGATCACTCGGTTCTGCGCTTCTGCCAGGGCCAGCGGCCTTCCAGTTCTACTTCGAGGGAGAAACTGAGGAAGGTCCGTACCAGGACGATGACGGCGAGGACTCCGACGCTGATGAAGGTCGGCGAGACGGCGACGGTGCGGATGATGTCGCCGGCGACCAGGAACTCCAGCCCGAGCAGGATGGCGCGGCCGAGACTCTGCCGGTAAAGACGGTACGCCGCCGAGAAGTCACCGCCGCGGTTCAGCAGCCGATGGGCGAAGACGCCCGTCGCGATCAGAGCCCCGCAGACGATGACCGCCACCCCGGCGACGTCCACGGCGGCGCCGACGTCTTCCACGGTGTGCGCGAAGTCCATGCGATCGCCCTCGGCTCGGTCGGACCACCAGGCGCGATGCGCCCCACCTGAGCCTTTCCGCCCGGCAGGTCACGTGAACGTGTGCACCCACCGTCCTGTCACCTCTTCGGCGATCATCGGCCGGCTCCGAGGCCTGTTGAGTAAACTCAGGTATGCGCGTGGGCCTGCTGCCGATGGTGCAGCGCCGGACCCGCCCGCCCCTCGCACTGGGGATCGTGGTCATGGCCTTGTGCGTAGCGGCGGAGACGCTTCTTGCTGGGCTTCTCAAGCAGATCACCCCCGTACGCTCCCTCGGGGTCCTGTACCTGCTGGGCATCGTCACGGCCGCGTCCGTCTGGGGTCTCTGGCTCGGGATGGCGACCGCGACGGTCAGCACCCTCGCCCTCGACTACTTCCTCATCCCGCCGGTCGGAAGCTTGACCCTGGACAAGGGTGAGGACTGGACGGTGCTCGCGGTCTTCCTCGCCGTCACGCTGCTGGCCGGCTCGATCTCCAAGCTGGCCCGGTCGCTGGCCGTCGAGATCGACGCACGCGGGGAAGCCGACCTCTCCGCCGACCTCGCTCGCATCCTCCTGCACATGCCGGACCTGAAGACCGCGAAACCGGCGGCCGCGCAGCTGCTGGCGCGGGCCCTCAAGCTTCCGTACGCGGCGATCCGGCTCGGTGCGACCCCCGATGACGAGCAGCACGTGGCGTTCCCGCTGCATGAGCACGGCGTCCCGGTGGGCTCGCTCGTCGTCCCCGCCGGCCTGCCGAGGCCGACGTTGCGGCGCCTGCGCGATCGCGTGGTGCCCTCCATGGAGGTGCTACTGCAGGCGGCACGGGAACGCGAGCGGATCACAGAGGAGCAAGTGGCGTTGCGGCGCTTGGCGACGCTCATCGCGCACGGCGCCCCGCCGGGCGAGGTGTTCGACGCGGTCGCACGCGAGGTCGGACAGGTCCTGGAAGCACGACATGCGGCAGTGATGCGCTACGAGGCCGACGCCACCGCCACCAACGTCGGCACCTGGAACAGCGGTCCCGTCGCCACCATGCCCCTCGGCTCGCACTGGCCGCTCGAGAAGGGCACTGCCGCGGAACTGGTGGCACGGACGCAGGCACCAGGGCGTATCGGCCCCGTCCACGCCACCGCGGGCGCCGGTGAGCTCCTCACCACGCTGAGCAACGTGGGGGTCAGCTCCGCGGTCGGCTGTCCCATCACGGTCGGCGGGCGGCTGTGGGGGGCTGTGATCGCCGCGTCGACGTCAGAGCCGCTGCCCGAGGACACCGAAAAGCGCATGCTCGACTTCACCGACCTGCTGGTCACCGCCATCGTGAACGCCGAGAGCCACGCCAAGCTGGAAGCCTCCCGGGCCAGAGTCCTCGCCGCCGCCGACGCGACCCGCCGTCTCATCGAACGCGACCTGCACGACGGAACCCAGCAGCGCCTGGTCTCCCTCATGCTCGAACTGCGCACCATCGAAGCCACTCCGCCGGCCGAACGGG
>JAOPYG010000486.1 GCA_025964685.1 Actinoallomurus sp. | reverse complement strand
TCGGCGATCTCCTCCGCGGTCTCTCCAGCGCGGATGCGAGCCTGGATCTCCTTGGGACGCAAGGGACTCTCCACTTCGATCTCGTACTGGCCGAGGCGGGAGAAGTGCCCACGGACCGCGGCGCGAAGCCGATCGTCGACGGGCAGCGTGAACCGGGTGCCTCGGCCCGCGGTGGCCAGGACGAGGTACGAACCGTCCTCGCTGACCGCGACGAGGCGCAGCTCCTGCATGCGTGTCCTTTCGTGCCCAGTCCATCGTGGCTCGGGGCGCATGCGTGCCCTTCCCCCGGTCCCATGAGTGTCTCGTCAGGACGCACCTGCCCGCCAGCACCGTACCCGGCATGTCCGAACATCGCCCGTCCTCGTGACGTGATCCTGTCAAGTTCCCGCAGCGTCGTCCCAGCTTGCCTGTTCACCGGGGTGCGGGGTGGAGGGCTTAACGATTCTTGTGCATCCTTTTCCTGGCGATGTCCTTCGATGCCTCGGCGGGAGCGCCCCTGACGCTCACTTCCCGAAGATACGAGTCGTATATGCGTTAGCAAAGCGCCGATCGGGGTCGATTCGGTCACGCAGCGCCAGAAAATCGCCGAAACGCGGGTAGACGCCCTCAAGGTAGGCGGCATCTCGGGTGTGCAGCTTGCCCCAGTGGGGACGGCCCCCGAGGGCCGTCAGCACCTCCTCGATCGCACGGAAGTACTCCTCGTGCGCGGCCGAGTGGAAGACGTGGATCGCGATGAAGGCGCTGTCCCGTCCGTAGGCCATCGACAGCCAGGGGTTCTCCGGCGGCAGGAGGCGCACCTCGATGGGGAAGCCGATCCGCCGGTCGCTCCGGTCGATGACCGACCGTACCTCCCGCAGCGCGCCGGCCAGCTCCTCGCGCGGGATCGCGTACTCCTGCTCCTTGAAGCGGACCCGCCGCGGGCTGGTGAAGACCCGGTCGGACCGCTCGCTGTAGGTGCGGGCGCCGAGGGCGCGCGCGGAGATCCCGTTGATCGTTTTGACGGCACGGGGGAGACGCGAGCCGATCCGGTTGGTGATCCCGAAGACGGAGTTGGACAGGAATTCGTCGTCCAGCCAGTGCCGGAACGCCGACAGCGGCTCGGCCGGGCCGGGCACCCGGTTGTTGCGCTTGGTCAGGCATCCGTCGGTGTGGGGGAACCAGTAGAACTCGAAGTGCTCGTTGGCGGCCGCCAGCTCGTCGAGCCGTTCGAGCACCTCGTCCCATCTCATCGGTTCCTCGCGCGCCCGCAGGACGAACGCCGGGACCGTGTGCCAGGTGATCGCGGTGACGACGCCGAGCGCTCCGAGGCCGGCCCGCGCGGCGTCGAACAGCTCCGGCCGCCGATCGCGCGAACACGTCACCGTCGTGCCGTCGGCCAGCACCATCTCCAGTCCGGCGATCTGGGAGACCAGCCCGGCGGCCTCACGTCCGGTGCCGTGCGTCGCGGTCTGGGTGGCCCCCGCCAGGGTCTGTTCCTGGATGTCGCCCATGTTGGCGAGCGCGAGCCCGTGAGCGGCCAGGTGCTCGTTGAACGCCTTGAGCGTCATGCCCGCCTCGGCGGTCACCAGGCCGCGGGGCGCGTCCACCGCCCGCAGCGCGGTGAGGCCCTCCGGGCGCAGCAGTACGCCCTCGGTGAGCGCGGCGCCGGTGAAGGAGTGGCCGGTGCCCGCCATCCGTACGGTCAGGTCGTCCTCGGCGGCCACCGTCACCGCGGCGGAGACCTCGTCGGCGGAGCGCGGCGTCAGGACGCGGCGGGGAGTGGACTGCTGGTTGCCGGCCCAATTGCGCCACACCGGGCTGGAGGGGGACATAACACGAAATCTACTCACGTTCGATCGTCCCAGGGCAAGGGCTGTCTGCCGCCGATCGGCGGAACTCTGGCGGCGGCGTTTGGCCGGGATCGGCCCCATTATGGGTAACCAACGTCCGGGTAGATTCGTTGGGACGGGTGATGAGACGCTTCGTACGAAGAGGGGTTCCGGCCGCGGCCGTGGCCATCGCGGTGGTGGCCACCGGCACCGCCGCGAGTGGCGCGGCGTACGTCATGACCGCGGAGCCCCGAACGCGGCCCCCTGCGCCGGCGCGCCCGGCCACCTCTCCTCCCGCCACCGTGGTGCCCGCCTCCGAGCAACCGTCGGCGCTCAAGAGGGTGGTGCCCCCTGACTTCCTCGTCATCTCCGGGCGGCCGGTGAGCAAGAAGCAGCTCGGCCAGGTCTCGCGCCTCTCCCACGTCCGCGACCTGATCACCGTGGACGCGGGCGCGGTGCGGCTGCAGGGCGGCAAGGCCAACATGTTCGCGGTCGACCCGGTGCGGTTCCGGTCGTGGACTCCGCCGGGCACCGCCACCGACGACGCCCTGTGGTCCGCGCTCGGCCGTGACCAGTTCGTCGTCTCCGACGACGTTCAGCGGCAACTCGGCCTTCGCTCCGGCGTGCAGTACCCCATCCAGGGCCGGGCGCAGCTGATGGCGACCATGGGCGGGGCGGGGTCGCTGGGCCTGCCCGGCATCAACGTCCTCGTCGCCCGTGCCACCGGACGCAAGATCGGCCTGGTCCCCGACATCGGACTGCTCGTCAACGCGCCGGGCGCCGATCTCAACACCCTGCAGTCGGGCCTGCGCCGGGCGGTCGGCGCGCAGAGCCAGATCATCAATCTGCACGAACAGCAGTACCAGCCGCAGGCGCGCAAGGGGGCGCCACGCGGGCGGGCGAACAGCTACCTCGAGCTGTACCAGCAGGCGGCGGGCACCTGCCCGGGCCTGTCGTGGACCGTGCTCGCGGCCATCGGGCAGATCGAGAGCGGCCACGGCCGCAACGTCGGGCCCTCGAGCGCAGGCGCGCTGGGGCCGATGCAGTTCATGCCCGCCACGTGGCGGTCCTACGGCGTGGACGGCGACGGCGACGGCAAGGCCGACATCATGGATCCCTTCGACGCCGTGCCCACGGCCGCCAAATACCTGTGCGCGAGCGGCGCGGGGCGCGGTGGCGGTTCACTGTCGAATGCCATCTGGCACTACAACCACTCCCAGGCGTACGTCAACGCCGTCCTGTCGCTGTCCCGCGCGTACGCCCGCCGTTTCTCGTGAGCCCTGGGGCGTGCACGCGCGCACGGCTGGTTTGATGGAGACATGCCCTACGACGCGCTGCTCCTGCTGTCCTTCGGCGGTCCGGAAGGGCCGGACGAGGTGATGCCGTTCCTGGAGAACGTCACGCGCGGCCGCGGCGTGCCGAGGGACCGGCTGGAAACCGTGGCCGAGCACTATCACCACTTCGGCGGGGCCAGCCCGATCAACCAGCAGTGCCGCGACCTCAAGGCCGCCATCGAGGCCGACTTCGCGGCCCACGGCATCGACCTGCCGGTCTACTGGGGCAACCGCAACTGGCACCCCTTCCTGGCCGAGACGCTTGCCGCCATGAAGACCGACGGTGTACGCCGGGCCGCGGCCTTCGTCACCTCCGCCTACAGCGGCTACTCCTGCTGCCGGCAGTACCTGGAGGACATCGACCGGGCACGGGCCGAGGTGGAGGGCGCCCCCGAGATCGACAAGCTGCGGATCTACTACAACCATCCCGGCTTCGTCGAGCCGATGATCGAGAACACCCGCGCGGCGTACGACCGGCTGCCCGCCGACCTGCGCGACGGTGCGCCCCTGGTCTTCACCGCGCACAGCGTCCCGATGGCCCAGCCCGGACGACAGGCCTACGTCGAGGAGCTGAACGACATGGCCGAGCTCGTGGCCGAGGGCCGGCCGTGGGCGCTGGTGTACCAGAGCCGTAGCGGGCCGCCCACCGTGCCCTGGCTCGAGCCCGACGTCGGCGACCACCTGGAGAAGCTGCGCGCCCAGGGCACGGACGCCGCGGTGATCGTGCCGATCGGTTTCGTGTCCGACCACATGGAGGTCAAGTTCGACCTCGACGTCGAGGCGGCCGAGCTGGCGGAGCGCATCGGGCTGCGGATCGAGCGGGCCGCCACGGCGGGTACCCATCCGAGATTCGTCACGATGGTCCGCGAGCTTCTCCTCGAATGTGACGGGGACGGTACCGAACGCCCCTCGCTGGGCACACTGGGGCCGCGTCCCGACACCTGCGCCGGCACCTGCTGCCGCAGGCCGGCGTGACGCCGGACCGGCGACGAGGGAAATCAGTGGGATCAGGGGGAAACGTGCACGACCTGCTCGAACTCGCGATCAGCACGGCCGACGTGGCGGGCGTGATGCTCATCGAAAAGCGCCCGGCCGACCTGCGCGTCGCGCACACCAAGTCCAGCCCGACCGACGTGGTCACGGAGATGGACCAGGCGGCCGAAAAGCTCATCATCGAACGGATCCGCGCCTCGCGGCCGGGAGACGCGTTCCTGGGCGAGGAAGGCGGAGCGGCCGCCGGGGCGACCGGCGTGCGCTGGATCATCGACCCGATCGACGGCACCGTCAACTACCTGTACGGCCTGCCGGACTGGGCGGTCAGCATCGCCGCCGAGGTCGACGGCGAGATCGTCGCCGGGGTCGTCGCCGTGCCGACGCGCGGAGAGCTCTACACCGCCGCGCGCGGCGAGGGCGCCTACCTCCTCCACCGCGACGGCTCCACCGAGCAGCTCCGGTGCAACGCGGACGTGCCGCTGGAGCGCGCGCTCATCGCGACCGGCTTCGGCTACTCCGCTCAGCGCCGCGCCCGCCAGGCGGAGGTCCTGCTGGGCGTCCTTCCCCGGGTCCGCGACATCCGGCGGGCCGGGTCGGCCGCCGTCGACCTGTGCTCGGTGGCCGCGGGACGCGTCGACGGCTACTTCGAGCGGGGACCGCAGGAGTGGGACATCGCCGCGGGGGGACTGATCGTCCAGGAGGCCGGCGGCGCCATCGGCGGCCTGCACGGAAAGCCGGCGAGCGCGGAGATGACGATCTCGGCGGGCCCAGGGCTGTACGAGCGGCTGCACGACCTCCTCGCGCCGCTCAACCCCGAACGCGACTGACCGGGATCCGCACGCAGAACGGCCCCGCACTGTCAGGAGCGGGGCCGCTTCTATGGAGTTTCGCCGTGCCGGTCTTCCGTCGGGGTTCTCCGCGGCGCGGTCAGGCGCAGCGTGGAACGTCGATGCCGTGGCTCGCGGCAGTGCGGCGCAGATCGTCGATCTCGGCCCGCTGAGCCTCGACCAGCAGATCATCGCCCGTGTCGTGGCCCACCCGCAGTGATTCGTACGCGTCGGTCAGACGCTGGTGGATGGTCGTCGTCAACTCGCCCACACGGGTCTCCCTTCAACAAGAGGTGAAGTGCGGTCTACCCACGGCATGGTCGCCGCTAAACCTGCCAGTACCCTGGACGCGCTTATCGGACACTTACCCCTGGTGTGACATAACTGATAGCGCCGGTCCAGCGCGCGGCTTCCAAGGGGGTGGATACAGGTGAGGGTCCTGGTCGTCGAAGACGAGCGCGTGCTCGCGGACACCATCGCCACCGGATTGAGACGGGAGGCGATGGCCGTCGACGTCGCGTACGACGGCGCCGCCGCGCTGGAGCGGACCAGCGTCAACGACTACGACGTGGTCGTGCTCGACCGTGACCTGCCGCGGGTGCACGGCGATGAGGTGTGCCGGCGGCTCGTCGCCGACGGCGCCGCCGCCCGTGTGCTCATGCTCACCGCGGCGGGGGAGCTCGACGACAAGGTCGAGGGCCTGTCGATCGGGGCCGATGACTACCTCGCCAAGCCGTTCGCGTTCGCCGAGCTGATCGCCCGTATCCGTGCCCTGGGGCGCCGGTCGGCTCCGCCCCTCCCGCCGGTGCTCGAACGCGCCGGTGTGAGCCTGGACCCGGCGCGCCGGATCGTCACCAGGGTCGGCCGGCCGGTCGATCTGACCCCCAAGGAGTTCGCCGTCCTCGAGGTGCTCATGCGCGGGCAGGGCACCGTCGTCAGCGCCGAGCACCTGCTGGAGAAGGCCTGGGACGAGAACATCGATCCGTTCACCAACGTGGTCCGGGTGACGATGATGACGCTCCGCAAGAAGCTCGGTGAGCCGCAGGTCATCGAGACCGTGCCCGGTGCGGGGTACCGCCTTTGAGTCCCTCGCCCGGTGCCGTGACACGCCGCATGACGGTACGCCTGCGGCTGACGCTGCTGTACGGCGGACTGTTCTTCGCGGCGGGCTTCCTGCTGCTCACGGTGGCGTACGTCCTGGTGACGAACATCCTGGAGAGCCTGCCGTTGGAGGTCCGCACCACCGACCCGTTCGGCATCTCCCAGCAGGAGGAGCAGGCGATCCGGCAGGGCTTCATCGACAACGCCCAGCACCGGCTCCTCATCCAGTCGGCGTTCGCGCTGGTCGGGGTGGGGCTGATCGCGCTCGCGCTCGGATGGTTCGTGGCCGACCGGGCGCTCGCGCCGCTGCAGAAGGTCACGGCGACGGCCCGCAAGCTGTCCGAGAGCACCCTGCACGAACGCATCGCCCTCCAGGGGCCCGAAGATGAGATCAAGGAGCTGGCCGACACCTTCGACGCGATGCTGGAGCGGCTCAACGAGGCCTTCGACGCCCAGCGGCGCTTCGTCGGCAACGCCTCACACGAGCTGCGCACACCGCTGGCGATCAACCGGACGCTGCTGGAGGTCGCGCTCACCGATCCGGAGGCGTCGGAGGACCTGCGGACCGTGGGCCGTACGCTCCTGGCCAACAACGCGCGGCACGAGCGGCTCATCGAGGGCCTGCTCCTGCTCGCCCGCAGCGAACGCCGCCTGACCACGCGCACCGCCCTCGACCTGAGCGAGGTCGCCACGATGGTGCTCAAGACGGCCGTGCGCGACGACCGGCCCGATGTCGAGATCACCACCGAGCTCACGGCCGGCCGGGCGATGGGCGACCCCGTCCTGCTCGAGCACCTGGTCTCCAACCTCATCGACAACGCGGTCCGGTACAACGTCGACGACGGCCTGGTCGTCGTGCGCACCGGGCTCCTGGATGGCTGGGCGACGTGTCAGGTCGAGAACACCGGCCCGGTCGTGCCCGCCTACGAGGTGCAGAACCTCTTCGAGCCGTTCCGCCGGCTCAACACCGAGCGGATCGAGTCGGCCAAGGGTGCCGGTCTGGGCCTGTCGATCGTCCGCTCGGTGGCCTCCGCGCACGGCGGCACGGTCGTCGCCGTCCCGCGCGAGGGCGGCGGCCTGATCGTGACCGTGCGCCTGCCCAAGGCGTGAGGCATCCGGAGACCGCGTGATCGCGTGACGCACCCCGAGTGGCGCCACGCGATCACGGGAATCCCGGCGTCGATCAGCCGGTGTACTGGGCGAAGATCTTCGAGAACTCGTACGGCTGCTGGGGGATGTTGGTGCACTGGTAGAGCGCGCCGTTGCAGGCGTTGCGGTCCCGGGTCGCCTCCCAGAAACCGAGCCCGCCGACGTGGTGCTGGCGCGCGTAGGAGACCAGCTGGCGTGCGTCGTCCTGGTTGTAGACGCTGCCGTCGTCGTTCTTGCCGAGCATCGGGGTGACGCCGACCATCGTCCAGATCTGCGCGTCGGACTTTCCGGTGAAGATCGACTTGAGCTGGTCGTGGGTGGACTGGGCGGCCTGCGTCGCCGCGTCGCCGTCGTCCGTGCCGCTGCGGTAGTAGTCCATGGCCATGACGTTGACGGCGTCGGGACCGGCCCCGGCGCTCTTGGCCGACCGCACGATGTTCAGGCCGTCGGCGGTCAGCCCCTCGGGCAGCACCGGCAGGGTGAGGGAGATCTTCAGGCTCGGGTGGGTCTGCTTGAGCCGCGCCAGCGCCTGGGAACGTCGGCTGATCGACGCCGGGTCGGCCGTCGCGGCGCCCTCGATGTCGAAGTCGGCGTACTTCGCGCCGTAGGCGTCCACGACGGCGGCGTACTCGGTGTAGAGCGCGTTCACGTCGGAGCACGCCTGGGCGAGCTCGATGCCCGAGGCGCCGCCGAAGGAGATCTTCACGTCCCCGCCGGCCGCGCGGAGCTTGGCGATCTCGTCCTTCTGCCACGCGGTACGGGGATCGTAGGCGTTGAACCAGCTGGCCTTGCAGCCCGCGCCGGTGACGAATCCGAGGGTGAACCCCTTGATCCCGGAGGCCGCCGACATCTGGCTCAGGACGGGGGTGGGCCAGGCGCCCATGTCCACGTACGGCGAGACGTACGGCCAGTTGGTCGCGGCGGCGGGTGTGACGGCATCGGTGGTGGTGGCACTGGCGGGTAGGGCGACGGCGGGACCGATCAGCAGACCGGCCGGCAGAGCCATCGCGGCGAGCTTCATGAACAGGCGTCTCACGTCTCGACTCCTGGCGGGGAGAGGAAGGGACGGCCCCCGTCAAAGCTATTAGGAAGCTTTCCTGTTAGTTCCTATCGCGTCATGACTCACGAGTCAAGGTCCGGTGGGCGTGAGAGCGTTACTTGTGCGCGGTCGTGGTGAGGACCGGGTAGCCGATGTAGTCCATCCCGATGCCGACGAACGACTTGGTGTCGGCCACCCGGTACTGGGTGTGGGAGTACAGAGGGATGAGGGCCATGTCGTCGAGCGCGAGCTTCTCCGCCGCCTGCAGCTGCTTCGTGCGTTGCGCCGGGTCGACGGTCGAACGGGCGGCCTTCATGGCGTTGTCGAACGCCGGGCTGCTGTAGCGCGCGTAGTTGCTTCCGCCCACCGACCCGTCGTCCCTGCGCTGGATCGATTCGCTCGCCAGCAAGGCGTCGAGGAAGTTCTCCGGCGAGGGGTAGTCACCGACCCAGGAGAACGGGTAGAGGCCCTGGGCGCCGCCACTCGCCTCGTCCCGGTAGAACTTCGTGATCTCCAGCTCCCGGATCTGAACATTCCAGCCGAGCGTGGACTCGAGCTGCTCCCGCACCACCGAGGCGAGCTGGGTGTAGGAGCTGCTCTTGCCGACGGTCAGCGTCACCGTCGCCCCCGGGCCGAGCCCCGCCCGCTGCGCCAGCGTCTTCGCCTTGGCCGCGTCGTGGACGCAGGCCGCGCAGCCGTTGGCCAGCGCACCGGGGATCCCGGGCGGCACCATGGAGTTCGCCGGGGGATAGATCCCCTGGTAGGCGCTGGAGACGAGGGCCTGGCGGTCCAGCGCGTACGACACGGCCTGCCGTGCCTCCTTGGACTTCATCGCGCCCTTGTCATCGATGGGCAGGAGGAACGTCATGCCGCCGATCGCGCCCTTGACCAGCTCACCGTCCCCGGAGTGGCGGGCGATGGCGGTCGGGATCGAGGCGGACTGCAGCTCCGCCCAGTCGTACTGACCGGCGTCGAAACCGCTCAACGCCGCACTGAGGTCGGTGATGAAGGTGGCGTCGACCTGGTCGAGCTTGGGCTTGGCGAACGCGTAGGAGTCATTGCGGACCAGCGTCAGCCGCGCGTCCTGCGTGTAGGTGCCGACCTTGAACGGGCCGTTGCCGATCGGCAGCCGGTTGTAGGAGGCGTTCGAGGCGTCTCCGGCCGCCGCCGGCATCGGCGCGAACACCGGCGCCGCCACCCGGTTCGAGAAATCACAGTCCGGCTGGGTGAGCGTCACCTGCAGCACGCCGGGGCCGCTCGTGGTGAGACCCGACATGGTCTTGGTGTCGCCCCTCACCACGCCGTCATAACCCTGGATGTCGTTCATCAGGTAGCCCTCGCCGCCCGTCCTGTTCGCGACGGTGCGGTTCCAGCTCCGCGCGAACGCCGCGGCGTCCACCGGCTCGCCGTTGCTGAACGTCGTGCCCTGCCGGATGGTGAAGCGCCACTGCTTGCACGTCGGGTCGGCCGTCGCCTGCGTGGCGAGGGCCGGGCCGATCGAGCCGTCCGGACGGACCTGGCTCAGCCCGGTGAAGAGGTTCTCCACGACGAAGAAGTCGGCGGTGGTGACGGCGTTCGACGGCTCGACGTACTGCGGCGCCGACATCGCCATGCGGAACGTCCCGCCGACGTGGCCGACCGGCGCGGGCGTCGGCTTCGGGGTTCCACCACCGCCGTGACCGGCCAGCTTCACGCCGGCGAACGTGCCGACCGAGACGAGCAGCACGAGGGCGGCGGCCCCACCGGCCATGACGCCCGGCCTGGCTCCGCGGCGCGGCGGGCGCTGCCCGTAAGGGCCCGGCGTGTCGGGTCCGGGCGGGTAGCGGCCCGGCGGTGGCGTGTCCTGGCCGGTCGGATAGGCGCCGCGCGGATAGGAGTCACCGGGTGGGTACGGGGAGCCGGGCGGGGACCACCGGGACGGGTCGGTGTTCTGCCCGGCGACCTGGGCGCCCTGGTTGAGCACGTCGGTGGACGGCGCGGGCCGCATACCCGGGAGCGAGACTCCCTCGTTGCTGAGCAGCCGCAGCAGGAGCTGCTGGGCGGTCGGCCGATGCCGTGGGTCCTTGGCCAGGCAGGCCGCGACGACGTCACGCAGCGGGCCCGTGAGCATGCCGAGCGCGGGCTCCTGGTGCATGATGCGGTTCATGACTGCGGGGATGGTGTCCTGGCCGAAGGGCGGAGCGCCCGTCGCCGCGTACACGATCATGCACGCCCAGGCGAAGACGTCGGTGGGCGGCCCGGCGACCTCCCCGTTGATCTGCTCGGGCGACATGTACGACGGCGTGCCCACCGTCGTGCTCGTGACGGTCCCGCCGGCGTCCAGGGCGCGCGCGATACCGAAGTCGATGACCCGCGGCCCGTCGGCGGCGAGCAGGACGTTCGTCGGCTTCAAGTCACGGTGGACGACGCCGGCCTCGTGGATGGCGGCGAGCGCGGTCGCCGTGCCGATGGCCAGCCGGTGCAACACGCCGCCGGTACGCGGGCCCTGGGCGTCCACGACCTCGCGCAGGGACGGCCCGTCGATGAGCTCGCTCACCAGGTACGGGGTGTCGCCCTCGACGTCGGCGTCGAGGATCTGGGCCGTGCAGAAGGGCGCGACCCGCTTGGCGTTGGCCAGCTCGGCGGCGAACCTCGCCCGCGCCTTGGCGTCACCGCTGAACTGCGCGTGCAGCAGCTTGACGGCGACCTGACCACCGTCCGGGTCCTCGCCGAGGTAGACGACGCCCTGACCACCCTCCCCGAGACGCCCGCTAAGGCGGTAGGAGCCGAGCTGCTCAGGGTCGTTCGCCCGGAGAGGAGCGGCCTCCGGCATGAGCGTCCCTCCGAGAGATCACTGCTTGGTGAGCGTTCCGTTCGCGTACGAGGCCCCGTACGCGGTCTTGCTCATCTGCCAATCCATCGAGGAACCGTTCAGCGTCATCGTCACGTACGAGGACGTCGGGCAGGTTCCACCGCTGAGGTTGAACAGGGTCTGGCTGAACACGACCTTCGTGTCGGTCGAGCTGTTGGCGTCCTCGAACATCGAGCCGGAGCAGTTGCCGTAGTCGGCGTGGCCGATCCGTGAGTCGGTGTTCAAGGTGATGGTGACGCTGAACGGCCCCTGGGCCGCCTTGGCGTCCGCATTGTGCCCCGAGCCCTTCCACGTGCCGGCGTAGGAGTCCGGAACGCCGTAGTGCGAGGGACGGTAGGTCGGCAGGGTGTCGAGACCCTGCTTGGTCTTGTGCAGGAAGCCCGCCGCGAGCGCGATCGGCAGGCCCACGACGAGCAGCAGGAACACCACGCAGCCGATGCCGATGAAGATCGGGGCGTTGCTGGACTTGCGCCGCGGAGGGGGCGGCGTGAAGTGGGGAGGCGGCGGACGCTGCTGCTGCCAGGGCGGCACCGTCTGAGGCCCCGGCATCATCATCGGCGGGTTGGGCGTCGCCGGCCCCGGCATCATCGGAGGCGGTGTGGTCAAGAGCGGTGGCGGGGGCGGCGTGTGGACGATCGGCGGCGGCGGTGGCAGCTCGGCCGCGATCTGGGTGCCCTTGTCGAGCAGGTCCACGCGGTCGGCCGACGGGCCGGGCATGGCGCCGACCTGGCCGAGCAGCCGCAGCAGCAGCTGGTGCGCCGCCGGCCTACGCCGGGGGTCCTTCTCCAGCGCCGCGCCGACCAGCTCGCGCATGGTGCCGGTGAGGCGGGATAGGTCCGGCTTCTCGTTGAGGATCCGGTTGATGATCACGGGAAGCGTCTCTGCCTCGAACGGGGAGTGGCCCGTCGCGGCGAACACCATCGTGGCGCCCCAGGCGAAGATGTCCACCGCGGGCGTCAGGGGCTCGCCCGTGAGCTGCTCCGGCGCCAGGTAGCCAGGGGTGCCGACCACCATTCCGGTGGCGGTGACGGAGCTCTGCTGGGAGTTGACCGAACGCGCGATGCCGAAGTCCACGACACGCGGGCCGTCGGCGGCCAGCAGCACATTGTTGGGCTTGAAGTCGCGGTGGACGATGCCGGCCTCGTGGATCGCGGCGAGCGCGGTCGCCGTGCCGATCGCCAGGCGCTCGAGGGAGGCGCCCTGGAAGGCGCCCTCCTGCAGCACGACGTCGTACAGCGGCGGGCCGTCGATGAACTCGCTGATGATGTAGGGAGGGCGACCGTGGACGTCATAGTCCAGGACCTGGGCGGTACAGAAAGGTGACACCTTCTGCGCCGCCTCGACCTCGCGCGCGAACCGCGTGCGGGCGGACGTGTCGGTGTTCATCTGCGCGTGCAGAAGCTTGATCGCCACATGGTCACCCGACGACGACCGGCCGAGATAGACGGCCCCCTGGCCCCCCGCCCCGAGCTTCCCGACGACCTTGTACTGCCCCAGCGAGACCGGATCGCCCGGCTCCAGGGGAGCGGCATCCGGCATGTAGCCCCCTCCAGCAACCCTTATTCTTTGCACCCGCCAGGTCTATCCCGGCGGGAACGATATCGCGTTACCTGTGACGCTCGTCGTGCTTATCCGGTTCATGACAGTGAGGAGGGGAGTTGACGTCCAGCTGCTGCTGTGATGTCTGACACATCGGACATCTCTGGCGGAGGCCGAGGGAACAGGCTCTGTGACGCGTCGTGGCTTGCGTGTTCTGGGGCAAATCCCGTGACAGAATTTCCCGCCCGGATCGGGCACAAGATGAGCTTCCCGAGCGTTAGACCCGCGCGACGGGGCGCATAACTATGGACCGAGGGGGATGGAGATAGAGATGGCCACCGACTACGACAGTCCACGCAAGACTGACGACGACCTCAGCGAGGACAGCCTGCAGGAGTTGCAGGCACGCCGTGCCGATAAGAGCACCGGTGTCATCGACGAGGACCTTGATGCAGGTGAGGTCACCGAACTGCCAGGTGCGGACCTTTCGAACGAGGAGCTCAGCCTCCGCGTTCTGCCGCGGCAGGCCGATGAGTTCACGTGCGCACGCTGCTTCCTCGTGCATCACCGCAGCCAACTGGCCGAAGAGAGGAACGGCCAGCTGATCTGCCGTGAGTGCGCGGCCTGAGGCCGGGAGCAGAGGTGTCGGAGAGAGAGGTCGATCGCTGGGAGGACGGCGACGACCGGCTCGGCCACGAGATGGCAGAGCTGGTCGGCCGGTTGTCCGCCGAAGATGACATGGACCGCGAGACCCGCGGCCGCCTGCTCGGACGTTTCGCGCGCCTGCTGGCCGCGAGCGCGCGCCGGGCCGGGGCCGCGGGCGTCGGACGAGGACGCTGGCTCACCGACACCGTCGTGGAGATCGCTCCCCACGTGCCGGTGCGCGACCTGGAGACGCTGCGGCGCCACCACGACGACATGACCGGCGAAGCCCTCGCCGACTCGCTCGTACGCGCCGCGCAGCGCGCCACGACCGGTGTGGGTGCCGCGGGCGGAGCGCTCGCCGCGATCGAGTTCACCGCGCCTCCGCTCCTGCTGTCCGCGCCGGCGCAGATCCTCGCGGAGACCGTGCTCGTCGCGACCATCGAGGTCAAGATGATCGCGGAGCTGCACGAGGTGTACGGCATCCAGGTGCCCGGCACCGGCACCGCACGCGGCGCGATCTTCCTTCAGTCATGGGCGCAGCAGCGCGGGTTCGACCCGATGCAGCCGGGCAGTGTCACCGCGGTGCTCGGCGTGGCGGCGAAGTCCGGTCTGCGCAAGCGCCTGCTGCGAACGTTCGGCCGTCACTTCACGACCCTCGGTCCCTTCCTGACCGGGGCCGTGGCGGGCGGCGCGCTCAACCGCGCGGCGACCAAGCGTCTCGCCGACAAGATCCGCCACGACCTGCGCGACCGCCCTGTCGAACAGGGGCCCCGGCCGCCGGCCGTCGAAAGCGGCGGCTTCGGGTGAGAGCGGTCCGGTGATCCGGCGGCATACGACGCCGCTCGATGATCACGACGGCCTCGGGGGGTCCTTCCGCGTCCGCGCCGGTGAGCGCGGCACAGGACATGCCGCTTCCCGGGCCTGAGGGCCTCGCTGCCGCCCTCCACGGGCGTGCCGGGGCAAATGTGATGCCCACGGCGATTTCAGCAGCCGGACCGTTCGTGTACTTTCGGGCGGACCGGACCCGCCTCGGCTCGAGGAGCGCGTCCACATTCCTCACGAGGCGGCGGTTCGCACGCGCGGGCCGGCCGCGCCGGCGGTCCGGGCCCGGCGCGCGTACGGCGCTGACTCAGGAACCGACGTGCTTGATCTTGTCGGCGGCGGTGCGGAGGGCGGCGGGCAGTTCGCCCGTGCTGTTGTGCCAGTGCCTGGCGGCCGCGCGGGTCGCCAGCAACCGGGCGACCTCCATGCCCACGCCCGTGACCACGGCCCAGCCCACCGCCTCGGCGATGGCGACGTCCGGTGACTCGGGGTTGGTCGGGGGCTCCTTACCGGTGAACTGCTTCCAGCCGATGGTGATCGCTTTACGGGCCACGAAGCCCGCGCCGAAAGCCGCCGCGCCGGCCAGCAGCCGCCAGCCCAGATCGCCCTTGTCCGCCATGCCGTCCCTCTCAGTGTTTCTCGCCGGCCGTGTTCCGCCCCCGAGCCTCTCACAGGCGATCACATAATGACGACGGACCTGCCGTGGTCGCCCAATACCATTGGCGGCATGACAGAAAAGCCGCGCGCACCGGAGAAACCCACCCTCGATGGACTCGAGGCCAAGTGGGCGGACCTCTGGGACAAGGGCGGCACCTACCGCTTCGACCGCTCGAAGGGGCGCGCGGAGATCTATTCGATCGACACGCCGCCGCCGACGGTCAGCGGCTCCCTGCACGTCGGCCACGTGTTCTCCTACACCCACACCGACGCGATCGCGCGTTTCCAGCGGATGCGCGGCCGTGAGGTGTTCTACCCGATCGGCTGGGACGACAACGGCCTGCCCACCGAGCGCCGGGTGCAGAACTACTTCGGCGTGCGCTGCGATCCCTCGCTTCCGTACGACCCCTCTTTCGAGCCGCCGGACAAGCCCGGAAAGCAGATCCCGGTCTCGCGGCGCAACTTCGTCGAGTTGTGCAACCGGCTCACCGAGATCGACGAAAAGGCCTTCGAGGATGTCTGGCGGCGCGTCGGGCTGTCGGTCGACTGGTCGCTGCTCTACACGACGATCGGCGACAGCTCCCGGGCCACCGCCCAGCGGGCGTTCCTGCGCAACCTCGCGCGCGGCGAGGCGTACGTCTCCGAAGCGCCGACGCTGTGGGACGTCACGTTCCGCACCGCGGTCGCCCAGGCCGAGCTGGAGGACCGTGAGCAGCCGGGCGCCTTCCACCGGATCCGCTTCCACGCCGCCGACCGGCCGGTCTACATCGAGACCACCCGGCCGGAGCTGCTGCCCGCCTGTGTCGCGCTGGTGGCCCACCCCGACGACGAGCGTTACCGCGAACTGGTCGGCCAGACCGTGCGCACCCCGCTGTTCGGGGTCGAGGTGCCGGTCGTCGCCCACCACCTCGCCGAGCCCGGCAAGGGGTCCGGCATCGCCATGATCTGCACGTTCGGCGACCTCACCGACGTCACCTGGTGGCGCGAGCTGAACCTCCCGACCCGCGCGATCCTCGACTGGCACGGCCGGATCCTGCCCGAGCCGCCGGCCGACGTCGCGCCCGGCCCGTACGCCGAGCTGGCGGGCAAGACCGTGCACTCGGCCCGCGAGCGCGTGGTCGAACTCCTGCGCGAGTCCGGCGACCTGGACGGCGAGCCACGGCCCGTCAGCCGGCCGGTGAAGTTCTACGAGAAGGGCACCAAACCGCTCGAGATCGTCACCACCCGCCAGTGGTACATCCGCAACGGCGGGCGAGACGCGGAGCTGCGCGACCGGCTGCTGGCGCGCGGCGCCGAGCTGACCTGGTACCCCCACTACATGAAGGCCCGCTACGACAACTGGGTGGAGGGCCTGGCCGGTGACTGGCTGATCTCGCGGCAGCGGTTCTTCGGCGTGCCGATCCCGGTCTGGTACCCCCTCGACCGCGACGGCGAGCCGGTCCACTCCGCGCCGATCACGCCGCCGGAGTCGACGCTGCCGGTCGACCCGTCCTCGGACGCCCCGCCCGGCTACACCGAGGACCAGCGCGGCAAGCCCGACGGCTTCATCGGCGACCCGGACGTCATGGACACCTGGGCGACCTCCTCGCTGACCCCGCAGATCGCCGGGGGGTGGGAGCGCGATCCCGCCCTGTTCGACGCGGTCTTCCCGTACGACCTGCGCCCGCAGGCGCACGACATCATCCGCACGTGGCTGTTCTCCACCGTCGTGCGGGCGCACCTGGAGCACGGTTCGCTGCCGTGGGCCGGCGCGGCGCTGTCCGGCTGGATCCTCGACCCGGACCGCAAGAAGATGTCCAAGTCCAAGGGCAACGTCGTGACGCCGATGGACCTGCTGGTCCAGCACGGCTCCGACGCGGTGCGCTACTGGGCGGCCAGCGGCCGGCTCGGTACCGACACGGCCTTCGACACCGGCCAGATCAAGGTCGGCCGCCGCCTGGCCATCAAGATCCTCAACGCCTCCAAGTTCGTGCTGGGCCTCGGCGAGGTGCCGGCCGGCGCGCCGGTCACCGAGCCGCTGGACCTGTCGATGCTCGCGACCCTCGCCGACGTCGTACGCGAGGCCACGGCGGCGTTCGAGGCGAACGACTACACCCGCTCGCTGGAGCGGACGGAGCGGTTCTTCTGGAACCTCTGCGACGACTACCTGGAGCTGGTCAAGTCGCGGGCGTACGGAGAGGCCGGCGTGGACGAGAGCGGGGCGGCGTCGGCCCGCGCGGCACTGCGCACGGCGCTGTCGGTCGTGCTCCGGCTGTTCGCCCCGATCCTGCCCTATGTCACCGAGGAGGTCTGGTCGTGGTGGCAGGACGGCTCGGTGCACCGGGCCGCCTGGCCGGTCACCGGCGAGCTGCCCGGCGGCGGCGCACCGGCGGTGCTCGCCGCCACGTCCGACGTCCTCCGCCAGGTGCGCCGTGCCAAGTCCGCGGCGAAGGTCTCCATGCGGGCCGAGGTCGAACGCGCCGCGATCCGCGGCGCGGGCACGCGGGACCTGGCCGAGACCGATCTGCGCGCCGCCGGCCGCATCGCCGATCTGCGCCTGGAGACGGTCCCGGAGGAGGGCTTCACCGTCGACGTCGTCCTGGCCGCCACCGAGTAGTCCCGTCGGCGGTCCCTACCTCGATGTCCACTTGAGGACACTGTGGGTGTCTTCGCGGATACCGCCGGTAGGCTGATCGCCCCGATGATCACCTGAGCGGGGTCTCTCAGGTAAGGGGGCGTCCGACGGTGCCTGAGGAAGTCAGCAACGCGTACCCGGTCCAGGTCGTGAGCATCTACGCGACCCATCGGCGTTTCTCCGGAAGGACCGCCTCCGCGCTCCTGGGAGGCCTGGACGAGAGCGCGGACGAGCGGGTCGACGATTTCCGCAAGGTGTTCTCCGACCAGGTCCCGAACCTCATCAACGCACGGCGGATGCGACGACAGGACATCCGGTTCAAGGCGCCGGACGGGACGTACGAGGAGTTCCGCGAGATCCTGTCCGCCAAACTCGAGATCTACGCGCTGCCCTTCCCCGCCGACCAGGTCGTCGCGGCGCTCATCGTGAACCTCGACAGCCCGGACCTGAACACCGACCCGTCGTTGACGGCCGCGTTGTTGAAGCTGTGCGCGGACGCGGACGTGCGGATCGAGGACGTCGACCTCGCGCCGTACATCGACGGACTGGCGTTGGAGGTCCACGCCGTGCCCGCGATCGAGCGCAAGAGCGGTCCGCCGGTCTCCGAACACCAGACCGAGGTCACCGGGCTGCCGCTCGAACGCCATCAGCTCGTCCTCATCGGGGACCTGCGCGGCGTCGATCCTCCGCACGAGGACGTCGTGAGAAGGCTGATCTACCGGGTCAGCCCGCCGTACCGCCCGGAGTTCACCAAGCTCCGGCAGCCGGACGGTCTCAACCAGGCGACGAGCACCTTCGGCGCGGTCAGCCCGGCGATCAGCTTTCTCTACGGGCACTCCGACGACGTGGAGCAGAGCGTCTTCCTGACCACCGTCCAGGCCGTGGGCACCGCGTCCCGGTTCCAGCAGATCTGGCAGGAGGCCTACCGCCAGGTCAGCAGGTTCCAGACGGACAACCAGGAGAAGGAGGCCGGCAAGCAGGAGCGTAAGGATCTGGAGATCCTCGCCGACGAGATGGGCAACCTGGAGCTGGATCTCGCCTTCAGCGTGGAGACCGCGGCCGACCTCGGCCTGCGCATCCCGTCATCGCAGATCGACTCGTTCCACGAGGACCTCTATGAGGTGATGCAGATCAGGACGCGGGCCAACACCGTCAGCCAGATGTTCATCCGGCTGGGCGGCAGCATCCGCTCTGAGCTCACCGCCATCGAGAGCCGGGAGTCGCAGAAGGAAGAGGTGCGTCGCCTGCGCAGTGCGGTGGCGTTCGGGGCGCTGAGCTTCCTCGTGGCGCCGGTCGGCTTCGTCATCGGGTTCTTCGGCATCAACTCGAGCCAGATTCATCCGGGTACCTCGATGTGGAACTGGCACTACTACCACTGGGCCTACACCGCGGCGATCGTGCTCGCGCTGGTGCCTCTCCTGGTGTTCGCGTTCCTCTACGGCGCCGACAGCGTACGTAAATGGCCGATCCTCGCCCTGCGCGCACGCGAGCGCGGCCGGAGGTCCTGAGGTTCGGCGACGCTCAGGTCAGGAGCAGGATCGCCAGGCAGACGAGGACGGTCACGCCGATCGCGTTGGTCAGCAGCGGCATGCGGGTGATGCGGCGGTCGTCCCACTCATCGTGGCGGCTGGCGTAGCGGATCGCCGCCGTCATCGCCCGCCCGGCGCCGAAGCCGGTGCCCGTCAGGATCGTGGTCACCGGTCCCTGATGCGCGAGCAGCAGCCCGAGCGCGACGACGTACGGCGCGCTCGCCGAGACGAAGGTGCGGACGCCCGTGCCGAGCTCGAACCCGAACTGCAGCGCCCCGCGCCGTACCCGGTTCCGCAGCACCTCCTGCGGGATCTGGCGGGCGTTCTGCGGCAGGGGCACGCGGATCCAGCCGGCCTCACGCAGAACACCGAGGATCGCGACGGCCAGGATCGCGCCGGTGCGGACGGCGCCCGGCAGGGGTGCGGCGAAGCCGGACAGCAGCCACAGCACGGTGGCGGAGAGGGTGCCCCCGAGCAGAAGACCGAGGGTGAAGACGGCGAGTACCTGACTCTGCCGTACGGGAGCCCGCCAACCTGGCGAGAACAGCACAAAGTCGCTGTTACGCGTTCAAACCGAGCCGGACAGGGAGTACCCCGCGAGCGCGCCGACCGAGGCCCAGCACAGCACCGTGTGGTCCGCGGCCGCCGCCGCGACGGCCAGCAGGGCCAGCGCGGCGAACGGCAGCAGTGGTTCGGTCAGGCCGCGGCGCAGGCGCCCCGCGGGCCGGGTCTCAGCTGCAGGCATGCGCCCACCGGCAGATCGACTTGTACCAGCTGCCGGCCGCGCTCTTCTTCCAGCCGTCGTGGCAGCGCCAGGTCACCGAATTCGCGCATTTCCCACAGGGGCTCGCGTAGTGCCACAGCCAGCCGTCGTACTTGCTGCCGTAGCACTCGTTCGGCCGCAGCTTGTACTTGCCCGGGTCCGAGACGCCCGACTTGTGATAGCCCTTGTACGTGCCGCTCGTCCGGCACGCGGTGGACACGACGGTGCTGGGCCCGCAGCCGGGCGAGCAGTTGTGCGACGACGCGTACGACGGGCACGTGGTGTAGATGTCGTAGTAGCCCGGGGTCAGGCCCTTCGTGTAGGAGCCCGCGGTCCAGCCCTTCAGGCTGTACCCCGAGGCCAGGGCCTTGCGCGCCGGGGCGAAGACCCCGATGGCGACCAGCCCGGCCGTGGTGCCGGCGGCGATCGCCCCGCCGAGCATGGACCGGCGGCCGACACCTTCGGCGGTCGCCGCGGGGGCATGCCGGCGTACGCGCTCGGCCCCCTCCGGACGGGGGCCGCGTAGTGGGGGGATGTTGTCGAGTTCGAGCATGGCCACTCCTCGTTCTGGTTCCGGCGGCCGGTCGGGCCGCACAGGAGGTCTCACCGCGTGCTGCGGTCCAGCTCCGCGTCGTCGTGCAGTCGTCCACCGGCGTCGGTGACGAGGGTGCGCAGGCCGCGTACGGACCCGACCGGCTCCGCCGTGCGCACCCGCCCGTCCGCGCCGATGATCACCCCGTACGGCGTCGCCGGGACGTGGTACGCCGTGAAGAGCTCCGCCTGGCGCGACAGGACCGTCATGTTCGGCGGCGGGTCCGCGCCGATCGCCTCCTGGGCGAAGATCGCCCTGGTCGCCGGGGCGCCGTCGAGACCGAGCGCTTCCTGGAAGATGTCGTGACAGACCGGGCAGTCCTCGCTCAGGAACAGCAGCAGGGTCGCCTGCCCGGGCTCGGCCCGTACGAGGTCCAGGGCGGGGGCAGGTGTGCCGGTCCGCAGCCCCAGGTCGCGGGTGCGCGGTCCCTGCGTGAGCTGGTGCACCTGGCGCACCAGCCCGGCGACGACCAGCGCGAGCAGCACGAGGGCCACCCAGGTCACCAGCAGAGCGGTGGTCTCGAAGCTCATAGGGCGGCCCGCCTTTCGTGATCGAACATGGCTTGCGGCAGCAGCGAGAGCAGCACCGCGAACACGATGGAGGCCAGGACCGCGATCGCGGTCTGGGTGCCGTGCGCCGGCGCCGCTCCCGTGGCCGCCACGAGGGAGGCGAGAGCGAGCGCGGCGGCGCGCCCGGCCACCCAGCCGCTCATGGGCGTGTCCCCGCCCGGCCCGGTCGCGCAGCCGCACGGCACACCCGGCCGGGTGCGCAGGACGTACAGGCCATAGCCCGCGTAGAGGGCGAACAGGATCGCGGCGCCACCCGCCGCGAGCGTGAGGGTGTGCGGGCGCCCGGCCGGTACGGCGTAGCCCGTGGCCGCACCGAGCGTCCCTTCGAGCGCGATGACGGCGACCGCGACCGGCCACCGCAGCGGGCCCGGCACGACACGGTGGGCGGCCAGCGCCGCCGGCAGCGCACGCGGGGCGCGCAGGTGCCCGGCGAACGCCAGCAGGAGGACGAGCGCGACGGTGCCGCCGCAGACGCCCGTGAGCATCTCCGCCATCAGGCGACGGTCTCGACGTTGAGCGCGCCGAGGCGCGCCGGGACCTTGGCCGTCCCGCCGTCGTGCGGCAGCACGGTGACCATCGCCGATGGCGTGGCGAGCAGGAAGTAGGTGCTGTCGTCATCGAGCGTGTCGCGGAACAACTCGCCGTGTGGCAGCCGGGCGCCGGGCCATGAGGGGAGCCGCCGCGCGGTCGTCTTGTTCAGGGCGGTCATCTCCAGCAGGCCGATATCCGGCACCTCCTTGGCCAGCTGCGCGGGTTCGGCGATACCGGCGCGTCTGGGGTTGCGCGAGGCGACGGTGAGCCCGTCTTCGTGCTCGGTCACGCCCAGGAGCTGGAAGACGTGCACGGCGTCGGCGGGCTTGGCGTTGTACATCGGGATGAACATCGAGAACCGTCGGCCCTGCCAGACGACGGCGAGCAACTGGTCCTCAAGGCCGGACTGCTTGTCGTAGTCCCTGACCCGCGCGGTCCGCAGCCGCCCGTTCTGGGTCGAGAACTCATCGTCGAACCGCCGGATGCCGAGATCGCCGGTCCACCCGGTGGCGGCGGCATGCCCGCCCGAGGTGAGCTCGTAGAGCCCGCCGTCGACGGCGTACCGCCCCACGGAGGTGAACGGATGGGCGAGGTCGAGCTCCCCGGAGATCTGGAAGCGGTAGCCGTCGAGGGATCGGTGGACGACGCTCTTGCTCATGAGGCATATCTCCCCGGTGGACGGCGCCTGAAGAAATGCAGGCATAAATCCGCGTAAATCCCTGTTCCCCGCTGGCGTGATGATCGAATCGCCGGTGCCCGTTTGTGGCCATCTCTGTTCCGAGGCAAACACATAGGGCCACCAAAACGTCATGCGGCGGTCGAGGCACGTGACACGATGAGCTGATCGAATGGGCACGTGGAGTTCGGGTAGGTCGTCCTCGGAGGGAAACGTGACACAACCGGATCCGCGAGTGCCCCCGACTCTGGCCGCCGCCGCGGCGTGGTGCTGGCGATTGATCGTCATCGGGATCGTGGTGTACGCGATCGCCCACATCATCGACTCTCTGCGCCTCGTCGTCCTGCCCTGCGCGGTAGCCCTCCTGCTCTGTGCGCTGCTGCACCCCGTGACAGAGCGGCTGCGCCGCTGGATGCCCTCTCTGGCCGCCACCTGGCTGACCATGCTCCTCGCCCTGGGAGTGCTGGGCGGAGTCGGCACCTTTGTGGGAATTCAGGCCAATGATCAATTCCCGTTTCTCGTCGACCGGATCCAGCACACCGTCAAGCAGGGGCAGGACTGGCTGGTCACCGGGCCGTTCCATCTGAAGAACTCTCAGCTGCAGTCGGCCATCGACGAATTGTTCAAGCAGTTGCAGCAGCAGCGCGGCAAAGTGGTCGGCACGGTGTTCACCGGCGCCACCGTCGCGGGCGAGGTCATCGCCTCCATCGTCTTCCTGTTCTTTGTGACGTTCTTCCTGCTGAAGGACGGGCACCGCATCTGGAACTGGCTCATCGGCGGCTTCGGGCAGTACCGCGAGCGGTTCGACCGGGCGGGCAGGGCGGCGTGGGAGACGCTGTCCCAGTACGTCCACGGCACGGTGATCGTGGCAGCCATCCACTCGGTCGTCATCGCGGTCGTCCTGGCCATCATGGGCGTGCCGCTCGTCGCCCCACTCGCGGTCATCGTCTTCTTCGGCAGCTTCATCCCGATCGTCGGGATCCTCGTCGCCGGGGCCGTGGCCGTGCTGGTCGTCTTCAGCGTCAAAGGCGGCATCGCCGCCCTGATCTTCCTCGGCATCCTGGTCCTCGAGCAGCAGCTCGAAGGGCATGTCCTCCAGCCGCTCGTCGTCGGCCGGTGGGTGCGCTTCCATCCGCTCGCGATCATTCTCGCGATCACGGTCGGGGGTGTGGTGGCCGGAATCCCGGGCGCCGCGGTGGCCGTACCCACGGCCGCGGTCATCTACCGCGCGGTGCCGGCGCTGCGCGGCTCCGCCGAGCCCACTCCCGCAGAGGCGCCGGCCAAGCCGCCGTCGCTCGCCCGCGGCGGTGCCGTGGAGTCGTCGAGGCGCCGGGAGACCGATGAGCCGGACGAGGCGCCGTCACCGCCCTCGGCCGACGGCGACGCCGAGTCCCCACCGCCCGACGAGTCACGGCCGCACTGAGCGGGGCACCGCTCGCGTTCGGCGGTCCGGTCGCGCCGGTGGTCACCGGAGACCGGCCGTTCAGGCGGTAGTGTCACGCCCTGTGACGTGCCAGGGCCCAGATGACGAGGTGAACCCTTGACCGTGGACGTACTCATCCAGCGACTGGATCCCGACCTGCCCGCGCCGTCGTACGCGCACCCCGGTGACGCCGGGGCCGACCTGGTCGCCGCCGCGGACGTGGAGCTGGCTCCGGGGGAGCGGGCGATGGTGCCCACCGGCATCGCGGTGGCCCTGCCCGACGGCTACGCGGCCTTCGTGCACCCGCGGTCCGGGCTGGCGGCTAGATTGGGAGTGACGATCGTCAATGCCCCGGGCACCGTCGACGCGGGCTACCGGGGAGAGATCAAGGTCACCCTGCTGAACACCGACATCTCCAACACCGTCCGCCTTCAGCGCGGCGACCGCATCGCACAACTGGTCATCCAGCGTGTGGAGCGGGCGGTCTTCCACGAGGTCGAGACCTTGCCGGGGTCGGCCCGCGGAGATGGTGGTTTCGGGTCCACCGGGGGATACGCGGAGAACGTCCAAGCGGACAGGAACGCCCGCGTCGCGGGCGCGTCCGCTCAGCACAGCAGTGAAGGAGCGTGAGTCGTGTTTCGACGCCGTCGTCGGGACGATGAGCCCGAGAACGACCTCGAGCCGACCGACGAGGAGACCGTCGCGGACGAGGAGACCGAAACCGATGACGAGCCCGCGGTCGTCAAGCACGGCGGCCCGTGGGACTCCGAGGCGGAGTCCGTGCCCGAGATGGAGCGGGTCGACTTCGGCGCACTCCAGGTGCCGATCGGTGAGGGCATCGAGATCCAGGTGAACGTCGAGGCCGCCGAGCAGGACGCCGAGGGCAACCCGCTGGGAGGCCGCATCGTCGCGATCACGATCGTGCACGGTGAGAGCGGTATTCAGGTGCAGCCGTTCGCCGCACCGAAGAAGAACGGCATCTGGGACGAGGTCCGCAAGGAGACCGCCGAGGAGATCAAGCAGGCGGAGGGGGAGACGCAGGAGGCCGAGGGGCCGTTCGGCACCGAGCTGCACGGCATGGTCCCGGTCGCCATCCCGGATGAGATGCGCGACCAGGTGCCTCCGGAGATCGCCGAGCAGGGCTTCGGCTGGCAGCCGGTCCGCTTCATCGGCGTCGACGGCCCGCGCTGGTTCCTGCGCGGCGTGCTGAGCGGCGCCGCCCTGGAGGAATCCGAGCAGGCGGCCATCATGGAGCAGGTGTTCCAGCAGATCGTCGTCGTCCGCGGTGACGCGCCGATGCCGCCGCGGGAGTTGCTCGAGCTGACCCTCCCGGCCGAGGCGCAGCAGGCCATGGCCGAGGAGCAGGCCGAAGAGGGCGCGGAGGGCGAGGACAGGCCTCCGCTGAACCCCTTCGAGCGCGGCCCGGAGATCACCGAGGTCCGCTGAGGCTTCGGGCGGCGCGCCTCGCGGCCCGCGAGGTGCGCCGTCACCGGGTGAGAAGGACGCCGGCGTAGGAGACGCCGGCGACCAGCGCCCAGGACGCCAGGCCGAGGAGCAGCGCCCGGCGTCCGGTGCGCAGCAGCGGCCCGAGGCGTACGGCGCTGCCGAGGCCGAACAGCGCGGCGGCGAACAGCACGTCCTTGGTGGTGTTCGCCGCGTCGAGCGCGGCGTGGGGCACCGTCCCGGTGGCGCGGACCGCGACCATCGCCAGGAAGCCGAGCAGGAACGCCGGCAGGACGGCGGGCCGTCGCGTCCCGCTCCCGGCGTCGCGCCGCGCCCGTACGGCGATCACGGCCGTGACCGGGGCGAGCATGGCCACCCTGATCAGCTTCACCGCGACCGCGGGGACCAGTGCCGCCGGGCCCACGACCGTGGCCGTCGCGACGACCTGCCCGACGTCGTGCACGCTCGCACCGATCCAGCGTCCCTCGTCGTACGCCGACAGGCCGAGCAGGTGCCCGGCGGCCGGCATCACCGCGATCGCCAGGGTGCCGCAGAGCGTGACCAGGGCGACCGCGGTGGCCGCGTCGCGCTCGGTCTCGTCGGAGCGCTCGCCGAGCACGCCCTTGACCGCCGCGACGGCGGACGCTCCGCAGATCGCGAACCCCGAGGCGACCAGCAGCGACATCCGCGCGGACAGGCCCATGCGGTGTCCCAGCCACCGCGTGCCGAACAGCGTGGCGAGCAGGACGATCACGGTCATGACGATGGTCTGCCAGCCCAGGCCGGCGATGTCGCCCAGCGCGACCTGTAGCCCGAGCAGGACCACGCCGGCCCGCATCAACGTGGTGGCCGCGAACCGCGTCCCGGCGCGCGCGGCCTGCGGGAGCAGTCCGGTGTTGACCGTGAGGACGCCGAGCAGCAGGGCGGCCGTGAGCAGGGGCACCGCGCCCGCCAGCCGGTGGAGGCCCCAGGCACCGGCCACCCCTGCCGCGCACGCGACCAGCCCCGGCGCGAGCTGCCGGCCCCGCCTGTCACGGGACGTCGTGGGTCGCGCGTCGTGAGCCCGTACGCGTGGTTCCACCGTGGAGGTCGCCATGATCCTCAGCATCGGGCCCGTTGGGTGGCCGGACTACCAGGTGTCACGCTGGGAGGTCATAGGGTTCGCCTATGGCTCACCGTCTGCCCGACCTGGAGGCGCTGGAGCTGCTGGTCGCGGTCGCCGAGACCGGAAGCCTCGGTCAGGCGGCGGCGCGGCAGGGCATCAGCCAGCCGTCGGCGAGCGCCCGGATGAGCACGCTGGAGCGGCGCCTGGGCGTCCGGCTGCTCGTCCGCTCACCCAGCGGCTCCCGGCTCACCTCGGCCGGGCTCGTCGTGACGGACTGGGCGAGGGCGGTGCTGCAGCAGGCGTACGCGCTGGTGGAGGGGGCGGCGGCGCTCCGTGCGCGCCAGCACGGCCGGCTGCGCGTCACGGCGAGCCTGACCGTCGCCGAGCACCTCATGCCGGGCTGGCTCGTCAGGCTGAGAGAGGTCGACCCGGGCGTCCACCTCGAACTCAACGTCGCCAACAGCACACTCGTGATCGAACGCCTCCGGGCCGGCGAGGCCGACCTCGGCTTCATCGAGGGCCGGGGCGCCCCCCGCGACCTGCACAGCCGGGCCGTCGCACGGGACCGTCTCGTCGTGGTGGTCTCCCCGGACCACGCGTGGGCCCGCAAGCGCCGCCCGCTGCGCCCGGTGGAACTCGCCACGACCCCCCTGCTGCTGCGCGAGGCTGGCTCGGGCACCCGCGAGACCCTGGAGGCGGCACTGACCCCGTACGGGGGAGTGGCCGAGCCGGTACTCGAGCTCGGCGCCACCGCGCCGCTGCGCCTGGCGGCCACCTCGGGTACGGCCCCGGCCGTACTGAGCGCGCTCGCGGCGGCGGACGAGATCGCGGCGGGCCGCCTGGTCGAGGTTCCGTCCGAACTCCCCCTGGACCGCGTCCTGCGCGCGGTGTGGCCCCGGGGCCGCGAGCTCCCGGACGCCGCCCTCCACCTGCTCCGCGTCGCCCGAGGCTCGCTCTGACACGTGAGCGCGCGGACCGGGTGACCGGCCCGCGCGCTCGACCTGATGGGGTCAGCTACAGGTGTGGTCGGGCTTGAGGCTGAAGTCGGCCGTGGTCGAGGTCAGCTTGGTGATCTTTACTGTTCTGGTCTGTGGCGCCCAGCCGTCCTTCGCCACGATCAGCGTGAGCGGGTTGTTGCGGGCATCGAGCCAGAATGCGTACTGGCCGTTCTTGTCGGTCTTGAGCGTGTACGACGCGGCCCAGGAGTCGATCTGTACGGTCGCTCCCGTCAGCGGCCCGGGAGCACCCGTACAGCCGGCGCCGGTCAGCGTTCCGGTGATCTTGCCCCAGGTGTTCGGCGGGCTCACCGTCATCGTGACGGTGACCGGCGCGATCGCGTACGGCGTCTTCGCACCGACGGTGAGTTGCGCGGTGTACGTCCCGGGCTGGGTGATCGTCGCGACGTTCGCATCGAGGGTCACGTTGACCTTGACGCTCTTGCCGGGCTGGATCGTCACCTCCGTCTTGTCCTCCGACAGCCAGGGGACGTCGGCGGTGGTGGTGCACTGGTCATAGCCGGGCAGAACCTCGCCGCTCTTGACCGCGTTGAACTGGCCCAGCGATCCTCCGATCTTGTAGAAGCCGCAGGCCGACGCGCCGCGGTACAGGGCGTTGTTGGAGTTGGGCAGGGCCGTCCAGGAGTTCGCCGACGGGTCGTAGGCGAAGCCCTGGTTGGTGAGCGTGCTCGTCCCGTTGGTGACGCCACCGGAGACGATCAGCTTCCCGTTCGCCGCCGAGTAGCCCATCGCCCACAGGTCGATCGGCAGGTCGGCGATCGGCGCCCAGATGCCCGACGCCGGGTCCAGCACGTAGCCGTGCTTGGTGCTGGCCGTCGCGGAGCCGCCCGCGCAGTACAGCTTGCCGTCGATGCCGGCGCAGCCGAGCCACGCGGTGTTCTCCGGATAGGAGGGCCCTGCGCTCCAGGAGCCCGCCGCGGTGTCGTAGACCTGCACATCCTTCGTACCGCACGTGTCGAGGCAACCGCCGACGACATAGATCTTGTCGCCGACCACGGCCGCACCGGAGCCGGCGTACGGCTTCGGGTTGTCCGCGCCGGCCGACCACGCGCCCGAGGACGGATCGAAGATCTCCGTCTTGGCCACCGCGGCGCCCGTCGAGCCCCAGCCACCGGTGACGTACAGTTTTCCGCCACTGGCCGTCGCCTGGGGAGCCTCACGCCCCGTATTGAGCGAGGCGATGGCGGTCCAGGCCTGCGTGCCGGGATCGTAGGTGTACGCCTTGTTCAGCACGTTCGCGCCGTCGATGCCCGCCACTGAGTAGATCTTGCCGTTCAGCACCGCCGCGCTGTTGTCCATGACCGGCGAGGCATAGTCGGCGATGGCCGTCCACGGCGGCGCGTACGGTGTGACGCCGGCCTTGGACGCCACCGCCTTCCCGCGTGACAGCCGTCCGCTGGCGAAGTCGCCCTTCACCCGCTGCAACGGCGCGCCCGCCGTGGCGGTCGTGCTGCCGCCGGGCTGTTCACCGATCTTGGCGGTCACCGGCGACGTGCCGGTGTTCTTGAGGGTCAGCGCGGCGGTGGCCGACTTCTGCCAGCCGACCGTCTTGGTGATCGCGCCCGGAGTCACCGTGATCCGGGCCGCGGACAGCGCGAGGTCGGCCGCGGTCGCCCAGTTGGCGGCGACGTTGACGGTGACCTGACGCGAGTCGTAGTTCCCCGCCGTGGCGGTGAACTTGTGGCTGCCGGTGACGGAGGAGAACAGCCAGAAGAAACCGTCGCCGAGGTTCGGGTCGTCCGGCGTCGCCGCCGAGGTCGCCTGCTCGGCCGGCCGGTCCACCGAGGTGACCGTGGCGCCGCCCACGCCGGCGCCGGTGTTCGTGTCGGTCACCTGACCGACGACCAGGCCGCCCGAGGCCGGGTCGCACGTGCGGTCGCCGAGGAAGACGTCGTCGACCTGCCAGTAGTAGCCGAACTCGCCGGTGAAGTGGAACCTCACCTGGACGGCGCTCTTGCCGGCGGCGGCGGACAGGTCCACCGTCTCCGTCCGCGGCCCGCGCTGGCTGGCCGTGTAGTGCCGCAGGTTGCTCCAGGTCGTGCCGCCGTCGACGCTGAGGTCGAGATCGCCGGCCTGGCCGGTGTAGCCGTACCAGTCGCTGCCGAACGACAGGATCGGGTGGGTGCGCGCGCTGAGGTCCGTGACCGGGCTGATCAGCGAGCTGTCCTGCGTGTTGCCCGAGCCGTAGTGGTCGCTGTCGATGATGGCGAAGCCGGCGGTCCCGCCGGTCTTGTTGCCACGGCCGCCCGGGTCGTTGAACACCCAGGTCTGGCCGTTGCCCACCTTGTCGTCGACGGTCCAGCCCGACGGCGCGGTCGCGGCGTCGAACGGCTGCGTGCTGCCCGCGTAGTGGTAGCCGTAGCCGGGCGCGCTGCACGTCGTCTGGTCCACCGCGACGTTGACGTCGTGGACCGTGTCCGCCGAGGTGACGGTCACGTCGTGCGAGTCCTGCGTGTAGCCGGGATACAGCGGATCGACCTGCAGCGTGTACGTGTCGTCGGCAGGCAGGCTGAGCGTGTAACGCCCGGTCTTCGGGTCGGTGTAGGCGACCGCCGTCGGCTGGTCCTTGACCCGTACGGTCGCGTAGAGCGGCCAGCCGTGGCCCGAGCCGTCGCGTACGAGCCCGGAGACGTCCACGAGCGCCTTGGCGGTCAGCGCGAGGTCCTCGGTGATCGTCTGGCCGTCGGCGACCTGAACGCCGGAGATCGTCTTGCCGGTGTAGCCGAACTTGCTCGCGGACACGTCGTAGGTCCCCGGCGGAACGCTCAGGGTGTAGTGCCCCTGGCCGTCCGTCGTCGCCGTGACGTCGCCCGCCTTCACCTGGGCGGACGCCAGCGGCGCGCTGCCGTCGGTGACCGTACCGGTGATGACGCCGTGCGGCCCGGAGCGGAACGCGCCGACGCCGTTCGGGGTGCCGAGCCCGGTGGGCCCGTCGTAGCCGGCGCCCGCCGTGCAGAGGTAGGCCGGGCTGCAGCTTCCGTTGCTGCCGCTGGTGACGTCGTTGAGGTCGGCCGGGTGGTCGTACGGGAAGGAGTTGGGCGCCGAGCCCGCCGCGGGCGCGCCGCCGAGGGCGTACACGGACGCGATGATCGGGGCGGACACGCTCGTGCCGCCGTAGACGTGCCAGCCGCCGTTGTAGACCGCGACGCCGGTGTTCGGGTCGGCCACCGCCGAGACGTCGGCGATCGTACGGCGGGCGCAGCCGGTGTCCTTCTGGAACGAGGGTTTGGTCTCGTACGCGGAGCAGCCGCTGCCCGCGCCGTTCCAGGTGCTCTCGGCCCAGCCGCGCGAGGCGGAGGTGTCCTTGGCCAGCGACGTGCCGCCGACCGAGGTGACGTACGGCGAGGCGGCCGGGTAGCTCGCACCGTAACCGTTGTCTCCGCTGCTCGCGGTGATGGCGACGCCGTCGTGGTGGAAGTACGCGTCGTCGGCCTGGCCCTCGTCGGAGCCCTCACTGCCGCCGTAGCTGTTGGAGACGAACTTGGCGCCCTGGCTGACCGCCTGGTTGACGGCTGTGCCGAGGTTGTCCATGTAGTTGTCGTCGGCCTCGACCAGGACGATCTTGCAGGTCGGGCAGACGGCGCTGACCATGTCGATGTCCAGCGCGATCTCTCCGGCCCAGCCGGAGTCCGGCGGCGGGTAGCTCGTGCCGCCGCGCTGGTCGATCTTCTTGAAGCAGCCGTTGGCCGTCGTGCACGCCGGCAGCCCGTACTGCTGGCGGTAGACGCCCAGGTCCGCTTCGGCGTTCGGGTTGTCGAACGCGTCGACGATCGCGACCGTCTCGGTGGATCCCGCTGCGGGCAGGTTGTAGGCGTCCAGCAGGTCGGCGGGGCCGAACCCGGCCGGTGCGTCGTTCGGCTGTACGCCCTTGGGTCCGACGGTGTCGTCACGGACCATGGCGAGACAGGCCATCTCGTCGGCGTGGCTGGGCGCACGGCACACAGGGCTGGCCGGATGCTGGCCGGGTGAGGTGGGGCCGGTGGCCTTGGCCTGCGGGACGACGTGTTTCGGGGAAGCGGAGGCGGAGGCCGCGGGCGCCGAGACCAGGGTGAGCGCGGCGACCGCGAGCGCGAGGAACACCGCGCCCACTCGTATGCCCGCGAGCCTGGTCAGGATCGCGGGCGGGTGCGGCATGCGGGAAGCACGCCGGCGGAGGGGGAGATCGGGCATGTACGTCTCTCCTAGCGGGGCAGGACGGAACCCGGATCACGGGTTCTGAACATGCTGATCTTGACCCAAAGATTGACTTCCGGTCGCGTCCGGTATCGGCCTTGCGCATTTTAAGTATTTGTCTTGAAAGATCCCGCATTTAGTCCATCTATGCCGAGAGCGTCGCGAAGAGTGATGACTGCAGGCCGTCACGGTCTGCGTCATCGCTGGTCAGATGGTGCGACCGGCCCGGCAGGCCCGGTCTGGGAAGCGGACCGCGTGCCTTTGCGGCTGCATCGGATGTCCGGTGTTAAAAATGTGTTAAGGCTAACTAGCCGGGCGCTCAGCGGGTGGCAATGGCCGTCCGGCCGGCCTTTTCGGGACGTTCATTCCTTCCCCGTGCGATCTGCCGTGGCGTACGGGGACGGTGCCCCGCGGCTCCGCCGAGCGTCCGTCGCGTACTTCGCGGCATTGGCCTGGCGAGCGGCATCTCGGCGGACCGGCGTTAAAAGCGCGTTAAGGCCTTCCAGGGAGGCGCTAAGAGCGCGTCAACGGCCGTCTTATCTCGCTATTTCCACAGTTAACTCCTGGCGTGGCCCCCGGTACGGGGGCCGGTGGGCACCATGCCCATCGTCGCGTCCGAGGAGGGTGCAATGACGCGCCTGGAGGCTTCCGCATGGCCGCTCGCGGGCGGTAGTGCATGCGTCTTCGCGCTTGCCGTCGTCTTGGGCCGGCTGCCATGGCTGGTGGCGTTCGTGGCGGTGGTGCTCGCCGTCGCGGCCTGGGCCTGGCTGAGCCCCGTCATCGCCGGTGCCGCGATCGGCGGCGTCGCCTGGATGTGCGTCACCGGCTTCGACGTGCATCGATTCGGGGACATACGGATCACGGGGAGTGACGACGTCGTGCGTGCGGCGGTGCTCATCCTCGCCGGAGTCCTGGTGGCCTCGGCGCACGCCGTGGCCGAGGCCCGCAGCAGGCACCGGCGCGCGGATCCTGTCTGGGTCGAGTTCTACGCGACCGGTCCGGTTCACGCATCGGGGCCTTCGGTCGAGATACCCCGCCAGAACGGCGCGGCACGGCTCGAGCGGCGACTTCCCGTACCAACTGACAAGGAACCGAGTGATGGCTGACCTGGCATACATCCTGCTGACAGTCGCGATCTTCGTGCTGTTCGGCCTGGTTGTGAAGGCGGTGGAACGGCTTTGAGTCACGACCGAACCGGCCGTGTAGCGGTGAGGGCGCAGTGAACATCGAGAACCTGATCGGACTCATTCTTTCCGTCGTCCTGTTCGTCTTCCTGATCGCCGCCCTACTGTTCCCGGAGCGCTTCTAGATGAGTACAACGACTGCGGGGGTCCTGTTCGCTGGGTCCCTCGTGCTCGCTCTGGCCGTGGCCTACCGGCCGCTGGGCGACTACATGTACCGGGTCTTCACCGGCGTGCGGCATTCGCGCCCGGAGAAACTGATCTACCGGCTGATCGGCGTGAGGCCGGACGCCGAGCAGACCTGGGGTGTGTACGCCCGCAGCGTGCTCGCCTTCTCGGCGGTCTCGGTGCTGTTCCTGTACGCCTTCCAGCGCCTGCAGAACCACCTGATGCTGAGCCTCGGCTTCAAGCCGGTCATGACCCACCAGGCATGGAACACCGCCATCAGCTTCACCACCAATACCAACTGGCAGTCCTACTCGGGCGAGTCGACCATGGGCCATCTGGTGCAGATGGCCGGGCTCGCGGTGCAGAACTTCGTGTCCGCCGCGGTCGGCATCGCCGTCGCGATCGCCCTCGTACGGGGGTTCGCCCGTAAGCGGACCGAGCACCTCGGCAACTTCTGGGTCGACCTGATCCGTGGCTCCCTGCGTATCCTGCTGCCGCTCGCCGTCATCGGCGCCATCGTTCTGGTCGCGGGCGGGGCCGTGCAGAACTTCCACGACCCGCACACGATCCAGACCCTCGCCGGCGCCAAGCAGTCGATCACCGGCGGCCCGGTCGCCTCCCAGGAGGCCATCAAGGAACTCGGCACCAACGGCGGCGGCTTCTACAACGCCAACTCCGCGCACCCCTTCGAGAACCCGACGACCTGGACCAACTGGATCGAGATCTTCCTGCTGCTCGTCGTCAGCATCTCCCTGCCGCGGACGTTCGGCCGGATGGTCGGCAGCAACAAGCAGGGCTACGCGATCGTCTCGGTGATGGCCGCCCTCGGCGTCATCAGCATGACGCTGCTCATGTCGTTCCAGCTCATGCACCACGGCACCGTGCCCACCGCGATCGGCTCGTCCATGGAAGGCGTCGAGACACGGTTCGGGGTGGCCAACTCGGCGACGTTCGCCGACGCCACCACGCTCACCTCGACCGGAGCCGTCAACTCCTTCCACGACTCGTACACGAGTCTCGGCGGCATGATGACGATGTTCAACATGATGCTCGGCGAGGTCGCACCCGGTGGCACGGGCTCAGGTCTGTACGGGCTTCTCATCCTCGCCGTGATCACGGTGTTCGTCGCCGGTCTCATGGTCGGCCGCACGCCGGAGTACCTGGGCAAGAAGATCAGCAGCCGTGAGATCAAGTTCGCCGCGTCCTACTTCCTGATCACGCCGATCTGCGTACTCGTCGGCACCGCCTTCGCGATGGCCCTGCCGGGTGAGCGCGCCAGCATGCTGAACAGCGGCCCGCACGGCCTGTCGGAGGTGCTCTACGCGTTCACGTCGGCGTCCAACAACAACGGTTCGGCGTTCGCCGGCATCACCGTCAACACCACCTGGTACGACACGGCGCTCGGCCTCGCGATGGTGTTCGGGCGGTTCCTGCCGATGATCTTCGTGCTCGCACTGGCCGGGTCGCTGGCACGTCAGGGTCTGACCCCGGCGTCGGAGGGGACGCTGCCCACCCACAGACCGCAGTTCGTCGCGATGGTCGCGGGCGTCACGGTCATCCTCGTCGCTCTCACCTTCCTCCCGGCGCTCGCGCTCGGGCCGTTGGCCGAAGGAATCCACTGATGTCCACGCAAGTCATGGAAGCGCAGAGCGCCGCTCCGGAGTCCCCGAGATCATCGGGCGGCCGGGTTCAGGGCGGGCTGCTCGATCCCAAGCAGCTCTTCAGGTCGCTGCCGGGCGCGGTGAAGAAGCTCGACCCACGCACGATGTGGCGCAACCCCGTCATGTTCTTCGTCGAGATCGGCGCCGTCTGGAGCACCGTCCTCGCCGTCGCGAAACCGAGCTGGTTCGCCTGGCTGATCGTGGCCTGGCTCTGGCTGACGGTGATCTTCGCCAACCTGGCCGAGGCGGTCG
>JAOPYG010000252.1 GCA_025964685.1 Actinoallomurus sp. | reverse complement strand
ACGGCGTCGTCCGCGACCCCTCACTATTCGGCACCACCGTCGCATGACCATCCACCATCGCCGCGATCACCGAATTCGTCGTACCAAGATCAATCCCCGCTGCCTTCGGCATAACCCCACCCCTCCGAACGAACCCCGGCGCCCGTCGGCGGGCGCCGGTATCACCCCGATCAGTCCGTGATCTCGATGTGGCGGTTCTTCTCGGTCGACGACTTGGGCACGACCACGGTGAGGACGCCCTCGGTGAGCTCGGCCCTCACGCCTTCGGGGTCGATGTCGCCGGGAAGGTAGACGCGGTACTCGAAGCGACCCCTGCGGCGCTCCTTACGGCGCAGCCGGCCTTCCCGCTCGGTGATGTCACCGGAGACCACGAGTTCCCGCTCGTTCAGCTGAATGTCGATCTGGTCCTTGCGCGCGCCGGGAATCTCGGCTTCGACGACATAGGCATCGTCGGTCTCGAACACATCCGCCGTGGGCGACCACGGCACGGCCGTGCTGACCTCTCCGAAGGCCGCGTTGATCAGCTGCCCCATCTGGTCGTAGATGTCCTCGAACTCCCGCGGTGCACCCGCGAGAGTGGTGTTGCGCGCCCTTCGCTGGGCGATCGGAAGTGCCATGCTTCTGACCTCCTCGGTCCAAGAAGCTCCTCGGGTAACCCTTACGGAACCGACGCTCGTCGCCGCGGGCGTCCGGCGCATCCTCATATCTGGTAGTCCTGGCGAAATCGGAGGCACGGATCACAGGAGGAGGTCGAAGACGGCGGTCACCCGCTCCCACTGCTCTGTCTGGGGGTTCCTCCGATCCGGCTCGATGAGCTTGAAGGCGCGGGCGAGTGCGAGTGTCAGCCCACCGACGATCTCCGGCAGTCCCTCTTCGGTCTCCTCGGCGATGGTCAGCTCGAGCGGTGGCCGCTTGGCCAGCTGCTCCAGGATGGGCTTCAGCTCGATCTCCTCATCCAGCTTGCGGAACGCGTGGATGGATTCCTGTAGCCCCTTGGTCACCGGCAGATCGGACGGCTGGATGACATCACGGGCATTCGACTTGGCGTGGGCCTGGCCGATCAGGAGCAGGTCGTAGATCTTCCGGTCGATGAAGTCGTCGTAGCGCTTGAGGTCGTCCTTGTCGACGTCGACGCCGGCAGCGGCCCGGAAGAGCCGCTGGAATCGGGCTACCGCGCTCGGGCGCATGTGCATCACCTCCTACGACGAGCCTGGCCGTCCCGGACACCGCCGGCATCCCACAACCCGGCAGCATCGTTAGCGGAGTCAGCCCGACAGATGCTGGTGGACCAGGCGTACCGCCATCGAGCCCTCACCCACCGCCGAAGCCACCCGCTTGATCGACCCGCTGCGCACGTCACCGACGGCGAACACCCCCGCCAGGTTCGTCTCCAGCGGTAGCGCGTCGCCGCGTCCTGTGCGGACGTAGCCCTTCTCGTCGAGCTCGACACTGCCGGCCAGCCAGCCGACGCAGGGATCCGCACCGATGAAGACGAACAGGTTGCTCGCGTCGAACGTGCGTCGCTCACCGGTCCGGTTGTCCTCCGCCACGACCGCTTCGAGCACACGATCGCCGAGCAGCTCGCGCACCTCGGTGTGGACGTGCACCTTCACCGCTTCCTCCTGCTGGATCCGGTCGATGAGGTAACGCGACATGTCCTGGGCGAGATCGCCCCCGCGGATGAAGATGCGGACCAGCGAAGCCTGCCTGGCCAGGAAGAGCGCCGCCTGACCGGCCGAGTTGCCGCCGCCGACGATGATCACCGGCCGTTGCCGGCAGGACAGCGCCTCCAGTTCGGTCGCGGCGTAGTACACGCCGCGGCCCTCGAACTCCTCCAGCCGCGGGACGTTCGGCCGGCGGTAACGGGCGCCGGTCGCGATCACCACCGAACGGGACCGGGCGAAGCCGCCGTCGAGACGCCGGATGCCGTACGACCCGTCCGTGCAATCCAGGCCGGTCGCCTCGGTCGGGATGCTGAGCCGGGCACCGAACTTCCTGCACTGGATGACCGCTCGTTCGGCGAGCTCACCACCGGATATCCCGGTCGGAAAACCGAGATAGTTCTCGATGCGGGACGAGGTGCCGGCCTGACCACCGGTCGCGATCGCGTCGAACACGAGCGTGTCCAGGCCCTCGGACGCGCCGTAGACCGCGGCCGCCAGCCCGGCCGGACCTGCGCCTATCACGATCAGGTCATGGACGTTCTCCTCCGCGGCCGGTTCGGGCGTGGGCAGGCCGATGACCCGAGCCAGTTCCGGGTTGCTGGGATTGCGCAGGATCCGATCGCCGAAAACGATCACCACCGGGGTCGCGCCGGCCGGGATGCCGAGTTCGCGTAGCAGTGACTCGGCTTCGTCGTCCTCCTCCAGGTCGATCCACCGGTGAGGCAGGCGGTTCCGGGCGGCGAAGTCACGCAGGCGGCGGGTGTCCGGGGAGAACCGGGAGCCGATGATCCGCAGCCCCGCGCCGAGTTCGATCAGCAGTGACCGGCGGATCATGTAGGCGCGAAGGACCATGTCGCCGAACCACGGCTCCCGGGCGATCAGCTCGCGCAGGCGCGCGTTCGGCACGGCCACCACCTCGCCGTCCTCCTGCATGATCGCGGTGAAGAACGCGGGCTGGCCGGTGAGCTGGCCGAGTTCACCGAGGAACCGGCCTGCGCTGTGCACCCGGATGACCTCGCCGCTCTCCACCACCGCCACCGTGCCGGCGGAGATCACATAGAAGTCGTAGTCGGGGTCGCCCTCGCTGAAGAGGACCTCGTCGCGATGCGCCGGGCGCCGGGTGCCGTACTCCGCGACCAGGGCGATCTCGTCCGCGTCCAGACGTGGATAGGCGCCGTGCAGGTCAGGTGTCTCTTGCAAGGGTCTTCTCCACCCACGCGCGCAGGGCGGGGGCAGGTGCCGCCCCGGCCTGCCGGTCGATCAGCTTGCCTCCGCGCATCAGCAGCAGCGTCGGGACCGCCTGGACGCCGAACCGCGCCTGTGTCCTGGGCGCCCGGTCGATGTCGACCTTGACGAGCTTCAGCCGGCCGGCCAGGTCGCGGGCGACCTGTTCGAGCGCCGGGCTCACCTGACGGCACGGACCGCACCAGGTCGCCCACAGATCCACGAGTACCGGGATCGACGCGCGCTCGGCGACGTCGGCGAACGTGTCGTCGTCGGCATCGACGATCCACGGCAGCGGGGCATGGCAGTTGCCGCAGTGCGGCACACCCTCGGCGACCGCCGGCACGCGGTTCTGCCTGCCGCATTTCACGCACCGGACCGCGGCACCCGGACGGACCTTCGCTTCCTGCTGAGCCATCACGTCCCCCACGAGGTTCGGAGCGTGTACCAAGATCGATATGTGCTCCTACAACGACACTCGCCGTCCGTACGGCCCGGCGCATCCTCAACCTTGGTAGCGCTCGCGCTCACAGCGGCGCGTCGGCCGGAAGCACGTCGATCAGCTTCTTGTTGACGAACTCCTGGATGCCGAGCCAGGACAACTCCCGTCCGTAACCGGACCGCTTGATGCCACCGAACGGCAGCTCGGGCGCGGTCCAGGTGGGATGGTTGATGAAGACCATGCCGCTCTCGACGCGCTGGGCGATCTCCTTGCCGTGTTCGATATCGGAGGTGAACACCGCCCCGCCGAGGCCGAAGCCGGTGTCATTGGCGATGGCGATCGCCTCGTCTTCGTCCCGGACGCTGAAGAACATCGCCACCGGCCCGAAAAGCTCCTCGCCGTAGACCGGGTTGTCCCTGGTCACGCCGGTGAGAATCGTCGGCTGAACGAATGCTCCGTCGGCCGGTACGGGCTCGCCGACCTCGGTCGCCTGGGCGCCGTGATCGACCGCCTCGGCGATCTGGCCCTTGAGTGTGTCCGCGGCGGACCGCGAGGACATCGGCGGCAGCGTGGTCCGTTCGTCCATCGGGTCTCCGGCGGTCAGGCCGCTCAGAGCCGCGGTGAACTCCTCCAGGAACTTGTCGGCGATCTGCTCGTGGATGAGGAGCCGCTTGGTGGCCACACAGCACTGCCCGCAGTTGTTCATGCGGCCCCACGTGGCCCAGTGGACCGTCGCGCCCAGGTCGGCGTCGGGCATCGCGATGAGCGGGTCGCTGCCGCCCAGCTCCAGGGTGGTCTTCTTGATCGCGTTGCCGGCGCGCGCCGCGACGACGCGGCCCGCCGCCTCACTGCCGGTCAGCGCCACGCCCTGCACACGCGGATCGTCGATCGCCTTCCCGACCTGCTCCTTGGTGACGAACAGGTTGGTGTAGACGTCGTCCGGCGCACCCGCCTCGCGGTAGAGACGCTCGAAGGCCAGTGCGCACTGCGGCACGTTCGACGCGTGCTTCACCATGACGACGTTGCCGGCCATGATGTTGGGAACCGCGAACCGGGCCAGCTGGTAGTACGGGAAGTTCCATGGCTGTACACCGAGCAGCACGCCCAGCGGACTGTTGACGACGACGGCGTCGCCCTCACCCGTGTCGAGCCGGACCGGCTTGAGGAAGTCTTCGGCGTTGTCCGCGTAGTAGTCGAAGATGTCCGCGGACAGCTGGACCTCCTCGATGCTCTCGCCGATGAGCTTCCCCATTTCCAGGGTCATCAGGCGGGCGAACTCCTCCTGCCGCTCACGCAGGATCGTGGCCGCGCGCCGGGTGACGGCCGCCCGTTCGTCGAAGCTCTGCCGCCGCCACATCTCGTACGCCGACTGGGCGCGTGACAGGGCGTTCTCCAAGTCCGCGTCGCCGATCTCGGGGAACGTGGCCAGGGCCTCATCGTTGTAAGGATTCACCGACTGGTAGGGCATGTCTTCCCCTTTCGCGAGCCGATCGATCGTTTCGATCGGAGCGAATGAGGCCGCGGAGAGGGTGATGGCACGGGTCGGCGGTAGGCCCAAGATCTGCCTAGCGCCTAGAGTCGCTTCGTCCTCCCGGGCGACCCCCGGAATGCCTGATCTCTGATTGATCCCCGCCCGCTGAATGCCCAAACGGGGACCGCCGCGCATCAGCTGTCGGCACGCCCCGTGCTGCCCTCGCCCGGCGCGGGAGGCGACGCAAGCCCCAGGCGCGTACGGATCTCGGCCTGAACGGTGTCCGGATCACCGCTCGCGTCGATCACGAACACGGGGGCCTTGCGCCGGAGCAGCTCCAGCACCGGGCCGATGTTCCTGCGGTAGTCCTGGATCCGGGTGGTGAGTGCCTCAGATGTGTCGTCGTCGCGTGCCACGAGCCGGCCGGCGCACGAGTCACAGGTGCCCTCTTGTCGCGGTCTGCTCTCGATGAGGGAGTAGTCGGTGCCGCAGCGGCTGCACCGCCTTCTCGCCAGCACCCGCTCGCGTACCTGCGAATCGGAGATCTCCAGATAGATGACGGCGTCGATGTCGTACGTCTCGAGGAAGAACTCGGCCTGCCGCCGGTTCCGCGGGAACCCGTCGATCACGAATCCGTGGTTCCAGTCGTGCTGCTCCAATCGATCACGCATGACCGCCTCGACGAGGGTGTCACCGACGAGCCGGCCGGCCGCCATGCCGTCGCGTACGCGCGCGCCGATCTTGGTGTGGTGCCTCACGTGCCAACGGAAGATGTCTCCGACGCTGATCCGCACGAGATCGAAATCGTGGGTCAGCCTCGCGCCATGCGTGCTCTTGCCGCTGCCCGGCACTCCCACCAGCGTGTACTTACGCACCGTAAGACCATCACACACTCCGTGACAGGACGCCAGGGGCTCTTCGCATGTCCGGATGAGGGGTGTTCGGCCGTTTATGTGCGTGAATGCGCGGGGAGGGGCCGTTATGGCGGTCTTGGGGTGACTTCGTGCCCCTGGACGGTGACGTGGGGAAGAGCCGTGATCGGGATCGCCTTGGTGTGAGTATGCATGTGGTCGCCCAGGTCCGTCGCGGCACGAGATCGAGGAACGGGGCACCGAGATGACTCAGACGGGATACGCGTCATTCGACACCACAGTGCACAAGACAAATCGCATCTTGCGGCAGATCGAGGAGTCCTGTGGCTGGCCGAAGGAGCGCCGGAACCAATCGTACAACGCCATGCGTGCGGTCCTGCATGCGTTGCGGGATCGTTTGACGGTTGACGAGACGGCCCATTTCGCCGCGCAATTGCCGATGCTGGTGCGAGGCCTTTACTACGACGGATGGGATCCGAGCCGGGTGCCGAAGAAGATGCATCGCGAGGACTTCCTGGAGCAGATCCGAACAGAGATGCCTCCGTATGACGTAAAAGGCGGGACCGAAACGCTGGTCACCACCGTGGCGGAGGCGCTCCGGCTCTATGTCACCGATGGCGAGTGGCAGGACGTCAAGGCCGAGATGCCCAAGGACCTGGCCGAGATGCTGCCGTAGAGGCGTCCGAACGGGGGAGACATCGTGGCCGTAAAGCGGAGTGAGCGATCCTTTGAGTTCGCGAAGAAGCTGATCAGTGACGGGCATGTCGTCCTGGACGACATGGACGAGTGGAGCGAGCATCAGCCGTCCGCTCAGCAGGAGAACGAATTCATCGAAAAACACGGTTACGGCGAGTACGGGAGGTGGCATCTCGGCGTCGATGACCAATATCCGGAGGACACCAAGTCCCGGTACAGCTTTCCCTACGGTGACTTCGAGAACGTGCATCGATGCGGAGTCATCGCGGCGGAGGTGCGGGCCGCGCAACGTAAGTACACCGACATCGAGATAGCGGCGGCCCACCTGCACGGCATGCTCGACGAGAAGGAGTGAGGAGATGTCTGCGGAAAGACCTGAACCGCACAAGGTCGTGCTCGGTTCCTACCGTAGTCATGCGGCGGCCCAGCACGCGGTCGACCTTCTGGCCCAGCAAAGGTTCCCGGTCGAGCACGTCACCATCGTGGGCACGAATCTCAGACTTCAGGAGGTCGTGCTCGGCCGCTGGACACTGGGCCGGACGCTCCTCACCGGAGCGGTCACCGGTGGCTGGATCGGCCTTCTCGTCGGGCTGGTCTTCTTGATCGTCACCCCGTGGGCGGTCGCATCAGTGATCTCCGCGATCGTGCTCGGGATCGTGCTCGGCATCATCTGGGCCGCGGTCGCACGGATGTGGGAGCGGCGGTCGTTCGCCGCGGTTCCCACGGTCGTCGCCGACCGGTACGACGTGCTGGTCGATGCCCGGTTCGCCGAGGAGGCCCGGCGGCTGCTCGCCGCGGCCCCGGCCACCGCGGCCGGCCGGCCGGGCCGGCCATCGTGAAGGCCGGTGGTGACGAACCATGCCTGAACGAATCTTCCGTGACCGCTACGACGCGGGCCGCGTCCTGGCCGGTCTGCTGGAGCAGTACGCGGACCGTGACGACGTCGTAGTCCTGGCGCTGCCGCGTGGCGGGGCTCCGGTCGCCTACGAGGTGGCCACGGCCCTGCACACCCCAATGGACGTGTTCTCGGTGCGCAAACTCGGCGTACCCGGGCAGGAGGAGCTCGCGATGGGCGCGATCGCCAGCGGCGGAGTGATCGTGCTCAATGAGGACGTCGTCAGCGGGCTCGGTATCGAACCGGAGATCATCCGGCAGGTCGCCGAGCGCGAGGGCCGTGAGCTGGCACGGCGGGAGCAGCTCTACCGGGAGGACCGGCCCATGCCGGAGCTCTCCGGCAAGGTCGTCATCGTGGTGGACGACGGCCTGGCGACCGGATCGAGCATGCGAGCCGCGATTCTGGCGCTGCGGCGGCTGCGGCCGGCGCGCCTCGTCGTGGCCGTGCCGGCCGCGCCGGAGTCGACCTGTGAGGAGCTCAAGCTCGAGGTGGACGAGGTGGTGTGCGCCACCACACCGTCGCCGTTCTTCGCCGTCGGCCGTTCGTACTGGAACTTCGCCCAGGTCATGGACGAGGAGGTCCGCGACCTGCTCCGGGCCGCGGCCCGGTCGACGACCCGCGCACCGGCTGAGGCCGTACGGTCCCCGGCTGAGGTCATCGGCATGGCGGCCGCCCCCGTCCAGAACGGTGTCCCTTCGGAGGAGACCCTGTTCGAACTGGTGGGCGACGCGCGGCTGGTGCTGATCGGCGAGGCCTCGCACGGCACCCACGACTTCTACGCGGCCCGCGCCGAGATGACCCGGCGGCTCATCCAGGAGCGGGGTTTCCAAGGCGTAGCGGTGGAGGCGGACTGGCCGGACGCCTACCGGGTGAACCGCTACGTCCGCGGCCGTGGCGAGGACGCGACCGCGGAGGAGGCGATGCGCGGGTTCGAGCGCTTCCCGACGTGGATGTGGCGGAACACCGCCGTACTCGACTTCGTCGGCTGGCTGCGCGAACACAACGATCACCTCGACGACGAGGCGCGCAAGGCGGGTTTTTACGGGCTGGACCTGTACAGCCTGCATCGGTCGATGCAGGAGGTCATCGCCTTTCTGGAGCGCGTCGATCCGGAGGCCGCGGCACGCGCCCGCGAGCGGTACTCCTGCTTCGACCACGCCGAGGGCGATGACGGCCAGTCCTACGGATTCGCGGCAGCGTTCGGTGCCGGGGAGTCGTGTGAGCGACAGGTGGTCGAGCAACTGGTCGACCTGCAGCGGCGCGCACCCGAGTACGCGAGGCGAGACGGGCTGCTCGCCGAGGACGAGCTGTTCCACGCCGAGCGGAACGCCGTGGCCGTGCAGGCAGCGGAGAAGTACTACCGTTCGATGTTCGACGGCCGGATCTCCTCCTGGAACCTGCGCGACCAGCACATGGTCGACACGCTGGAGGCGCTCGCCGATCATCTCGGCCGAGCGGGGGGTGAACCGGCCAAGCTCGTGGTGTGGGCGCACAACTCTCATCTCGGCGACGCCCGCGCCACCGAGATGGGGACGCGCGGCGAACTGAACGTCGGTCAGCTGGTGCGCGAACGCCACCCCGGTGAATGCCGCCTGATCGGCTTCACCACCTACGCCGGCACCGTGACCGCCGCCGAGGATTGGGGCGCTCCCGCCGACCGCATGGTGGTGCGGCCGGCCCTGCCGCACAGCGTGGAAGAGCTCTTCCACCAGGTGGGCGGCAAGAACTTCATGGTCTGGTTCGACCTGGCCCGGCCGGCGGCCGAGGTGATGTGTTCCGCCCGGCTGGAGCGCGCCATCGGCGTCATCTACCGGCCGCAGACGGAACGGCAGAGCCACTACTTCCGCACCCGAGTGGCGGACCAGTTCGACGCGGTCATTCACATCGATGAGACGCGAGCGGTCGAACCCCTCGAGCGGACCGGCCGGTGGGAGCGGGGCGAGGCCCCCGAGACCTACCCCTTCGCGGTCTGACCGGCACGTCTCCTGTGGCGGCTGTCAGCCGGTGAACGACCGGGCGACCGCGGCGAACTCGTCGAGCCTCTGGTCGGTCTCCTCGGCCGGAAGCGTGGGGAGATCGAACAGCACCCGGTCGACACCGGCCTCCGCCAGCCGGGTGACGATCTCGGGCTCGGCGGGGACGGCATAGACCGACACGGGGACATACCCTCGGCCGGTCTCCTCCGCGCGCCGCCTGAGCTCGGCGGTCCTTTCGGCGATCTCGTCGACTCCCAGCCCGTAGGTCGGCATCCAGCCATCGCCGTAGTCCAGGGTCCGGTCGAGCGCCTTCGGCCCGTGGCCGCCCACGATGATCGGCGGGTGGGGCCGCTGTACGGGCTTGGGCCAGCAGTAGATCGGATCGAAGTTGACGAACTCGCCGTGGAATTCGGCCACGTCCTTGGTCCAGATCTCCTTCATCGCGTAGATCCGCTCGCGGAGCAGCGCCATCCGGGTCTTCGGATCGGTGCCGTGGTGGCGCATCTCCTCGCGGTTCCAGCCGGCGCCCACTCCCACGACGGCCCGTCCGCCCGAGACGTGGTCCAGGCTTGCGATCTCCTTGGCCGTGGTGATGGGGTCACGTTCGATGAGCAGGAGGATGCCGGTGGCGACCAGGAGCCGCTCGGTCACCACGGCCACCGCCGTGAGGGTCACGAACGGATCGAGGGTCCGGTAGTACTTCCGGGGGAGTTCGCCGCCGTCGGGCGGCTGTGACTCCCGATTCACGGGGATGTGGGAGTGCTCGGCGACGAACAGCGACTCGAAGCCGCGCTGCTCGAGCGCGCGTCCGAGGTGTGTCGGTGTGACGCCCTCGTCGGTGACGAACGTTGCGATCCCGAATTCCATTCGTGCCCTCCGGTGCTCTCCAGCACTCCTTCCAGCGTGACCTCACCGGCAAACACGACGGCGTGCCTGGTCCCGAGCGCGACCCGCCGTCCTCGGCGCCCGGGACAGGCTGCGACCATGAAGGCATATCTCTCATCCGCGGGGGTGGATGATGATCATTGATCTGGTGAACACGACGACCCGCAAGATCGAGGACGCCCTGACGGCGATGCGTCATCGTCTGGGCGGCCCGGCCACCGGCAAGGTACTGACCCTGGTGGTCGTCACCGATGAGGCGGGACAGTACGACGCGCTGCGGGCGTCGATCGACGCGTCGAGGGACCATCCCAGCCGGATCCTCGCCGTGATACCGCGCGAGCGTACCGGGGAATCCCGGCTGGACGCCGAGGTGCACTTCGGCGATTCCGGTCCTGGCGAGACCGTGCTGTTGCGGTTGTACGGCCTCCTGGTCCAGCACGCGGAGGCGGCGGTGCTGCCGCTGCTCGTCGCGGACACGCCGGTCATCACCTGGTGGCCCGGCGCGGCCCCGCGGCGGCCCGGTGCGGAGTCCCTCGGTGCTCTGGCCCAGCGGCGCGTCACCGACGCCGCCGGCGATGCCGACCCGATGGGCACGCTCAAGCGGCTGGCAGAGGCCTACCGCCCAGGGGACACCGACCTGTCCTGGACGCGGGCCACCCCATGGCGCTCCCTGCTGGCCGCCGCGCTCGATGAGCCCCACGAGGACATCACCGCCGCGACGATCGAGGCGGCGCCCCGCAATCCCAGCGCCGTGCTGCTCGGCGCGTGGCTGGCGGGCCGGCTGGGCGTGCCGTGCGAGCTGTCGTCCTCCTGCGGGCCGGGGATCACCGCGGTGCGGCTGGCCACCGCGTCCGGTCCGATCGCGGTGACACGCCCGGACGGGCGGATGGCGACCCTCTCACGTCCCGGCCGGCCCGATCGGCGGGCGGTGCTTCACCGGCGGCCGGACGCGGAGCTGATCGCAGAGGAACTGCGCCAGCTCAAACCGGACGAGGTCTACCGCGACGCCGTCCGTGACTGGTCCCGTACCGTCGCCGTGCGAGCCACGGCGGGCGTGTCCTGACGGCTGAACGGCGACGGGCCGGCCTTCTGCCGGTCAGCGGTCGCGGCGGGTCTCCCCGCGAAGGGACCGGCCCAGCAGGAGGACGACGGCGGCCGGAGGCAGCCACCACGCCGGGATGCCGGCGGCGGCCAGCAACGCCGTGACGGTGAGCGTGAGGACGACGCCGACGGCGACCGTCCAGTCGTCTCCGATCAGGAAGTCCCACCAGAACCTGAGGAATCGGTTGATAGCGGCGGTCATGAGGTCACCTCGGTCCGGCTCGGGCCGAGATCCGGGGCCGATGTGGCGGGCTGCCGTTTCCGTAGCAGGGCGATGAACAGCAGTGACACCAGGAGATAGCCCGGAATGATGACGAGCAGGGCGCGGTCCGCGCCGGGCCAGTCCGCTCCGGCGCCCTCACTCGCCCAGAACGTGCCGAAGGACGTCAGCAGGACGCCGACGACGAACTTCATCGTGTTCTCCGGGACCCGCGCCAAGGGCTTTTTCAGCAGGACGCCCACGATGGTGACCAGGATGACGGCCAGCGCAGCGCCGAGACAGGCCGCCGCGAGATGCCCCTGGTTCGCGCCGAAGGTCACGACGATGAACGCCACCTCCAGGCCCTCGAGGAGAACGCCTTTGAACGCGAGGGTGAAGGCGTACCAGTCGGTGACGAACGCCCGCCTGTGCCGGGCCGCGGTCTGTGCGGCCGACGCCTGCCGCTGGTAGATGGCCGCCTCGTCGTGCAGGGCCTTGTGCCCCGATGCCCGCAGGATCGCCTTCCGCAGCCACTGCAGCCCGAAGATCAGCAGAAGTGCGCCGACGAGCAGGCGCAGCAGGTTCAGCGGAACATGACCGATCGCGGGACCGAAGATCGCCACGATCACGGCGAGCACGGCCAGGGCGGAGCCGACGCCGATCAGAGGTGATGACCATCCGCGGGTCAGACCCGCGGCGAGCACGATGGTGAGCGCCTCGACGGCCTCCACGGCACATGCCAGGAAGACCGCGAGGACCAGCAGGGTGCCACTCATATGCCGGCGGCCTTCAGCAGGAGATGGAGGTCGTACGTGGCATCGGCCGTGGACCAGGCGGCGGCCGTGAGGATGGCCGCGGTGATGACCGTGAGGGCGGGCCGTCGGCGGAGCGGCGGGGCGAGGAGCGCGGCGACGCGCCGGGGGACCGGGCCCGCTCCTTTGAGCGGGCCACCGCGTCCGATGATGCCGAGCGCGGCGTCCGGCAGGCGGAGGCGGGCGTGCTGAGACGCGAGGGCGGCCTTGCCGACGGTGTGGGCGACGCGGACCCGGTCGCCGACGGTGGTGGCGGCCTGTTCGTCGGCCCAGCGTTCGACCGTGTAGGCGACGGCGGCGGCGAGCGGGCGCAACAGGGGGTTCGCCGCGGCGCCCAGCTGGGCGAGCGCGACGAAAAGGTAGTGGTGGGCTCTCAGATGTGCGCGCTCGTGGGCGAGCAGGATGTCGTGTTCGGTGGCATCCAGGGTCTTGAGCATGCCGGTGGAGACGACGACGCGGCCGGGCAGCCCGGGCAGGGCGAACGCGTCCGGGGCCTCGTCGTCGACGATGATGAGGCCGTCAGGCGTGGGCATGCAGGCGGCCTGCTGGGCGGCGGCGGCAAGGGCGACCGCGCGCCGCCAGAGCATGCGGGCGGCGGTGAGCGCGGTGACGGTCAGCACCATGCCGGCGATCAGGGCGACGGACAGCTCGGCGGGGTCGTCACGCTGCGCGATGGGCGCCGACCAATGGCCGAAGGCGGCGAGCAGCGGGAAGCGAATCAGCCCCGTGATGGCCAGCAACGCCAGACAGCTGGTGCTCGCCGCGGCCAGCACCACCGATGAGACGGTGAGCAACCAGGTGGCCAGGCGAGGCTCGCAGCGCTCCGACAGCGGCCGCGCGCCGATGGAGGCGAGCAGGGGCAGCAGCAGCGGCAGGTAGACGATGACGCGCATCGGCTACCGGGCCACGTCCGGGTCGGAGCCGAGCAGCTGGCGCAACAGCTCCGCGTCCGAGAAGGACAGGCTGTCGGCGAAGCGTGCCAGCACGGCCTCACGGTCGGACCGCTCCTCCAGCACGCCCCGCATACGGCGTGCGGCGAACCCGGGATCGTCGGTGACCGGCTGGTAGGCGTAAGCGCGACCGCGTGGGGTACGCGTGAGCAGCTGCTTGGCGTGCATCCGGGACAAGATCGTCACTACCGTGCTGTAGGTCAGCCCGCCGCCCAGGCGTTCGGCGACCTCGCCCGGGGTCAGGGCGCCGGCGGCCTGGTGCAGCAGCCCGAGGATCTCGGCCTCGCGTTCGCCGTTGCCGCGCTTACGGCCTGATGCCCTCGCGTCCGCATCCATCGGTTTGGCGTTCCCTCGCTCGTCTTCTACAGTCGTGTAAAACTTCTACGGCAGTGTAGAAGCTGCTCATCCGAGTGTGCCATGTGCTCTCTTCGAAGGACAGCGCGGGGCAGGAAGGACTCATGAGTGTCGCAAGCACTCGGTCTTGGGGCCGGCGCGAGGACGGCGGCTTTGCCGAGCGACGGTTTCACCTGGGTCACCGGCGTGGCCGACCGTGCACCGTCATGGTTCGACGGCGTCGTCACGGTATGGACCACCTACGGCGTGGTGGTCTTCGGACTGCTGCTCGCGGTGGGCTGGTGGACCGCCCGGGGGGCCGGGGACCGGCGGCGTGTGGTCGCGGCGCTGTGCGCGCCGATCACCACGCTGCTGGCCATCGCGGCCAGCGCACTGCTCAAGCCGTTGTTCGCCGAGGCCCGGCCGTGCCTGGGACTGCCTCCCGGCACCACCCTGCTGACCTGCCCGCCTGCGGGGGACTACTCCTTTCCGAGCAATCACGCCGTCATGGCCGGAGCCGTGGCCGTCGCTCTCGTGCTCGTCAATCGGCGACTCGGCCTGATCGCCACGGTCGCGGCACTGGTCATGGCCGCCTCTCGCGTATGGACCGGCCAGCACTATCCCCACGACGTCGCAGCCGGCCTCGCGCTCGGCGCCGTCATCGCCGGGGCCGGATATCTCCTGCTGCGCGCTCCACTGAGCCGGCTGACCGAGGTCATCGCCACCACTCGCCTGCACGCCCTGGTCACCCCCGACGCGGGCCACCTCGATGAACGGAAGCCCGCCGCGTGAAGGTCACCTTCTTGATCCACAACGTCTACGGGATCGGTGGCACGATCCGTACCACCCTCAACCTCGCCGCCGCACTCGCCGACCGTCACGAGGTGACGGTCGTGTCGATGCTGCGCCATCGCGAGAACCCCAGGTTCGACATCGACCCCCGCGTACGCGTGGTGCCCTTGGTCGACCTGCGCGAAGACGCGGCCGACGCCGCGGATCCGCTGCTCCGTGAGCCCGCGAAGGTCTTCCCCTCCGCCGAGAAGAGGTACCGGCAGTACAGCCTGCTCACCGACCAGCGTGCCGAGGAGTACCTGCGTGGCTGCGACGCGGACGTGATCATCGGCACGAGGCCGGGGGTGAATGTGTACCTGGCCCGCTTCGGCCGGCCCTCGGCCCTGCGCATCGCCCAGGAGCACCTCACCCTCGACAGCCACAGCAAGAAACTGCGCGCCGATCTCGTCGGCCACTACCGCACGTTGGACGCGGTGGTCACGACGACCGAGGCGGATGCCGCCGCCTACCGGGCGAACATGCGGCTGCCGGGGGTGCGGATCCTTGCCGTGCCCAACAGCGTGCCCGCCCCGGGCCTGCCGCCCGCCGACAGGACCGCCAAGGTGGTCGCCGCGGCCGGACGGCTGGTCCACGCGAAACGTTTCGACCTGCTCATCGAGGCCTTCGGCCAGGTCGCCGCCAAACAGCCCGACTGGTCCTTGCGCATCTACGGAGGGGGCGCGGAACGGGCACGGCTGCAAGAGTTGATCGAAGACCGCGACCTGACGGACCAGGTGACGCTGATGGGCGTGCGTTCGCCGATCGAGGCCGAATTCGCCCAGGCCTCGATCGTCGCGAGCGCCTCCGACGCCGAGTCCTTCGGCATGACCCTCGTGGAGGCCATGCGCTGCGGCGTCCCCGTGGTCAGCACGGACTGCCCACTCGGCCCCGCCGAGATCATCCACGATGGCGTGGACGGCCGCCTGGTCCCCGTCGGTGACCCCCACGCCCTGGCCGCCGTGCTGCTCGAACTCATCGCCGACGAACCCGGCCGCCGGCGCATGGGCGCCGCCGCCCGTACCGCCGCGGACCGTTTCGACCCCGCACTGGTCGCCCAGACGTACGACCAGCTGTTCACCGAGCTCGCCGCGACCCGCCGCTCACGCGCCTGGCAGCGCCGCCAGTTCGTCTGGCGTGGACGGCTCCGCCGGACCCTGCATCGGTAGTTCGGGCGCAGGCGGCGATCTCACGCGGCCCCGCACGATGCCCGGAAGACGGTGCCGGCCGAGCATCGAGAACAGGACCTCTACGTCGGGCTGGAGGTTGTCCAGGATCAGGTGCCGGCCCTGCGGAAGGCGCATCCCTTACGCGGTCAGCATGGAATGGGCACCCAGCTCGATGAAGCGCAGACCGGTGAGTTCGGCCACCGGCGCGGGCTTCATCTTCTGGATAATTCGTTGCAAAAATTGAAGCGAATTGAGTAACTTCGTGGCTGGCGTGCAAGGACTCGGGGGGACGTATGACGGCCGACGCATCGACGGTGCTGATCGAGGCCACTGGCCTCACGAAGGTCTACGGCACGCCTGGTGGGCGGGCGGGTTTCACCGCCGTCGACGGCATCGACCTGGAGATACACCGCGGCGAGGCGTTCGGCGTCCTCGGCGCGAACGGCGCCGGCAAGTCGTCGACCATGCGGATGATCGCCTGCGTCTCGCCGGTCACGGCGGGCAGCCTGCGCATTCTCGGCCATGACAGTGCCACGGACGGCGCGAAGATCCGGGCTCGGCTCGGTGTCGTGCCACAGGACGACACGATCGACAGCGAGCTGACGGTCCGCGAGAACCTGCTGATCTACGGCCGCTACTTCGGGTTGCCGTGGAAGGTCCTGCGCGAGCGCAGCACGCGGCTGCTGGAGTTCACGCGCCTGTCGGAGAAGGCCGACGACGAGGTCGCGACCCTCTCCGGCGGTATGCGCCGCCGGCTCACGATCGCCCGGGCGCTCATCAACGAGCCGGAGATCGTGCTGCTCGACGAGCCCACCACCGGCCTCGATCCGCAGGCCCGCCACCTGCTCTGGGAACGCCTGTTCCAGCTCAAGCAGGACGGCGTGACCCTGCTGCTCACCACGCACTACATGGATGAGGCAGAGCAGCTGTGCGACCGGCTGGTGGTGATGGACGCCGGGAAGATCGTCGCCGCCGGCACTCCGGCCGAGCTGATCAGCCGCTACACGAGCCGTGAGGTGGTCGAGCTGCGCTTCGCCCCCGGCGAGCGGCAGATCATGGCCGACAAGTGCCGCGGAATCGTCGAACGCGTGGAGGAGCTGCCACACCGGTTGATGCTCTACACCGACAGCGGCGAGGAGACGCTGGCCGCGGTCAACGCGCGGGGCGTGCGGCCACTGACCGCGCTGATCCGCCGGTCCAGCCTGGAGGACGTCTTCCTCACCCTGACCGGCCGCTCGCTCGTCGACTGATCCGCCCGACCCGACGGGAAGACACGCATGCTCACACTGGCAAGGGCGCGCTCGGCGCCCGCCTTCCGCGAGCTCGGCTACTGGCTGTTCCGCTACCGCCGTACCTGGCGCGGGTCGATCGTGATCAGTGTGGCGAACCCGCTGCTCTTCCTGACCGCTCTGGGGCTCGGGCTGGGCAAACTGATCAACCGTAACGGCAGCGAGTCGCTGCACGGCCACCCGTACGTCCGGTTCATCCTGCCCGGCATGCTGATCGCCGCGGTGATGCAGACCGCGTTCCTGGAGGCGGCCGGTCCGGTCATGCAGGCCGCGCTCCCGCGCGGCAACTACCGCGCCGCCGCGTCGACACCGCTCGCACCGGCCGACATCCTCTACGGGCACCTCATGTACTGGACCCTGCGGGCGGCCCAGAACGCCATCTTGTTCACCGGCGTGAGCGTGCTCTTCGGTGCCGTCAGCGTGTACCGCGCGCCGCTGCTCGTGCCGATCGCCCTGCTGGTCGCGGTCGCGTTCGCCACCCCCGCCGCGGCCTGGGGGGTGACCGTCACCCGGCCTTCCCACCTCAACGCGATGTTCCGGTTCGTGATCCTGCCGCTGTACATGTTCTCCGGCACGTTCTTCCCGATCGAGCAGCTGCCGGCCTGGCTACGACCGGTGGCCTGGGCCACACCGCTGTGGCACGGCGTCGATCTCTGCCGCACGGTCGCGCTGGGCACGGTCACCCTGCCCGGGGCGCTGATCCACACGGGTTACCTGAGCGCGATGGCGGTCATCGGCCTGTTCGTGGCCCGCCGCAATTACCGCCGCAAGCTGTACGTCTGACCGGGAGCCCACAGTGACGGCAACGACGGTTCTGCGCCCCGGGCGGGCCTGGACGATGGTCGAGCGCAACCTGATGATCTACCGCCACACCTGGCCGGTCATCCTCGCCGAGATCTTCGAACCCTTGCTCTACCTGCTCGCGTTCGGCGTCGGCATCGGCGCGCTCGTCGGCGACGTGCCGGGCCTGAGCGACGCCTCGATCACGTACCCGGAGTTCGTGGCGCCGGCGCTGCTCGCCACCGCCGCGATGAACGGGGCCATGAACGAGACCACGTTCAACATGTACGGCAAGCTCGCCACCGACAAGACGTACGAGTCCATCCTCACCACGCCGATGTCGGTACGCTCCGTCGCCCTCGGCGAGGTGTGCTGGGCGCTCATGCGCGGCACCCTCGTCTCCACCGCGTTCCTGGCCGTGGTGAGCGTCCTCGGGCTGGTCCATACGCCGATGGCGCTGCTGGTCATCCCGAGCGCGCTGCTCATCGGCTTCACCTTCGCCTCGATCGGGCTGCTCGTCGTCACGCTCCTGCGCAGCTGGCAGGACTTCCAGCTGATCCAGCTGGTGATGCTGCCGATGTTCCTGTTCGCGACCACGTTCTTCCCCCTGAACGTGTATCCGCGCCCCGTCCAGGTGCTGGTGGAGGTCCTGCCGCTCTACCACAGCATCGAACTCACCCGGGCGACGTTCCTCGGTACGGGCGGCCGCCACCTCGCCGTAGCCGTGGCCTACCTCGCCGTACTCGGAGTCGTGGCCCTCGCCATCGCCGTACGCCGGCTAGAACGCACGCTGCGGAGCTGACGCGCCAGTGAGAATGTCGCGGCCGGGGGATCACCCCCGGCCGCGACGTAGGACCGTCAGTGGGCCGCCCGCGTCTTCACCTTGGCCTCGGTGGTGTATCCGGAGCCGGCGCCGACCGCGGTCAGCAGTGCCGTACCGCTGGGGGTCGCGGAGGGGATCGTGGCACTGAGGGAGACCGTGCCTCTGCGGTCCGCGAGCGCTCGTCCGAGCGGCGCCTCGCCGAGGCGGAACTCCACGCTCTCTCCGGCCCGGTAGCCTCCGGCACTGAGCGTGGTGTTCGCGCCGGCGGCGACCGTGCCCGCGACGTGCAGTCGGCCCGGCCTCAGCGACGCCGCGTACTCGGCGCAGGCATCGCCCGGGACGCCGACCTCGGGTGCCGGCGTGCCACCGGTGACTCCGTCGTCCTCGCGGATGGTGAGGGTGTTGAAGCCCTTGTCGCCCATGACCGCACCGGCCACGTCGGTCGCCGAGGCCTTGAACGACGTGGACGGGGTGGCGCTCGGAAGAGTGTCGCCGTACGTCGCGACCGGCACCGGCACACAGACCCGTCCCGGGGCGAAGGTCACCTTCCGCGTCGCGTCCCCGGCCTTGCCGGTGCCGGAGCCGAACACGCTGACGTACGCGGTGACCGGGCGGCCCACCGGCCGGGACAGCACCGCCGCCACCTGCGCGGTGCCCGGACCGGAACCCTCGTCGACGTTCGCGGGCGCCATGTCCACGGTCACCTGCTGCGCGGGGGCACGTGCGCCGACGGCCCGGTTCTCGGCCGACAGATCGGAGATGTAGACCCCGCCGGCCGCGCCCGCGGCCGTGAACCGCACTTCGCGCACATCGGTCCGCTTGAGCCCGGTGAGCGACGAGGTCGGGATCGTCACCTGCTGCAGGATCACCTTCCGCAACCAGGGCGAGCTGACGCCGGGCATACGCGTGACGGCGGCCGGGTTCAGTGTGGAGACCGGCGAGGACCAGGTGTGTCCGGCGCCGTCGATGACGCTGATGGTGAGGTCGGTCCCGGCGGCCACGGACTCGTCGGCCGCCATCTTCACCGAGAGCTGGCCGAAGCGGCTGATGTCGCGGTCGGCGGCCGGGACGGCCACCCGTACCTGCCCGTTCGGCGACGTCCACGTCAGGTGCAGCATCGGCGAGGACGGCGTGTTCCACGACCACAGGGCCGGTGACCAGTGCGGGACGGCCGCCTCGTTGAGCGTGGTGGAGCAGTACGGCGACGACTGCGGGAGCGTCACGCCGCCGGTGCCACCCATGCTGGCGCACACGCCGGCGGTGGCATCGCCCGAGACACGAACGGCCGGGTCGGCGCGTTCGAAGGTGTTGAGGTCCACCCGTGACCTGGCCGGCTGCGTGGCGGTCGCCGCGATGTGCGCGAACGACGTCGACGGCGCGGTCACGGCCGAGCCGTCGAACAGCGGCTGGAACTCCTTCTCGCCGCCGAGCACGAGCCGGAAGAAGCCCGCGACGTACGTGGTGCCGACCTGGACCTGTTGCGGAGCGGTGAGCCGGGTCGTGGTCGCGGACGTGGGGGCGCACACCGGGTCATCGGCGCCGTCGGCGAAGGAGGTCCAGTCGTCGGCGGTGCCGGACGGCCAGCCGCCCGGGGTCCAGATGGTGTTGAAGAAGTTGTGATCAGCGCCCATCACGAGCACCGCCGAGCGGAGCACGTTGTCGCTGAAGTTGTGGCGTGAGTCGTCGACGATGTGCTGGCCCATCAGGTTCTCCACGTCACCGTCGCAGTACGGCAGGACCGTCGCCGTCGCGACGTTCGGCATGGAGATCCGGTCGTAGTCGACGGGCGCGAGCGGGAGTACCGCCTTGATCCCGAACTGCTGCGACACCGGGAGGGCGTCGTTGAGGGTCGAGGCGGCCACGACTCCTTCGCCACCGCGGGAGTGGCCCATGATCCCGACGTTTCCGAGGTCAAGCCGCCTGACCAGGTTCGCCGGCGTGACCTCGCCCTGGAGGGCCTGACCCAGACTGACGTCCCGGTCGGTGAACGCGTCGTGGTAGGCGACGTTGCCGCCGGAGTCGGCCTTCTTCAGCATCCGCAGGGTGTCGAGGATCAGCTCGCCCCGCGCCTGGGCGCCGTAGTCGGCGGCGCGCTGGTTGTCGCTGGCGTTGATGGCGTTGGCCGAGATCGAGATCACGGCGTACCCGTTGCTCGCCAGCGCGCGGGCCGGCGCTTCGTAGCCGAGGTAGCTGGGGATCGTCCAGCGCTGCGCGGTGCTGTCCGGTGAGGTGCGGCAGGGCCAGCCCGCCGGGTTGGGCGTGCCCGAGCCGTAGCAGGAGGAGTGACGGCCGTGCAGGAAGATCACTACGGGTTTCCTGCCGCCACCGTCCGGCAGGTAGATCTTGCCGGTGAGCTCGCCGCGGATGCCGCCGATGTTGAGCAACGGGATCGCCTGGTCACCGAAGTCATAGACGGCCTCGGCGACATGATGGGAACCTGGGGTCGAGGGGTCGGCCCGCAGTGCCTTTGGCGTGATCTTGGATTGAGGTCGCTGAGGGACCGGAGACGCCAGGGCGTTGCCCGAGCCCGACCCGAAGGCATCGGTGGTCACCGAGTGGGCCTTGGCCACCGAGGGGTCGGTGGTGACCAGCGACAGGGCCTTTCCGTCGGCGGACTCCGTCGCCGGGCCGAGGATCCTGCCGTCGACCGACAGCGTGGGGGCGCCGGCGGTGACGGGGAGCTGCCGGGTGAGGTCGAGGGTGACCCGGAAACCGCCGGCCACGCGGGTGACGGACCACTCGTGGCCGGAGGCCACGGCGTCGGTGGGGTGAGGCTCCGCGGAGGCGGTCGCGGCGACCAGGGTGGTGGGCAGGCATGCGAGTGCCAGGACCGCGGCGACACGTCTCGCGCGGCGGGTGAGCTCAGACACGTGGGGGGCCTTACTCGTAGCGGACCGGGGGAGCCCGCCGTCGCCGTGATCACTCGCGAGCGTCGAGCGGATCGCACGCTATGCCCGGTTTGTAAACACGGGCGGACGATCTTGTTACCTGGCTGTTCCGCGTGACCGAGCCCGTTGCGTTGGCGAGCCGCATCCGCCTGAACGGCGGTCATCCGCGGAGTGGGGTTCTCGCCTGCCTGGCGGCCGCGTCGCTGACGCTCTGCGGCAACGGGCTGCGGGCTGGAGGCCGTCGTGGATGACGGTCAGCCTCACGCCGTCCTCGACTGCTTCGATCTCGAAGGTGACCCCTCGATCCGGGACCCTGGTTCGTGCGGGCGCCGAAACGAGAAGTCGGTGGCTGGTCGCGTGCGGGCGCCGGAGCGCACGCGACGCGACGCGCGGGGATTCGTGATCAACGGCCCCGTGGGGGAACCGCTGGTCAGGGCCTGGTGGGGGAGACCTTCACCGGGTCACTTCATCGCATCGCGGATCATGTCGCGCACACGGTCGGCGAGAGCCAGGAACGGGCCGGCCATGAGGTTGGCGGCAGGTCTTTCGACGCCCGGGTGGGGATGGGTGGGCGCCATGGCCTGGGCGGCGCGGAGGGCGGCGGCGAGGCCCTTCCGCTGGGCGTCGGTGAACTCCGCGCTCAGGCGGGTGAACTCATAGCGCTCCTCTGCCCGTGCGTGGGTCATCACGTCGGCGCGCAGCTTTTCCAGCAGCGGTTCGAAGCGCGGGTCGTCGGGGTCCATGCCGTCCAGCTCGGCGAGCATGGTGTCCGCCTGGTGCTCTTCGTGGAGCCGGTCCTCGACGATTCCCTCTCCGCCGGGAAGGGTGCGCCGGGCCAGCGGGTGCACGATCTCCTGTTCGGCCGTCTCGTGGACGGCGAGCAGGCGGACGAGCCGCCCGAACGCCTCTGCGCGCTCGGCTCCGGTGGAGCGGAGCGCGGTCAGGAAAAGGTCCCTGATCTCGCTGTGCTGACGGATCAGTATGTCGATGACGTCGTCGGTCTCAGTGAGGTCGGTTCGCGACATGCTCATATGAACCCTCTTTGTGGGTCGCAGGGTGTTCGTGCCTTGCACTTACCCGGCGATCGAGTCACCACGCTGCGACTGCCCAAGCTTCCGGTAAAGGCTGTCTCCAGGGATGACAGCCGAAGCTCTCCCGCAGGCGCGAACGGGTACGGCACGTTCGTCGACCGTTCAGAAAGGCGGAATCAGATCGTGGCCTTTAATCCACTCGACCATAGCGGTATCCCACTTGAGGACCAGATCCGTAATTGGCGGGAGCTGGGCGTCGATCCGATCGACCCTGAGCTGACCGACCCGTACACCAGGTGCCGGATCATTCAAATGAACGCCATCGAGGTCGAAGCGGTGTTCTTCAGCCATATGTTCACACGTAATTGTCCGGACCTGGATGTCAAACGGAAGCTCGCCGAGATCCGCTACATCGAGCAGCAACAGCAGAAGGTCGTGAACTGGCTGCTGCCCGGCCAGGCCTCGGTGCTGGAGACCACGCTCGGATACGAGCAGAACGCCGTGGACCTGACCGCCTGGGTGGCCCGTATGGAGCCCGACCCGGGCCTCACCCAGGCGTATGAGTTCGGCGTGCTGGAGGACTTCGACCACCTGTACAGGTACGCGAACCTGTACGAGATCATCGAACACCGCAAGGCCGAGAAGATCGTCGACCAGCTCACCGAGGTCATGCCCGGCCGCCCGACCCCCATGCACCACCGGCACCCCTTCGACAACGTCCGCGAACCCTATGACGGCGACACCGTCGACCCGCGCTCCCGGCTGCACGCGCTGACCATCGTTGCGGCCGAGCAGCAGGTAATGAATTTCTACATGAACGTCGGTCCCGAATACATGGAGCCGATCGCCCGGCAGCTGTACCAGGAGATCGCTCTGGTCGAGGAAGAACACGTCACCCATTACGAGACGCTGATGGATCCGGCGGAGACCTGGTGGGAGCGCCTCGTCCTGCATGACTACAACGAGTGCTATCTGTACTACTCGTTCATGCAGACCGAATCCGATCCCCGGATCAAGGCGATCTGGGAGCTGCACCTCAATATGGAGCTCGAGCATCTTCGCATCGCGTGTGAGCTGATGCGGCAAAACGACAGCCGTGAGCCGGAAAGCGTGGTGCCTCCGGAGCTTCCCGAGCCCGTGACGTTCGAACCGAACAAAGAATACCTTCGGGAATTGCTGGCGACGCAGGTCGACTTGACGACTCTGGGCACCGGCTATGTCCGGGAGGCCCATGAGAGGTTCGTGGCCATGCAGGAGAAACTCAACGGCGCCGAACCGCCGCCGAGCGTACGCGTCGTGGACACGAACATCGCCCTCACCGGCCGCGACTACCGGCTGGAGACGGAGGGTCCTCACCCCGTCGAGGCTCTCCGCGAAACGCACACGATGCCGCGCTGATGGGTCATGCGGGCTGAGGGCCGTACGGTCGGCCCTCAGCCGGCGACGGCGGCCACGGCCGCCACGATCGCACGGGGATTGGCCGGCACGGATACGCCGTCGACCGTGACCGTGGGCGTCGCGCCGACTCCGCGCCGGCCCGCCACGAAGGTCACGTAGGCGGACCAGTCCAGGTAGTGCCTGTCGAGCACGCACCGGGCGAACGCAGGGTCGGCCAGCCCGACCGAGCGGCCGATCTCGATCAGCTCCTCGTCGGTGAGGCCCGGACCGCCTTCCGGAGGCTGGTTGGCGAACAGCGCGCGAGCGTACTCCCGGAACCTGCCGCCGTCCGCCGCACAGCCGGACGAGGCCGAGGCCCGGGACGAAAAATGGTCGGTCGACAGGCGATCGAGGAAGCACATCGGGTGGTAGACGTCGCTGGTCAGCCCCTCGGCGACCAGCCGGTCCAGCGCCGGTCCGGCGACCTCCTCGAACTGCTTGCAGAACGGGCACTGGAAGTCGATATAGGCGTCGATGGTGATCGGTCCGGCACCGATGACGATGCCGTCTCCTTCCACCGACGCTCCGGCCGGTACGCGCGCCGGCGCCGGCGCCTGTGGCATCCATGTGGTCATGCGACCCTCCCTGTCCGGCAGGAGGAGTGGCCGATGCGCTGGAGAGGCGTCCTGGGAAGCCGATACCGCCCCCTGGTCACTTCTCCCGCTGCCGTTGGCCGAGCTGCCACCGCTGAGCGTGGGCTAGGTGACCGGCGCGTTTCCGCGGGGCGTCTCCCATTCTAGTCCGCCCCGGCCGAACGGCCCGGGCACGCACGGCTATCGCCATTCGCCCTTCTCCAGCGGCTCCGCGAACCGCCGGTCCGGGCTGAGCCGCAGCTCGTCGAACAGATGCCGTACCCCCAGCCGCTCGGCCTCGGAATCCACATCGATACCGAGCTCGCGCGCCGGATCGCCCGCCGCGCCGATCAGCACCACCTCGGCCCCCTCGTGGTCCAGGAAGTCCGGGGGATCCACGGGCGCGAACCGCCGGTCGCCGAACCTGGCCTGCAACTCGTCGGGGAACCGCGGCGGGCGGCCGGTGCCGGCCGGAGCTCCCGGAGGAGGAGGTATCCGCGGGTTCCGTACCGTGATGATGTAGCTCGCCTCGCGTCGCAGGTTGAGCTCATGCTGCACCTCGCCGGGCTCGTCCGGGTGGAGCAGCTCGTAGGCCAGGTGGGTGTGGTCACCGTGGCGGGCCAGGACGTAGACGCCGTCGCCGGCCGGCCGGGCCGCGGGCACCTCACGCCGCCCGCGCGTCTTGGTCACGTACGTGCGCGGGCCCAGCGCCTCCCGGAGCCGCTCGGTCCCGTCCGCCACGTCCACGACCAGTGCCCACAGCCGTTCGTGGGCCTCCTCGGCCGCCGGCAGGCGCTTACGGCCGATCACCAGGACACGGAACCGGTCGGTTCCCCGGGGCCGCAGCACCATGTGCAGGCGCTGTACGTCCTCCACGCCATCGATCTCGACCCGTCCCACCCGCGGCCGGTAGAAGAAGTAGATCCGGCCTTCCTCCAAGATCTCGGCCGACATGCCTGCCCCCTCAGTGTCGCCGCCCTCACAGCCGGACCTGCCCGCCGGTAGGGCGGCCAAGCACCGCGCTTCGAAGATGCCGGTCTTTGCCGAGACAGGAGTTGCTCTGACCCCTTTTGAGACGTTCGTCGATGTACATCTGAAGAGGCAGCGGCACTGGTCGGCGGAGGTAGGCGATACGGAACGGGAGCAAGCAACATGGCCGAACGCACACCACCACCCCCCTCGGATCTTTCCGCCGTCAAGAAGCGTCTCGGCCGAATCGGCGTCTGGTTCATGACGACCGTCTCCGAGGTGCCGGCGGAGGAGGAGCAGCGCGCGGCGGCGGTGATCGAGGAGCTCGGGTACCCGACATTCTGGTTCGGTGAGGGCCCTTCCACCAGGGAGGCCTTCACCCACGCGGCGGCTCTGCTGTGCAGTACCGAGCGGCTGAACGTCGCCACCGGCATCGCCAACATCTTCGGCCGCGACGCCGTCGCGGCCGCCAACGGGGCCAACACCCTGGCCGACACCTGGCCGGACCGGTTCACGCTGGGCCTGGGGGTGAGTCACGCGCCGCTGGTCGAGACCCGCGGCCACGACTACAGCAAGCCGGTGTCCAGCATGCGCAACTACCTTGACGCCATGGACGCCACGAAGTTCGACCCGCCTCTGCCCGAAGCGCCGCCACGGGTGCTGGCGGCGCTGCGCCGCGGAATGCTCGAACTGGCCGGTACGCGCGCGCAGGGCGCGCACACCTACTTCGTCCCGCCCGAGCACACCGCGCGTGCGCGCGAGGTCCTCGGCCCGCAGCCGATCCTGGCGCCGGAACAGGCCGTGGTGCTCGAGACCGACCCCGAGCGGGCACGTGCCGCGGCGCGCGACTACGCGTCGTTCTATCTCGCGCTGCCCAACTACCTCAACAACCTGCGTGAGCTCGGCTTCTCCGACTCCGACTTCGAGAACGGCGGCAGTGACGCGCTCATCGACACCGTGGTGTGCTGGGGGGACGCGGACACCATCGCCGAACGCGTCCGCGCCCACCATGAGGCGGGCGCCGACCACGTCTGCGTCCAGCCGATCGCCGACACCCTCGCCCAGCAGATCGACCACCTGCGGGCGCTCGCACCCGTTCTGACCGCCTGACCGGTACGGGCGGACCGGGTGGCGTCCAGCCGATGCGGCCGCCGCGCAAGTACGGCTGAGCTGGCCTCTTTCCGCGCGCGGCAACATTACCGGTGGGGAAAGAACGACGTCAGACGGCTAGCTGAACAGGCCGGCCAGTTCCTTGAGGATGGTGATCGTTCCGCCGAGGATGCCGACCACGGTCGCGGTGGTCTGCAGCCAGGACCTGCTCTCCGCCGCCGCGCCTTCGGCGGCCGCGATGCTGGGCCGCCGCCGTGAGGGCGGCGGTGACGGGTCCACACGCGGTCTCGGGTCCACACGCGGTCTCGGGTCCACACGCGGTGTCGGGTCCGTGCGCGGTAGCGGCGGAGGGACGGCATCCGGTGGTGGAGGACGCGTGTCGTCGGCCAGGGGCCCGGCACGGCCGCTCGGCGCCGACGTTCGCCGCCACAGGGAGATACCGAGCCAGATCACGCCGATCGCGCCCATCGCGGCCATGATCGCGACCGCCGGTCGTGCCGCCGGGGAGATGTAGTCCTCCGAGGGAAGGTGCGGCCAGACGTTCACGGCGGTGAGGACGATGACGAGCGCGCTGACGCCGCAGGCCGCCACGGCCGCCAGCCGGCGCGGATCTCGGCGCGACCGGCCGCCGCCGTACATGCCCAGTCCCGCGGAGGCGGCGACGACGGCCAGGGTGATGGCGGCGACCTTGAGTACCTCGCCAAGCCCTTCGTTCTTCGCGTCGGGCGTCTCCTGGCCCACGAGGGCGCATAAGGCCAGCACGCCGCACACAGCGGACAGGCCACCGAGGCTGAACTCATCGAAGATCGTGCCGATCGCGGCGATGAGCCCGAGGATCGCGGCGCCCGCGACCATCACCTGGATCGGGTTCCAGCCGTTGGGCAGCCAGTAGTAGAGCCGGTCGGTGAGGACCGAGACGATCCCCGCCGCGAACAGCCCCAGCCCGGCGCCGAGGACACCACGGCGCCCAGCCAGCCCACCGCCCGTCATCAACGCACCGATCGCGGCGGCCAGTACGCCGATCATCGCCAGCACGACCGGCCCTGGCTGCCCGTGGTCGGCCCAGTACCACCACGTGTAGCCGATCGCGGCGACGCCGCCGGCGAACAGACCCAGGCCCGGACGCGTCATTATCAGCCGCCTCCCTTGGGTGGTGATAAACGCTGTGGCGCCAGCCAGTCTCGCACTCCGGACCGCCGGTAGCCATGGGCCGACAAGTGGCGAGCGGCGCGCCGACGAATGACCAGGAAAGCCACGCTCCTCAGGGACAGGAGACGGTGGTCGTATCGCTCCAAATCGGTCGGTGTGGGTCGGCGGGGTCGGGGCGGCGGTCGAGCCGGACCCGGGGACAACGGTGCGGGAACGTGAAGTGGCCGGGACAGGAGTCGTCCTTTTAGGCGCTCTGGTGCTCTTGCTGTTCCCCGACCGACGACGTACGGGTCGACCTGCGAGGCCGCACGTACAAGCTCGACCTCGGCGGCGGCACCGACCTCCGCGTCAATCTCGGCCCGTTCGTTCCCTGGCGTCGTGACCCGGACCAGTGAATTCAGCCGGCGAAATGCGATTTCTGGATGACGCCGTGAACTCCGGTGGTGCGGTCGACGACCTGGGAGACCTCGAAGTCCGCGGCGGCGGACAGGTAGGCGTAGGCGACGGCGCGGTCCATGCCGAGGTCGTGCTGGAGGAAGTCGAGGGCGTTGACCACGGCGCGGCGCATGGCGATGTTGAGGTCGTTGGTCTGGCCCTGCTGTGAGCCGTCCGGGTCGGACAGGCCGATCGGCACCCACGCGTCGCGGGTCTCCGCGAACGGGTAGTGGAACGCGACCGAGGGCGCGTCGCCGGAGCCGCGTTTGCACACGGTCAGCCGGAAGGTGGCACGCAGCGAGCCTTCCATGGCGGTGAGCGCCACCTCACCGTTGCCCATGGCCATGTGCGGGTCGCCGGTGTAGAACAGTGCGCCTTCGGCGAAGACCGGCAGATAGAAGGTGGAGCCGCTGGTAAGCAGGTTGATGTCGATGTTGCCGCCGCCCAGGGTGGGCGGAATGGAGTTGAGTGCGGGGTCGGTGATCGTCGTCGACGCGGCGAAGGCGACGCCGGTCATGCCCATGAACGGACGCAGCGGAAACCTCACCTCCCGCCGGACGCCACCGGGCATGACGCCGACGGCTCCGCCGCGCCCCTGCTTGACCGGGGTGAAGACGGACACGTCGCCGTACTGGGTGGGAATGCCGGTGCTGCGCCCGTCGGTGCCGACCGGGGGCATGATCTCTGCGAGGGTGATGCCGGCCGGGACGGAGCCGTCCGCCAGGCGGGGCAGGGCGCCCTTGCCGTGACGGCTGGAGACCACGCCGTACGGCACTCGCGGCATGAACGACAGCATCTCGACCTTCAGCACGTCGCCGGGCGCCGCGCCCTCGATGTGGATCGGGCCGGTGACCACGTGCGGGCCGTCGACGTCGAAGTTGCGTTTCGTGCGGTCGTACCCGGCCGCGATCGCGATCGCATCCTTGAGCACCTGGCCGGCGGGAACTCCGTGAGAACGGAAGTAGGCCGCCGGATCGCGGCCCTGGTCCTCGAGAACGCCCTCGTGGGAGACGGTGTCGACGGTCACCGTCTCACCGGACTTGATGCGGAGCACCGGCGGGGCGGTGAGCGAGGGGACGTAACCCCAGGTGACCTGGTCGGGCAGAGAGCGCAGATAGTGCCGCCCGTCGATCGGACCGACCCCGGGCTGCAGGATCTGCCGGGGCATCGTGACCTCGGGTCGCCGTGACGACGCCGAAGCCGGGCCCCCACCGGACAGCAGCGGTACGACCACACCGGTGGCCGTCGCCGCGCGCAGGAACCCTCGGCGCCCCACCCCCTCGACGATGACCTCGCGCGCGTTACGTCCGAATCCGGCTGCTTTCACTGATCCTCCTCAAGGCGATGGACCAGTTGTAGGTGGCACATCGTTCGCCCGTGTTGCGGGAGGATTTCTGCCCCGTTACGGGAGCCGGGTCAGGCTCCGATGAGGTGGCCGACGACGTAGACGACCAGGGCGGCGCCTCCGCCGATGAGGAGTTGCCGTGCGCCAGAGCGCAGGGGGCCTCTGCCGTTGAGCAGTCCGAGGGCGGCGCCGACGACGAACAGGGCGATGGCCGCGAGGGTGATCGAGCTGACGAGCGCGGTCGTACCGGAGGCGAACAGGTAGGGGAGGACGGCGACGGCGGCACCGAGGGTGAAGGCGATGAGGCTTGAGACGGCGGCGGACCACGGCGAACCGAGTTCGTCGGGGTTGAGTCCGAGTTCCTCGCGGACCATGGTGTCCAGGGCCGCTTCGCGGTCCTTCATGATGGTCGTGGCGATGCGTTCGGCCTCCTCGGCGTCCAAGCCTTTGGCGCGGTAGATGAGGGCCAGTTCTTCGGCTTCGGCCTCGGGGTCGTCGCGGAGTTCCTCCGATTCCAGGTCGATCTCGCGCTCGTACGCCTCCCGTTGGCTGCGCATGGAGATGTACTCCCCGGCCGCCATGGAGAACGCGCCGGCGAGCAGGCCGGCGAGGCCGGCGAAGAGGATGGTCCGGCCGGCCGCTCCGGATCCGGCGAAGCCCATGACCAGCGAGGTGTTGGAGACCAAGCCGTCGTTGACGCCGAACACGGCGGCCCGCAGCGTGCCGGAGCGGTCGCCACGGTGCCACGGCTCGTGCCGGGTGATGCTCCGGCCGCCGGTCTCGCCTTCGTGGCGCATCCGGGTCAGTACGCGGGCGTGTGAACGTTCATCCGCGGCCATCTCCGGCGCGGCATGCGGGTCACCGTCGTACAGACCGGCGTCGGAATGCTCGGCGCGCTCCACCAACGGCAGCACGGTGTCGGCGGAGAAGCGGCGGGCGAGCCAGGAGAGGAGCCGGACGCGCGCCGTGGGGCGGCCGGACTCGGGGACCCGCTCGCCGATCGCGGTGAGCTTGGCCGCCCAGTGCGCGGCGTGCCGTTCCTCTGCCGCCGCGAGTTCCAGGAAGATCTGCCGCCGTTCGCCGTCGGCGCCGGCGGCCAGCCCTCGGTAGAGGGCCGCGCTCTGCCGCTCCGACCGCAGCAGGTCTCGGAAGCGCGCGGCCGCGTGCCGGTCGCGGCGGGTCTCAACACTCATCGTGGATCTCCTGAGGTGGCGTCCGCGTCGAGGCAGCGGCGGCAGGTCCCGCGGAAGAGAACCTGCGCCTCGTCGATCAGGCCCACGTCCTCGAGCGGCGTGAGGCAGGGCTTGTCGCCGACGACGCAGGACACGTCACTGACCTGGCCGCACCGCCCGCAGACGAAGTGGTGGTGCCAGGTGTCGGCCCGCTCGTACACGGTCGCGCCCCGCCCGACGTCCGCACGCCGTACGAGACCCACGTCGGCCAACGCCACCAGCGAGTTGTAGACGCTCATCCGGGAGGGCGTAACGTCGTGTTTGACCAGGTAAGCATGCACCTCGTCGGCCGTGTGATGACCTGCCATGGCACGCAGTGCCCAGGTCACCGCCAGCCGGGGCCGGGTTGCCCGCAGCCCGGCCTCCCGCAGCCGCGCCGCGACCTCGTCGGTCACCTCGTCGGCGAACTCGTATGCCACCTGCGCACCCGTCTCTTGACGCCTGTTTGTACTTGGACTAAGTATAATATAGGTCAATTCGTGCGCACCGGGGGGATCACGAATGACGGACAGATCGCCTGATCCACGTGAGAGCGCGCGCTCATCCTTGGGGCGCCGCTCCTTCCTCGGGGGAGCGCTCGCCGCCGGTGCGGCCGGTGCCATGGCCAGCCCGCTGACCGCAGACGCGGCGCGGGCGGCCGGCGCGGCCGCCTCGGACGGCACCACCTCCCACCCGTTCTACGGGGTTCACCAGGCCGGTATCGACCGGCCTCCTCCTACTCAGGCCCAGCCGGTGGCGAGCTTCGTCTCCTTCGACGTGACCGTGCCGGGCCGCCGGGAACTCACCGGCCTCTTCCGCGTGCTCACCGAGCGGGCACGCTTTCTCACTTCGGGCGGTACGCCGCCGGGGACAGGGCCGCGCGACGATCGTCTGCTGGGCGGCACCGTCGTCCCGGACGGTCTCACCGTCACGGCCGCCGTCGGCGCGTCACTGTTCGACGGCCGCTATGGCCTCGCGGCGCGCAAGCCGGTCCAGCTGGAGACGATGCGGGCGTTCGAGCATGACGACCTCAATCCGGTCGAATGCCACGGTGACCTGCTGCTGCAACTGTGCGCCGGCCATCGGGACGTACTCGTGCACGCGTTCCTGGATGTCCTGGCGCATACCGGTGACGCCCTGCGTCCGCGCTGGCGCGCCGACGGCTTCCTCAACCCGCCCCGTCCGAGCGGTACGCCCCGGGACATGCTGGGGTTCAAGGACGGCATCGCGAATCCGGATACCGGCAACGCGCAGCAGATGAATCAGCAGGTCTGGATCCCGCCGCGGACGAACGAGCCCGCCTGGACCGCCGGCGGCACCTACCAGGCCGTTCGCATCGTGCGGTTCTTCGTCGAGCAGTGGAACAAGGTTCCGGTCGGTGAACAGGAACGTGTCATCGGCCGGCGCAAGGTCACCGGCGCCCCCTTGTACGGCACCGATGAGAGCCAGGACCCGGTGTACACCAACGACCCGCAGGGCCGGGTCACGCCGCTGAACTCCCACATCCGGCTGGCCAATCCGCAGACACCGGACACCGCTTCGACGAGCGCCCTGCTGCGGCGTAGCTACCAGTACACCCGCACTCCCGACCCGGCCGGCGACGTGAACATCGGTCATGTCTTCTGCTGTTACCAGCGAGAGCTGAACACCTACATCGCCATGCAGACCCGGCTGGAGAACGAGCCGCTGGTCGAGTACATCAGTCCGACCGGTGGCGGCTACTTCTTCGTGCTGCCCGGAGTGCGGAACGGCGAGGACTACTACGCGCGAGGTCTGGTGGGGACATGAGGCCGACGGGGAGGCCGCGTCACCCAGTGCTCGCGCTGATGCTGGCCGGCGGCCTTCTGGTGACTGCGGGCGGACCGGCGGAGGCGCGGCAAGGCCACCCCGCCAGAACATTCCTCTACGTCACGAATCAGTTCGACGGCGACGTCTCGGTGATCGACGTCGGTGCCAGGAAGGTCGTCGGCGCCATCCCGGTCGGTAAGGCCCCGTCGGGCGTGGCAGCCGCCCCAAGTGGGGATCGCGTGTACGTCGCCAATCGGGACTCCGGCAGTGTGTCCGTGATCGACACGCGCACCGGACGGGTGGGCGCGACCATTCGTGTCCGGTCGGCCCCGGTAGGCGTCGCCGTGGGCCCGGATGGCAGGTTCGCCTACGTCACCAATGGCGGTTCGAACAGCGTCTCGGTCATCGACACGCGCGTCGGCCGGGTCGCCGCGGACGTTCCGGTGGGGACCGAACCCGTGAGCGTGGCGGTGTCCCCGGACGGCCGGTTCGTCTACACCGCGAATCAGGGCTCGAACAACGTGTCGGTGATCGACGCAAAAGCCGGCCGCGTGGTCACGACCGTTCCTGTCGGTGCCCGACCGGCAGGCGTCGCCGTGAACCCGCAAGCGACCTTCGTCTACACCGCGAACGAGAGCTCGGCGAGTGTGTCGATGATCGATGCACGTGCCGACAAGGTCGTGGCGACCATCCCGGTCGGAGTCGGGCCCTTCGACGTGGCGGCCGATCGGGCGCATGTCTACGTGGCCGACCTCGGGCCGGCAACGGTGTCGGTGATCGACGCCCGTACCCGCAAGGTCGTCAGGACCATCCCCGACGGGGTCGCGGGCACCACCGACCCGTTCGATGTGACGGTGAGCCAGGGGGTCGCGTACGTCGTCAACCAGGGCGACGGCGATGTATCGATGATCGACACCCGGACCGGCAAGCTCACCGCGACCGTCCCCGTCGGTTCCACCCCGTACGGCGTCGCGGTGGCCTCCCGCCGACAATGACCGCGAAGTCACTTGCGTCTTGACAGACGTGATCTATCGGTCAGTGTGGTGGCTGTGATGCGTCTCGCGCTGACCGGTGCGGTGCTCGCCGTGGTATGCGTCGTCCCGGCCACCGCGGCCCGGGCGGAGGTGTCCCACGGTACATCGGCGGTGAATCTCGCCCTGACGGGTTCGGCGAGGACGGACACCGCCGGGGAAGGACATGCGGCGGCGTCGGCGGTCGACGGTGACGCGGCGACGGCATGGTGTCCGGCCGGTCCGTCCGGGACGATCACCGTCGATCTGCGGCGGGTCCGGGAGCTGAGCGGGTTCGGGGTCACCCTGCCGGCGGGCGTTCCGGCGACCGTGACGATCGCGACGGCGGCGGCTCCCGGCCGGTTCCGGGTCGTACGGGACGGGACACGAGTCGACGCCGGGACGCCGGTCTGGTTCCCGGGGGCCGACAAGGCGAGGTGGATCCGGCTGTCGGTGACCGGAGACGCAGGCCGTACGCCCTGTGTCGGAGAACTGCGGGCACTGGGGCGCGGACCGGCGATGATCCTCGGGCACGACCTGTCGTTCGCCGTACAGGAGGCGGCGGCCGGCGTCACCTACTCCGACCGTGGCCGCGTCGCTCTCCCCGAGCAGATCCTCGCCGGCCACGGCGCGAACTACGTACGTCTGCGCCTGTGGGTGAACCCCCCGGCCGGGTGGAGCGATCTACCGTCCGTACTGGCCATGGCGCGGCGGGCGAAGGCGGCGGGCATGCGGGTGCTGCTCGATCCGCACTACAGCGACTTCTGGGCCGATCCGCAGAAGCAGGCCACCCCGCAGGCCTGGGCGGGCCAGGATCTGCCGACCCTCGCCCGCACCGTACGCGGCTACACGCGCGATGTCCTCGACAGGCTCCGTGCGCAGGGCACACCGGCCGACATGCTCCAGCTCGGCAACGAGATCCGCAACGGCATGCTCTGGCCGACCGGGTCCATCGACTGGACCGCGGGCACCGGATGGGACGCCCTGGGGACCTTGTTGCGCGCGGCGGCCGCCGGGGCACGAGACGCCCGGGGGCCCACCCCCAAGCTCGTGGTCCACTTCGACCAGGGCGGCGACAACGTCGGGAGCCGCTCCTTCTTCGACCACCTGGTGGCGCAACGCGTGCCGTTCGACGTCATCGGGCTCTCCTACTACCCGTTCTGGCACGGCACGCTGTCCGACCTGCGCGCCAACATGAACGACCTGGCGACCCGGTACGACCGTGACGTGGCGGTCGTCGAGACCCAGTACGGCTGGACCCTCGCGAACGGCGACCAGCTCGGCAACTTCCTGTGGCAGGAATCCCAGCTCCTGCCCGGCTACCCGGCCACCCCCGGCGGCCAGCTCTCCTTCCTCTCCGACCTGCTGTCGATCATCGCGGCGGTTCCGGACCGCCACGGCGCCGGCGTCTTCTACTGGGCGCCGGAGTGGGTCCCGGGCGTCGGCTGGGCCCCAGGTGAAGGCACCCCCAACGACAACCTCACCCTCTTCGACTTCCACGGCCGCGCCCTGCCCTCGATCGACTTCGCCGACCCGCTGCGCGCGTCGGCGACGCGGCCTCATGCCTGAGGACGGACGCGAGCGTTCCAGTCGTGAACATCCGTTAGGCGATATAGGTGCGGACCGTTACCATGTCACGCGAATCGCGGACAAAACGCCTGCGACTCCCCCCGCGAAGGAGGCATCGTGCCGGTAAACGCCACCGATGCGTTGCAGGAACAGGCTGCGACCGCTCAGGTGAAAGCAGCTGAGACCCGACGTCCAGGGAGGTATCTGGTCAGCGCGATGCTGGCGGGTGCCTATGTCGGCGTCGCCGTCGTGCTGATGATCGCGGTCACCGGTCCGTTGCAGGCCGCCGCGTCTCCCTGGGTGAAGCTGATCCAGGGCCTGGTGTTCGGCGTCGCGCTGACCCTGGTCGTCTTCGCCGGGGCGGAGCTGTCCACCGGCAACATGATGACCATGGTGCAGGGGCTGTTCACCCGCCGGACCGGCCTGATCGCCGCCATCGTCGTGATCCTCTTCTCCTTCGTCGGCAACCTTGTCGGCTCCGCCGTCTTCGCCTGGATCGTCCACGAGAGCGGTGTGCTCACCGCCGTCGCGACACCGGGCAAGCCCCCCGCCGGGGAGACGGCACTGGCGGCCCTCATCAAGACGAAGACGGCCGAGACCGACACCGCGCTGTTCTTCCGCGGCATCCTGTGCAACTTCCTTGTCTGCCTGGCCGTGTGGATGGGCGTTCGCACCAAGTCGGACGGCGCCAAGATCGCGCTGATCTTCTGGTGCCTGCTGGCGTTCGTCGCCTCCGGCTTCGAGCACGTCGTCGCGAACATGACGACCTTCTCGCTGGCCATGTTCGACCACGTTGACGGGGCGACGGCCGCGACCTTCGGGCGGAACCTGCTCTTCGTCGGCCTGGGCAACCTCGTCGGCGGCGGACTGCTGGTCGGCGCGGCGTATTCCTACATGTCCCGGTCCTCCAAGAAGCAGGAGGAGACTCCGGCGGGACAGACCGACTTCGCGCCGGAGCCGAGCACGTCCACCCGCGGCATGTGACCAAGCCTCGACGACCCACCCTTCCGGGTGGCACGTGCCTGGTTCCGGTAGAGCGAAGGAAAGATCGATGACGCGCAAGGCTCCGGTAGACGATCCGGGTGACGAGGCCCTGACCATCTCGGCACCGAAGGACACCGCTGCCGGGATCCCGGCCGTCGTCTCCTCGCTGCGGCTGGCCAACGACCAGATGGGCGCTCGACGGAGCCTGCTCACACTGCTGGCGGTGAACAAGGGCACGGGATTCGACTGCCCCGGATGTGCCTGGCCGGAGCCCTCGGGTGGGCGTCACATCGCGGAGTTCTGCGAGAACGGCGCGAAGGCCGTGGCCGAGGAGGGGACGATCCGCCGGGTGACCGGGGAGTTCTTCTCCCGGCACTCGGTGTCCGAGCTCGCGGAGAAGTCGGACTACTGGCTGGGACAGCAGGGCAGGCTGACCGAGCCCATGGTCCTGCGTCCCGGAGCCACGCACTACGAGCCCATCGGCTGGGACGACGCCTTCCGGCTCGTCGCCGACGAGCTGCTCGCACTGGACTCACCGGACGCGGCGGCCTTCTACACCTCGGGGCGTACCAGTAACGAGGCGGCCTTTCTGTACCAGTTGTTCGCCCGCAGGCTGGGCACGAACAACCTTCCGGACTGCTCGAACATGTGCCACGAGTCCAGCGGAACCGCCCTGAACGAGACGATCGGCATCGGCAAGGGCAGCGTCACCCTGGACGACCTCTACGAGGCCGACCTGATCATGGTGGTCGGACAGAACCCGGGCACCAATCACCCGCGGATGCTGTCGGCTCTGGAGCGGGCGAAGCGCGCCGGGGCCCGGATCGTCAGCGTGAACCCGCTTCCAGAGGCGGGACTGCAGCGTTTCAAGAACCCGCAGAAGGCCTCGGGCGTGATCGGCAGCGGTACGGCGCTGAGCGACCAGATGCTGCGGATCCGCGTGAACGGCGACCTCGCGCTCTTCCAGTACCTCGGCCGCGAACTGCTGCGCGCCGAGAAGCGGAATCCCGGATCGGTCCTGGACCGGGAGTTCATCGACGGCTACACCGAGGGCTTCGACGCGTACGCCTCACACCTCGAGGCCCTGTCGGACGCGGACGTCGCCGAGGCGACGGGTCTGACCGAAGACGAGCTCCGCCGTACGGTCGAGATCGTGCTCGGCGCGAAACGCATCATCGTCTGCTGGGCCATGGGCCTTACCCAGCACCGCAACTCGGTGCCGACGATCCGAGAAGTGGTCAACTTCCTCCTACTGGGCGGCAACATCGGCCGCCCGGGTGCGGGCGTGTGCCCGGTACGCGGCCACTCGAACGTCCAGGGCGACCGTACGATGGGCATCTTCGAGAAGCCCCCGGCCGCGTTCCTCGACGCGTTGGGTGCCGAGTTCGGCTTCGAGCCACCCCGGGAGCACGGCCACGACGTCGTGGACACCATCCGCGCGATGCGCGACGGCCGCGTACGGGTGTTCTTCGCGATGGGCGGGAACTTCGTGTCCGCCTCCCCCGACACCGCGGTCACCGAGGCGGCGCTGCGCGGTACCGCCCTGACCGTGCACGTCTCCACCAAGCTGAACCGTTCGCACGTGGTGACCGGAGAGCAGGCGTTGATCCTGCCGACGCTCGGGCGTACCGAGCTCGACCGCCAGGAGAGTGGACCGCAGGCGGTCAGCGTCGAGGACTCGATGAGCCAGGTGCATCTGTCGAGGGGGCGTATGAAGCCCGCCTCCGAGCACCTGCTCAGCGAAGTGGCGATCGCCGCGGGACTGGCCGAGGCCGTCTTGGGGGACGATCCGCACGTGCCGTGGCGTGCGCTGGTGACCGACTACGACCAGATCCGCGACCGGATCGCCCGTGTCATCCCTGGGTTCTCCGACTTCAACCGCCGCGTGCGCGAACGTGACGGATTCACGCTGCCGCATCCGCCGCGAGACGAGCGCCGCTTCAACACTCCGTCGGGACGTGCGCTGTTCACGGCGAACCGGCTCGAGGTGCTCCGCGTCCCGCCGGGGAGGCTGATCCTGCAGACCCTGCGGAGCCACGATCAGTACAACACCACCATCTACGGCCTGGACGACCGATACCGCGGCATCCACGCGGGCCGGCGGGTCGTGCTCATGCATCCCGACGACATCGCGAAGCTGGGGCTCACCGACGGCGAGATGGTCGATCTCGTCAGCGAATGGCGCGACGGCATCGAGCGGAGAGCGCCCGGCTTCCGGGTCGTGGCGTACCAGACCGCACGCGGATGCTGCGCGGCCTATTTCCCGGAGACCAACGTGCTGGTGCCGCTGGACAGCACGGCGGAGGGAAGTAACACGCCGACGTCGAAGTCCGTCGTCGTGCGATTCGAGCACCGGGTGGCTGCGCCGGATGACGCGGTGAAGGAGTCCGCGACTCTCGGACGCGGCGTGACCCGGCCGCGCGGGTAGTTTTTCCGGGAGCACAGACGTCGACGGAGCGCACCAGTGGCCTCCTTCCCTTCCTCGTCCCCCCGCGTGCTCGCGGTCCGCAACGCGGAGCGGAGCGGGCTCGGGCGATTTCTCCCATGGTGGGGGGAGATGGGGCTGCAGGTCGTGGAGGTCGCGGGTGCTTCGGTGCCGACCACCCCGGACGGCTTCGACGCGGTGGTGCTCCTCGGCGGTGGGTTCCTGCCGGACGACGACGGGCGCGTCCCATGGCTGCCGGCCGAACGTGAGCTCACCCGGCGTGCGGTGGCGGGCGGCGTTCCGGTGCTGGGTATCTGCCTGGGCGCACAGGTGCTGGCCCTGGTGGCCGGAGGCGTGGTGCGCGGCGATCACGGCCGGCCGGAGCGCGGGTCGTGTCGCGTCTCGCTGCGCCGCGACGCCGAGACCGATGCGCTGTTCGCCGGGTTGCCGGGGGAGTTCCGCGTCATCCAGAACCATCGGGACCAGATCACCGAACTTCCGCCCGGCGCCGTTCGCCTCGCCGAGAGTGAGGCCTGTCCGGTGCAGGCCTTCCGCGTAGGGGAGCAGGCATGGGGCGTGCAGTTCCATCCGGAGGCCGGAGCCGACCGCCTCGACCGCTGGGACGAGGCCGCCCTGGCCGACGCCGGGCTGGATGTGCGCGCGCTCCGCGCCGAGGCGCAGGAAGCCGAGCCGGAGTCGGCGCGGAACGCGAGGCGCCTCGCGGCCAACTTCGCCGAACTCGTACGCGCCCGCGAGCCCTCCTGATCAGAACAGGGTGAGTGGCCCGGTCGGCGCCGGCTCGGGCAGGGGTTCGAGCTCCGGGAGGCAGGCCCGTACGTCGTCGTGGAAGCGGCGCGCCAGCATCAGCGCGTCGGCGTTGTCGGGGGTGTGGACGAACACGGTCGGCGACCGGCCTTCGCGCAGCCACTCGGTGACCGTCCCGATCCACCGCTGCCAGCCCTCGACCGTAAGGTCCGTGGAGTCGCGGCCGAGGTAGCGAACGATCGGACGGTCGGTGAGGGCGACCGACCTGCGCGGTACGCGCGGTTTGTTCATCCACGCGTCGCGTTCGGCGTCGCTCGTCGGGCGACTCTGGAAGAGGGTCGTGGTGTCGAACGGGACCCACTCGGCACCGGCGCCGGCGAGAACGCCTTCGAGGAGCCGTTCGGATCGCGGGTCCTCGAAGAACGCGCGGTGGCGGACTTCGACGGCGCATCGATGTGAACGAGGGAGCCCGCGAAGAAAGGCGGCCAGGGCGCCGACGTCGGCCGGCGCGAATGACGCGGGAAGCTGCACCCAGAGGGCATGGGCTCGTGACCCGAGTGGCTCGATCGCCTCGAGGAAGGAGTGGAGCTCCTCGTCGACGCCCACAAGGCGGCGCTCGTGCGTGATGGACTTGGGCAGTTTGACCACGAAGCGAAAGTCGGCGGCGGTCTGCCGCGCCCACGACTCCACCGCGCTTCTCGCCGGTGTCGCGTAGAAGGTCGTGTTGCCCTCCACCGCATCGCACCAGGTCGCGTACGACCTGAGGCGATCACCGGGAGGGAGTGGATGAGGCAGAAAACGTCCCTGCCATGGCGCGTGAGTCCACATCGCGCATCCTACGTGAAGCCGCACGGACCCGACGCTATCGAAAGCCGCACGCCGCGTCGACCGCAGGGGCCTGTGCGCCGTTTCCCAACCCTTTTCTCGCCTTTATTATATGGGGCTATTCGCCTACTGGTCAATTTCAACCTTTCACCGAATTCTTCTGATCCTGGTATTCTCCGGTTGCCTTTCAGGAGGGGATGACGTGAGCGAAGAAAAGGCCCTGAATGGCGGGCCGGCGGTCATCGAGGTGGCGTACGAGCGCCTCGGCGACCTCCAAGCGCCGCCCGTACTGCTGGTGATGGGGATCGGCGCCCAGCTGCTCGGCCGGCCCGACGGCTTCTGTGCCGGGCTCGTCGCCCGCGGCCTGCAGGTGGTCCGGTTCGATAATCGCGACGCCGGCCTGTCGTCGCACTTTCCCGACGCGCCGAGGCCCGACCTGCCGGCGGCGCTGCCGGCGATACGTCCTCGGCGTCCTACACGCTTTCCGACATGGCGGCGGACGCCGTCGGCCTGCTCGACGCGCTCGGGCTGGACGGCGCCCACGTCGTCGGTGCCTCGATGGGAGGGATGATCGCCCAGACGATCGCGATCGAGCATCCCGGCCGGGGGACCGTACGGCGCGGCTTCGATCGGTTGACGTACCCACCGTGGTGCTCCATGGCGCCCACGATCTGATGTGCGACGTCAGCGGTGGGCGGGCGACCGCCGAGGCCGTCCCGGGCGCCGAGCTCGTGGTGATCGACGGCATGGGCCACGACCTGCCTCGCGCGCTGTGGCCCGAGATCACCTCCCGGATCACCGAGCTCATCCAGCGCGTCGAAGTGGTGACGCCCAGCGACTGACCGCTCGGTCAGAAATGAGAAAAACACAGGTCAAAACCTGTTAAAACATCATCTGCGCGGGGAGAACCCAGCGCTGTGGCGTGGATTCTCGCGGCGAGCGCCTGTGATGGCAGTGTCGCTAGCATCACTATCAGGGTGGGGCCAGCCTCCTAAGATCTGGGGGGCTGGCCGGTTCGATATACGGGCATCGCAGTTTCTATGGTTTTATGCAGACCCAATGGAATCAGCGGCTCACCGGACCGTATCTCCCCGGCACTGCTGTGCCCCAGGTCAGGTCGCGTCCGCTACCACCGCGAAGAGGACTCCGCATATGCCAGAGAGCACCCTGACCAGGTATGGCTTTCCGCCACTGATCCGCCAGATCCGGGAGCAGGGGCTGCTCGACCGGCGCCGCGGGTACTACGCGCGGCTGATCGGGCTGGACTTGCTCCTGTACGGTGCCATCTGGCTCGCCGTCGCGCTGACCGGCGACTCGTGGTGGCAGCTCGCGCTCGCCGTGCCCGCGGCCGTTCTCACCACCCGGATCTACTTCATCGGCCATGACGCCGGGCACTGCCAGATCGCCGGAACCCGGCGGGTGAATCGCCTCCTGGGACTCCTGATCGGAAATCTCACGATCGGGCTGAGCTACGGCTGGTGGACGGACAAGCACAACCGGCACCACGCCAACCCGAACCACACGGACAAGGATCCGGACGTCGGCGTGGGCGTCCTGATCTGGACACCGGAACAGGCGGTGGACCGGCGCGGGGGATTCGTGGGCTGGCTCACCCGCAACCAGGGACGGCTCTTCATCCCGCTGCTGCTCCTCGAGGGGATCAACCTCAAGGTGACGAGTGTCCGGTCGATCCTGGCGGAGCTCCGGAGCGAGGACCGCAACAAGCGCGAGCGGGCCCGGATCGAGGCCGTGCTGCTCTTCGTGCATTTCGGTGCCTACTTCGGACTGCTCTTCACGGTGATGTCACCGGCCCTCGCTGTTCTCTTCTTCTTCGTGCACCAGGCGCTGCTCGGCGTCCATCTGGGCGCCGCGTTCGCCCCCAACCACAAGGGAATGCCCGCACCGGGCCCGGACGAGCACTGGGACCACCTCCGCAAGCAGGTCCTCACCTCGCGGAACGTGCGTGGTGGCAGGGTGACCGACTGGTTCCTGGGCGGGCTCAACTACCAGATCGAGCACCACCTGTTCCCGAGCATGCCGCGCCCGCACCTGAGGCGTTCGCAGCCGCTGATCCGGGAGTACTGCGAACTCGCCGGCCTGCCGTACACCGAGGAGAGCCTGGCCGAGTCGTACGCCCAGGCGCTCCGGCACCTCCACGCCTGCGGGGCACCGCTTCGCTGATCCGCCAGGCGCGCCTCCCCCAGCTGCGGTCGCGGTCAGCCGACCTGGTGGAGGCCGTACGGGTAGTCGTGCAGGCGCTCGGCGCCGTTGTCCGTGACGAGCAGCAGCTCGCCGGTCTGGACCCCGGCGTTCAGGTCGCGGGTGACGACGTTCGGCTGGACGACCACGGTCATGCCGGCGGCCAGGACGAGGTCGGGGACGGCGCCGGGCGGCCGGGCCGGGCCGTCGATGACCGGAGGAAGGTAGCCGCCGCCGAATCCGTGCACGAGGTCGTCGACCGCCGTGTACCCGGTCGTCTCGATGACGGCTCCGGCGGCCGCGAGCTCCCTGGCGTGTGTGCCGGGGACCAGGCGTGCGCGGATCGCCTCGAACGCCTCCTCGGCGACCGCGTGCAGGTGCGCGTACAGCGGGGTGGGGGCGGCGCCGACGGTGAAGGTCCGCAGCAGCTGCCCCGCGTACTCCGGCGCGACGGCCACGCTGATCTCGCAGGTGAGGACGTCACGGCGGCGGATCCGCCGGCTGGTCGGCCACTGGGCGGGCACGCAGTGGGAGGGATCGTCCATTCCCGTGACGCCGAGGTAGTGGATGTGGTGCATACCGCCCACCGCGACGTAGGAGCGCTCCAGCTCGGCCACGAGCTCGTGTTCGGTCGCCCCCTCGCGCAGGGCCCGCTCGAGCGCCCCGACCGCGGCGTCGGTGAGCGCCGCGGCTCTTCGCAGGGCGGCCACCTCCTCCGCGGACTTCACCATGCGCATCGCGGTGTAGGCAGGGTTGAGGTCGACCACTTCGGCGACGCGGTCGGCCAGTGCCCGGTAGTGCCAGAACGGCAGGGGGCCGACCACACCGGCGCGAGCGGGACGCCCGCCGGAGTCGAGCCGGTCGAGCGCGGTCGTGATCGCGTTCCGGCCGGTCCACTCGACCGGCACGCGCGACAGCCGGCGAGCCTGCGGCACATGGTTGTAGAACGAGACCAGGAGCACGTCGTCGGCCTCCTCAGGACCGACGACCAGCAGCGCTTCCCGGGTGACCGGCCACCCGGTCAGCCAGGACACCGCGGCGCCGGAGCGGTTCGCGCCGTAGACGAGGGCATGGGACAGGTCGCGGCGGTTCAGTTCGGCGCGGACGTCGTCCCGGCGCCGGCGCATCTCCGCCGCGGAGAACAAGGGCTCGGGACGTGGATCATCGATTGGCACATCATGCATGGTCGGGGACTATGCACTCGTTTGCAATGGATGATGGAGGATCACGTGTGGTCCGGTGCGTGCCCCTGGTCAGGCCCCGCCCGCCGGGAGTACGCCGTCGGTGTCTCGCCGTACCGCTGCTTGAACGCACGCGTGAAGTGGCTGCTGTCGGAGAAGTGCCAGCGCGCGGCGAGCTCCGAGACGGCCGGCCGGTTCGGCGACGCGGCGAGTTCGAGCCGGGCCTGTTCCAGTCTCCGAGCACGTACGTATGCCATGACTGATTCGTCGGCACCGGCGAACGCACGATGCAGCGTGCGTACGGAGACGTTCAAGGCCTGGGCCAGATCGCGGGGGGCAAGGTCCGCGTCGAGCAGGTGCGCCTCCGCGACCTCCTTCGCTGCCTGCAGCAGCGCCGGGAAGAGCTGAGGCTCGTCGACGACGACGCGGTGGGCCAGCACTCCCTTGAGAAGCTCCATCATGGCGTTGCGCGCCGCGCGTACCCCGGCATCGGTGAGATCCTTCAGCGTCGCACGCAATAGGTTGAGGTACGCCATGAGCAGTTGCGCCTCGGGGTCGGTCTGCGAGCTGACGATCGCCCGATCACCGACGAGCGGGCGCAGCTCCGTCGTCGGCAGGACCAGTACCTGTGCTCTCGTCGCCGGGTCGATCTCGAATTGCCACGGGGGATTGTTGTACCGGATGCACAACTGGTCGGATCCGACGGAGACGAAATCTGGGTCGCGAAGCCCGGAGAAGCGCCATTCACCCTTTTGTACGAGGTGGACGACCACTCGATCATTCATGTGGTTGAACCGGCCACCCGTGCCGCCGACGATGGCCTCGCTGTACAAGTCCTCGACTACGGCATCGTCGACTTTGGAGTGGAGGATTCTGACCCGGTAGTCGGCGTCTACCCCTGGCGGAGACGTGACGGGCGGGATGGGCATCACCCCGCCGACCTGCTGATCCCACCCGCGGTGCAGCATCTCGATCGGATCGGGTGCGGCCGAGGGAACCGAGACGTCTACGAGGTACTGACGGGCGTTGGGGGCAGGTACGTCTGCGCCCAGCGCGCGGAGCGAACCCGATCGTTCGTTGTCGGCGAACTGCACGGCGATCTCAGCCAAACGGGAGAGTGGACGATTGCCGTTCAGGCTAGCACGACCCTTCACTCGATCTATTGCCTCGCCCTCCTTGGCGCGTAAATACAATCTTGGCACGCAGGTTCCAACCGCATGGCACGGAGATTCCAGATCGCTGACGCCGGCATCCAATCGCATGAAGATGCCCACATCTAAAGTCAATTGCGCGATGCACCGACCCGGCCTTTCGCCGGTCGAATCCGCCGCAGAACCATCGACAAGCGATTGGCTCAGGAGCCTTCTTAATGCTCGAGGGAAGTAACGACCCCAGCTACACGACGCCGGACGACGCCATGCGGGCCGCGGCCGACGCCGGCGCCGTTCTCCACATGATCACCGGCGCCTGGGTCTCCCAGACCACCCGCGCGATCGCCATGCTGCGCATCCCCGATCACCTCGCCGCCGGCGCCGAGACGGCCGAGGACGTCGCCAAGCGCGCGGCCAGCGAGCCCCGTGCCACCTACCGTCTGATGCGCGCGGCCGCCTCCCTCGGCCTGCTCGGTTACGAGGGAGACCGCCGTTTCGGGCTCACGGGACGCGGGCAGCTGCTCCGCTCGGATGTCCCCGGCTCTCTGCGCGCTCTCGCGCTGATTCAGACCGCACACGCGCACTGGCAGTCGTGGGAACACTTTCCGGATGCGGTACGGCAGGGTGGCAGTCAGACGAAAGCGGCCCTGGGCATGGACCTTTTCGAGTACTTCGCGCTGCCGGAGAACGCCGAGGAGGCAGCGCTCTTCGCCGCAGCGATGGGCGACCTCTCCGGTCTGGTGTCACAGGGAGCCGTGGCCATCGTCGACACCGGCGGTGTCTCCACGGTGGTAGACGTCGGTGGCGCCCACGGTGACTTCGTGCTGGGACTGATGCGGGCCAATCCGCAGCTCCGGGGCCAGGTGCTGGACCTGCCTCACGTCGTCGAGGGAGCACGGCGCGAGGCCGCGAAGGCCGGCTTGTCCGACCGCTTCACCGCCGTGGCCGGTGACTTCTTGGAGGAGGTGCCCGCTGCGGACCTCTACCTCCTCAAAATGATCATGCACGACTGGGACGACGAGCGGTGCGTGACGATCCTGCGCAACTGCCGTTCCGCCGCCGGCCCGGGCGGACGCGCGCTGGTCGTGGAAATGGTCATCGGCGAGATCGGCAAGCCCGACTTCTCGACCCGCGTCGACATGAACATGCTCAACGTCACACGCGGCATGGAGCGCGACGTGGATGAGTACGACGCGCTGTTCGCAGCGTCAGGCTGGCGCCGTACGGCCACGGACCCGGCAGGAGGGGGCTACTCCATCCTGCAACTGGAGGCCGTCTGACGCCGCTTGATGGGCGAGGGAACCGGTTGTCCCGAATTGATGTCCGGTGGGCGATCACCGCGGTGTAGCGTCACGGCGACATCGCTGCAATATGGGGAGCCACCGGACCGTGAACGAGAAGAACCGCGGTCGCGGAACAAGCGTGGCGTCGTCCTCCTGGCCCTGGTCACCGGTCTGCTCACGGTCGTCCTTGTGGTCATCGTCGTGATCGCCGGGACCCGTGACGATCCGAAGACGGTCACCGGCAAGGCGGCACACAAGGCCGGTCGGAACCTCCGGAAGGTGCCCGGTCTGGCCCTCAGTGGCACGTACGGTGGCGGCCCTGCGACGTTCACCGTCACCAGGGCCGGCACCGCACGCGGCACCTATACGTTCAGTGGCGACCAGGTGAACCGGATCGACGTCGGCAGCACGACCTATCTGTAGACGGGCCCGGACTTCTGGAAGGCGCACGGCGAGTCCTCCGCCATCGCCCGAACCGCCGACGGCGAATGGACGAAGGCGCCATGGGGCACCGTCGAGCTGGGCCTGGGCAACATGTCCCCGGACGAGCTCGGGCGCAATCTGCAGGAAATGGAGTACGGCCAGGTCGGACAGAAGACCTCGCTGAACGGTGCCAAGGCGCTGAAGCTGACCACCGCTGGCCTGACCTATTTCCTGTCTGAGCGCTCGCCCTGCTGACACGGGAACAGCAGACCGGCTGAACGCGCGGACCTGGTGACACCACCCCAGGTGCAGCCGGGTTTACGGCGGAGTTCTACCGTGGACAGATGGGGGCAACCGTTGGTCTCGCCGGGGCGGGCCGCTTGGCCGCCGAGTACGCGCCGGCGCTCGCGTGCTGTTCGAACCTTGGATTCGCGGGCCTGTGGTCGCGTTCACCGGACGCCACGCGTGATCTCGCGGAGCGGTTCTCGGTGCCCGCCTTCGGGCGCTTCGTCGAAATGCTCGAGCACTGCGACGCCGTCGTGTTCGCCGTGCCGCCCGCCGCGCAGTCCGCGCTGGCCGTCATCGCGGCGGGTCGGCGTAAGGCGGTGCTGCTGAGCAGGCCGATCGCCGGTGACCTCGCCGGCGCCGAGGAGCTGGCCGGCGCGGTCGCCGCCGCTCATGCCGTCTCTCAGGTCGCGTTGACATGGCGTTACACGGTCCCCGTACGAGCGTTCCTCTCGATGCAGATCAAGCGGACGCACCCGCTGGGCGGCACGGGACGCCTCATCTCCGCGGGGCTGGCCGCCGGTGCGCCGGTGCCGCGATGGCGGGCCGAGCGCGGGGTGCTGATGGACATGGGGGTGGATGTCCTGGACCTGCTTGATACCGCCCTCGGCCATACGGTGGCCATCCGGGCGCACGGTGACCCCGCCGGATGGGTTGGGTTGCAGCTCGAACATGAGGGCGGCCGGTACAGCGAGGCATCGTTGTGCGCGAGGGCATCGGCGGACGAGCCGGCCCGCGCCGAGATCGAGATCTTCGGACCCGGTGGTTCCGCCATGATCGACTGTGCCGAGGTGACGGGGCCGGAGGCGTTCCAGACGATGGTCGCGGAGTTCGCGGACGCGGTTGAACACCGCACCCCGAACGGGCCGGACGTGCGGCACGGGCTGCACCTCCAGCAGCTCCTCGACGCCGCCGAGACCGATCTGCTCGCCGGCCATTGAAACCTACGGAGTCAGGGTCTGGACCGGAGGGGGATGAGCCGGGAGCGGCCGAACATGCGGACGAGCACGCCACCCGGCGCGGTGCTCGTGGAGAAGTGGCGGCGTCGCGGCGCGCCGTCACCGCTCTGACGCCACGCGGCCTCCCACATCAGAAGCTCCAGCGCGGCGGCGGGCGGCAGGGAGTCGCGGTGGGCACGGGCGAAGTCCCAGCCGTCCAGCCGCGCCCCCCGGGCGGGACGGTCGCGGGCCCACTCCGCGAAGACCGCCATCCACCGAGCCCCGTGAACGGCCGCCAGGGACGGCCAGGCTCGGGCGACCTCCCCGGCCCTCTTGCCCATCAGCGCGCGGGCCGCGGCGGCAACCCGTATCGGGTCGAAGCCGGCCGGCGTCGGCCCGCCGGCCACCAGGGCGGCCACCAGTGCCGCCTGGGCGGCGGCGAGATCCTCCCGCGGCGTCATGTCACGCGGGGCAGGCCGGAGGCCGCGGCGAGCGCGTCCAGCTCGTCCCGCAGCTCGCCCGCCGGCGGATAACGGCCGTCCCGCTCCAGCAGGAGGCCGGGGGGACGATGCCGGGCGTACAGCTCCTTCACCAGGGCGAGCACCTCTGCGGGCACCGGGTCGGTATGCGTGTCGTGGTACAGGCCCTCGTGTTCGGCACCGCCGGCGACGTGGACGTACGCGATCCGCTCCAGCGGCAGCCGGTCCAGGAGCGCCAGGGGATCCTCGCCGCGATTGCGGGCGTTGGCGTACACGTTGGCCACGTCCAGGAGCAGCATCGCGTCGGTACGTTCCAGCAGCTCGGTCAGGAAGTCGGCCTCGTCGTACTCGGCGTCGGGCCAGTCGAACAGCGCCGCGATGGGTTCGAGTGCGAGCGGTACCGGCAGCTCCGCGCACGTACGAGCGATGTTGTCGGTCAGCGCCGCCAGCGCGGCCCGGGTCCGCGGCACCGGCAGGAGATGCCCGGCCTCGACACCGCCGGCCCGTACGAACGCGACGTGCTCACTGACCAGTGGCGCGCCGAGCAGGTCGGCGCAGCCGGCCAGGTGGGCCACCCGCTGCGGATCGACCGGCTCCGCCCCGCCCAGCGACAGCCGTACTCCGTGGGGCACGACCGTGACCCCGCGGTCGCGAAGTGCCAGGAGACCCTCGGGAGGGTGCCCGGCATTGACCGACTCGGCGACCACTTCGGCGAAACGCAGCCCCGGCAGCCCGGCGACGAAACCCGCGATGTCCGGTCGCCAGCCGATGCCCACGCCCAGATCCAGGTCACCCACCGCAACCCCCACCGCCTCCGCAGCCACCGCCACCTCCGCAGCTCCCGCCACCGGACGAACCGTAGGTCGACACAATGCCGGAGTCACTCCATCCCGTCAGACCGCCCACCCCCGCGACCGGCAGGAACTGCGTCGGCAGGTCGGAACTCGCCGCGAACTCCGGGTCGATGCTGTTCAACGCGGCCACGCCGAACAGGGCCACTCCGAACGCCGCGCCGGTCGCGCCGTACGTGGTCCATGCCGGTGACATCGACGGATCGAGATGGCTCTGGCGAGAACGCACCGCCTCGACGGCGGCGGTCCCCGAGCGCAGCGCACGCGGCACCCTCACCAGCAGCACGACGATGACCACGGCGAGCGCCATCAGCATCAGCAGCAGGTACCCGACGGGGTGGCCGTTCCACGCGCCGGCCACCAGCCGCGCGACACCGACGCCCAGCAGGACCACCAGGAACACCACGGCGAGCCGGGACCGGGCGCGCTGACGCGGCCCGACCGCCAGACCGTCGCGGACGAGCACGTCCCGAAGCTGGTCGACGGCCTGCCGTACCTCATAGCCGACCCTGAGCGTCTGAGCGCTGGTGACCTTTCCCGCCTGCACCGTGTTGTGGATGGCGGTGTCGAGTGGTGTGCGCATCACCCGAGGTGCGGCGGTGACACACAGCTGTCCGTCTTCGGAGGCCTCGATCGCGTCATCCGCCCGCAGCCCGGCCACCGCGGTGGCGATCGCGCGGCGCGGCCCGCCGATGAGGTAGGCCACCTCATAGGGATGCAGCTCCCGTTCGCTACGGCGGCCGCCCCGGATCCACCGACGAATCAGCAGGGTCCCGGTCAGGAACCCCGCCGCCGCGATCACATAGATCCGGAGGAAGGCGGGACCGGAGATCCCCCAGGTGTCAGCACCCTCTGCCGCGAGTAGATACATGCTGTCCCCCAACCGATCGAAGCCGCGGGATATCTCATACCTACAGATGCGAACGATGGATGACCGGTTCCATCTCGACTGCTTCACCGCCGCGACCAGGGACGACTGCCGACCTTTTTACCGGTCGGGCACAGGCTCGACACACAGGGGAAACCGGCGGTCCGTATTTATCTGTCAACCGACAGAAATCAGACCGGGAGCCCCACATGTCAGTCATGGACCCCTCTACCGTCCCTGATCACCCGCCGGGCGACGAGAGCGCGCTCGAGGCGTTCGGTTACCGGCAGCAGCTGCACCGGAGCCTGGGACGCTACGCGTCCTTCGCGGCGGGCTTCTCCTTCATCTCCGTGCTGACCACGGTCTTCCAGTTCTTCGGACTCGGATTCTCCTTCGGAGGGCCCGCCTTCTTCTGGACCTGGCCCGTGGTGCTGGCCGGGCAGTTCACGGTCGCGCTCTGTTTCGCGGAGCTGGCGGCGCGGTACCCGATCTCCGGGGCGATCTACCAGTGGTCCAGCCGGCTGGGCAACGCCGTCTTCGGCTGGTTCGCGGGCTGGATCATGATCCTGGGGCAGATCGTGGTGATCG
>JAOPYG010000244.1 GCA_025964685.1 Actinoallomurus sp. | reverse complement strand
TCCGCCGAGGCGTGCACCGATCCGTCAAAGACCTCGAACGCGACATCACCACCTGGGCCGAGTACTGGAACACCAACCCCCGGCCCTACGCCTGGACCAAGACCGCCGACGAAATCCTCGAATCCGTCGCCGCATACTGCCAACGAATTAACGCCTCAGGACACTAGGCGTCGTCCGTCAGCGCGAGCCGGTATCCGCCCGGCGTGATTCCGTAGTAGCGGACGAACCAGCGCGTGAGGTGACTCTGGTCGGCGAAGCCCGTGCGGGCGGCGACATCGCTCAGCGGGTGTCCGCGCGTGATCAGCCGCCGGGCCGCCCGCAGTCGCAGTTGACGCTGGTAGTCGCTGGGCGCCATCCCGTACGCCGACCGGAACGCGCGGTAGACCGCATAGCGGGTACGCCCCGTCGCGGCGGCCAGGTCGTCGGCGTTGACGTCCTCCAGACAGGTGTCGTGGATCAGGCGGCGGGCGAGGCCGGCGACCCGCGTGGTGTCCTCGCCGGAGGTCCGAGAGCCGGCCCGCGGCGTCGTCGTGGCGGCGCGGCGCGACACAGCGGCGACCGTGGCGGTGAGCAGCTCGTCGCGGCGGAGGGCCGGGGCGCCGCCCACCAGCGCGGTGTGCAGGGCGTGCAGGTGCCGCGCGACCAGGGCATCGTCGATCACCGGCTCGGCGAACAGCGGCAGGCCCTCCGTACGGCCGGCGCGGTCGGCGAGCACGTCGCCCACCAGGTCCGGTCCGATGTGCACCATGCGGTAGGTGAAGCCGAGACCGTCCGTGGCGTGGCCGTCGTGCGGGTCGTCCGGGTTGAAGGCCATGACCATGCCGGTCGCGCTGGTGTACGACCCTCCCCGGCAGCGGAACGACTGGGCGCCGGTCTCCGTGACGCCGAAGGAGTACGACTCGTGACTGTGCCGGTGATAGACATGCCGCTCGAAGTGAGCGTGCATGGCCTCCAGCGGCCTGTCGCCGGAGTGCCAGTAGCGGGACCAGTCCAGGGGCACCCTCCCATTGTCACCGCTCCGATGCCGCACGAGCGTTCAATACGCGAGGCGCCGCCGGCGCCACGCTGGCGGCATGCGATTCGACACCAAGATCGGCATCGTCGTCCGTGACGACCTGGCCGTCTGGCAGAAGCTCAACGTCACCGCGTTCCTGGCCAGTGCGGTCGCCGGCAGCACATCCGAGGTCATCGGCGAGCCCTACGAGGACGGCTCCGGCAACGCGTACCTGTCGATGTTCCGGCAGCCCGTGCTGGTGTACGCCGCCGGCGCCGAGGCACTCGGCCGGGTGCGGGGCGCGGCGATGAGCCGCGGTCTGCGAACCGCCGTCTTCACCGAGGACATGTTCAAGACCGGGCACGACGCGGACAACCGCGCCGTCGTCCGCGCCGTGCCGGCCGAGGAGCTGTCACTGGTGGGCCTCGCGGTCTACGGACCGAAGAACCCGGTGGACAAGACGCTCAAGGGCCTGGCCCTGCACCCGTAGTTCAGGACAGCGTCACGTCGTCGTATTTCGTCGCTGCCGGGTCGCCGAAATAGCCGTCGTCGTGACTCACCAGCGTGAGGGTGTAGGCGTGGCCGCCGATGACCGGGGCGGTGACCTGCTCCCAGGTGTTCTCGTAGGTGCAGGTCCGTGGCAGCACGGTCTGGGCGGACCCGGTCGTGTCGTCCCGCAGTGACGCGGTCGCCCAGTCGTGCTTCTCCCGGTCCAGGCAGCTCACGTTGTACCAGAAGGACAGTCGGCGATGGCTCGGCGCGGCGGTGAAGCTCTGCCTGATCGAGGAGTCTCCCCGGTGCGGGTCGTCGGGGTCGCCGACCAGCGCGGCGTACTTTCCGCTGTGCGGGTGGTCCTTCGTCACGCCGGTCATCACGCCGGAGCGAGACCAGCCGGACAGGCTCCCGGTCTCGAAGCCGCCGTTCCTGATCCCGGTCGGCGGGGACGGTGTGACGGCGGCCGGACGGGGGCTTGAGACGGCCGCCGCTCGGGCCCGCCGGCCGGGCCCGGTGATGCCCGGCCGGTCGGCGCCGGCCTGCCGGGCGCGTTGACCGGACGGCGTGGTCGCGCCGAACGCGGCCACGCCGTTGGGGGTGCCGAGTCCGGTCGGGCCGTCGTAGCCGGGGCCCGCGGTGCAGAGGTAGGCCGGGTTGCACATGCCGGTGCTGCCCTGCACGACGTCGTTCAGCTTGGTCGGGTGGGCGTACGGGACGGCGGCCGGGTAACCGGAGGGCGGCGAGCCGGCCAGGGCGTACGCGCCGGCGATGATCGGCGCCGACGCGCTGGTGCCGCCGACGACCTGCCAGCCGCCGAACCCGAACGTGTCGTAGACGGCGACGCCCGTACGCGGGTCGGCGACCGCCGAGACGTCGGCGACGGTACGGCGCGGGCAGCCGGCGTCTCTCTGCCAGGCCGGCTTGACGGCGTGTGCCGAGCAGCCGGAGCCCGCGCCGCTCCACGCGGTCTCGTTCCAGCCGCGGGCGTTCGCGGCGCGGAGCAGTGACGTGCCGCCGACCGCGGTGACGCGCGGGGAGGTGGCCGGGAACAGCACGCCGTAGCCGCCGTCGCCGGAGGCGGCCGTGATCGCGACGCCCGGATGGTCGAAGTGGCGGAAGTCGGCGGCGCCGGCGGTGGCCTCCTCCGGGCCGCCGTAGCTGTTCGAGATGTACTTCGCGCCCAGGCGTACCGCCGTGTCGACCCCCACGCCCAGGTTGGCGATAGAGGGCTGGTCCGCCTCGACGAGCAGGATGTGGCAGAGGGGGCAGGCCGCCGACACCATGTCGAGGTCGAGGGACATCTCCTCGGCCCAGCCGGTGTCGGCGCGGGGCAGCGTGGTGCCGCCCTTGGCGTTGACCTTCTTGAAGCAGCCGTTCGCGGTGGTGCACGCCGGCAGGCCGTACTGCGCCCGGTAGACGGCGAGGTCGGACTCGGCCTTCGGATCGTCGAACACGTTGATGATCGCCACGGTCTGGCCCGCGCCACCGGACGCCGTCGGGAGCCCGTAGGCGTCACGCAGGTCGGTGGCGCCGAGCCCGGAGGGCCTGCCCTGGGGCTGGATGCCGTGCTGCGGCCTGACGTCGGTGCGTACGAGCGCGAGGCAGGTCACCTGCCCCGGCCGGACGGGATCGGGGCACGCACGCTTGACGGGCGCGGCGGTGACCGCGTTCCTGCTGGAGGGCTCGCCGTCCGCGGTGGCCGAGGACGTCGCCATGGAGACGGCAGGCACAGCTGCCAGGGCGAGCGCGGCCAGCACGGCGAGTCCGGCGCGTGTCATCCGCCGGCCGATGGTGGGTGACATCCTGATCCCTTCATGGCGGGAGCCGGGCTCGAGACGAGCGGGCATCCACCGCATACCGGTCGTTTAATCTGCCCGCATTACCCGCTTTTTCGGGATTTCTCTGCTAGTTTTGGCGAGTGGTCAGCGTGGCGTAACGCTCTTTCCAATTCCCGCAGCCGAGCTTATCAATCGGCTCCCGACCTGCATCGGGGCCTCATCCTCGCGAATGGTGTTCTCATATCTCGGTAATCCGCTGTTGGAATGACAATGGGGAATTGTCGTCGAATGCTAGGTGGCCGGGGTGACCACCGGCACGGCAGACTGTGGCGTGCTCGGCACCACCACGAGGACGGGAGAGAACGCTGTCTGCCACACGTGAGCACCTCGCGGCGAGTGCGCCAACGGAAGCGCCGCCCGTCCTCAGGTTCGCCTCCGAGATGGTCGCCTGGGTGGCCACCCCGTGGGCGCTGGCCGCTCACTCGCCGCTGCTCGCCGGGGTCGCGCTGCTGCTGCTCATCGGCCTGCCGACGGTGTTCGTCACACCCGGCGACAAGGTCAAGGTCCTCGTGCCGGTCCCGGGCGCGGTCACCGTCGGACTGAACGTCGTGCAGCTGTTCGCCGCGGTCGTCTCGGCCTGGGCGGCGTGGCCGGTGCCGGTGGCCCTCCTGGTCTGGCTGCTCGTGATCGTGACGATCTACGCCGAGCTGCCGCGCTGGCGCCGCCTGGCCGGTGGGGACCTCATCGTCCGTGGTCCGCTGCACGTGGCGAACGAAGGGCTGGCGTTCCTGATCGAGCTGCTCGCCCTGGCCGCGCTCGCCTGGTGGGGCGCGGAGATCGGCAGCGGGCTCCTCGTCCAGCTCCTGCTGGGGATCGGGGCGCCCCTGGCGGCCGCCGTGCTTTGGGGCCTGTTCTCCTCGCCCAAGGCGCGGATCGAACGGCCGCTCGCCGAGGTGATCGCCGTCAAGGCACTCGTCCTCCTCACGGCGATGATCTGCGTCGACGTCATGGGGCACCGCACCCTGGCCATTGCCTTCGGTGTGGTCGCCGCCGCCAATACCGTCATCGCCACCCTCGACCGCGACGCCGCCTTCCGGCGGGAGGAGCACTCACTTTCGCCGTGACGAGCGTCCGATCGGCTGTTGTCACGGCGACTTTCTGATGGTCTTCGGCCGCTGACGGACGATCACGACGGCTCCGCCCCGGCGGAGCCGTCCGTCCGGCGGACGGACGTCAGGACTCTGCGCGGTTGGCGCGGACGCGGCTGGCCAGCCAGTACGTGTAGCCGGCGGTGCCCGCCAGGCCCAGGAGGCGCGTCTTCCTCGTCGTCAGCGCGAGGCCCAGGGCGACCTCGGTGGCGCCGTTGCGGTAGGTCCACTGGCGCGTGTCCTCGGGGAACGCGGCCTTGGATATCGGGTCGAACACCTGGGGGGCGGCGAAGTGGGCCGCTCCGGTGCCGGCCAGCAGGAGTCCGGCGAGACGCAACATCATCGGTCGAGGCCTTTCAGGAGGGAGAGCTCACGACGATAGTCGCCCCCGGCCCGTACGGCGTTTCAGGCCCCGAATCCGAGCACCAGCCGATCGACCACGGGGCGGTAGCCGAGTCGCTGGTAGATGCCGTTGCTGGTCGGGTTGGCCAGGTCGGTGAAGAGCACGACGTGCGCAGCGCCCGCCTCCAGTGCCGAGCGGGTCACGATGGCCGTGACGGCGGCTCCGTACCCAAGGCGCCGGTGTTCGGGGGGCGTGTAGACCGGGCCGACCCGGGCCATGCCGGCGACCACCCGGGTACGTCCGGCCATCGCGACCGGCGCGCCGTCGACCTCCCACACCAGGATGCCGCCGTGGCCGAGCCGGTCATCGATCAACGCCCCGCGCACGCGCCCACCTCCCTGGGCCTCCTCCTCGAACGCCGTGAACCAGTCGCGTACGAGCTGCCGGTCGGCGGCGGTGGCGACGCGCACGGTCCCGTCCGGCAGGGGATCGGGGGGCTGGAGCCGGTCGAGCCGGAAGAGACGCTGGCGCATCCTCACCTCGGCGGCCATCCCGGTGCGCCGCTCCCAGGCGGCCGCGAAGGCCTGTGCGGCCGGCGCGCTCCCGCTCACCCCCGGCGGGGCCGCACGCCGGTCCGCCAGTGCGTCGGCGAGATCCGCGGCGGCGTGCTCGGGCATCTCGCTGAGCAGCACCGGATACGCGCCGGTCAGCAGGAAGGCGGCGCCCACCTCGGCGCCGGACCGCCACCAGCCGAACAGTGGCTCCTCACCGAAGGCGTCGGCGCCCTGGGAGCGAAGGGTCTCGATGACGCTCAGCGGGACGGTGTTCGCGACGGGGTCCGCGTGGAGGAAACCACCCGCCTCGGCGGTGTAGCTCTCAAGGTCGCCTGTGACGTTCCAGCCCATGCCGTTCACCGTGACCGATTGCGGCCCGGGGCGCATCCGCTTTTCCGGGAGGGGGTCAGGCGGGCTGCCGTGCGTGCGCGGCGGCGGCGAAGGCCTTGATGATCGGGTGGGCGCGGCCGCCGTCTCCGGCGAGCTCGGGCTGGAACAGGGTGACGAGGAAGAACGGGTGCCCGGGCAGCTCGCCGATCCGTACGTCGCCGCCCTCGTCCACGCCGCTGAAGCGCAGGCCGTGCTCACGGATGACGTCGAGGAACGCCCGGCTCAGCCCGTACGAGCAGTGGTACCGCTCGACGGTCCGTTCGACGCCGAGGGCGCGCTCGGCGAGCGAGCCGGCGCTCACCCGGACGGCGCCCTCGTGCCCGACCAGGGAGCACTCGAGCGGGACGATCAGCGGGTCGCGGGCGTCGGACGCGGTCTCGGCGTGGCCCGCCGACGTCAGCCCGCAGACGTTCCTCGCGTACTCCAGGAGCGCGTGCTGGAACCCGCCGCACGTGCCGAGGAACGGGATGTTCCGCTCACGCGCCGCACGGGCCGCCGCGATCGCCCCTTCTTCGCTGCGGTACGGGCTGCCCGGCACCAGCCAGATGGCGTCGAAGCCGTCCAGAGTGCCCTCCGCCTCCTCGGTGGGGATCCAGTAGGCGTCCAGGATCAGCCCGTCGTGTTCGGCGAGCGCGGTCAGCAGGGCCGGGATCCGTACGTGGGCGCGGACGTTCGGCGAACGGTCCCCGACCAGGGCGACGCGCGGAGTGAAGGTGTCCATGCGGACATCGTCGGCCCACGGGCGGATTCAGATCCAACGATGATTCGTGGCGTCGCCATTAGCGATACTTATGAGCGTGGATCCGCACCTGCTCCGGACGTTCGTGGCCGTGGCGCGGCTCGGATCGTTCTCCGCCGCGGCCGGTGAGCTCGGCTACACCCAGTCGGCCGTGTCCCAGCACATCGCCACGCTCGAAGGCGATCTACGGACGTCTCTGCTGCGCCGCCGTCCGGTGGCGCTAACCGCCGCCGGTGCCCGCCTTCTCGAGCATGCCGAACCCCTCCTGCTGCGTCTCGCCGCCGCACGTGCCGACGTCACGCGCCTGGCCGCCGCGTCCGCCGCCCGGCTGGTCGTCGGTGCCTCGGCGCTGGCGGCCACTCCCGGGCTCGCGGCCCGGCTCGCCGCCGTACGCGCCGTGTGGCCGCTCGCGGCCGTGACCGTACGCGTCCTGGAGCGTACCGTCATCGCGGCAAGGGTCGCGGACGGCACGCTCGACCTTGGGCTCGTCGACGGCATCGCGGCCCCCACCGATCCGCTGCACCTGCCCGACGTCGGCCCGCTGACGCGCTCGCGGTGACGCAGGAGCCGCTCGTCGTACTGCTTCCGGCCGGGCATCCGCTCGGCGGCCGGCACAGGCTGCACCTGGCCGATCTGGCCGACGCCCGCTGGATCGACGCGCCCGACGCCGCCATGCCCCTCGACCGACTGCGCGCCGCGTGTGGGTCCGACGGGTACCGGCCTTCGCTGCGCTACGAGGGCGCCGACGTGCGGGGGCTCATCGCGCTCGCCGCCGCCGGGCACGGGCTCGCGCTGCTGCCGGAGTCGGCGGCCCGGGGTACGGAGGCGGGCGTCGCCGTACCGGTCACCGCGCCGCGTCTGACCCATCGCGTCGAGGTCCTGCACGGCGGGCTGTCCGACGGACCGGCCGCACTGCTCGCCGCCGCACTCACGGGCTGACGTCCCGTCTGGTCATTCGGAGCTACCAGATCTGAGGATGCGCCCACCCCTTCATGCGACGAGCGTCGGAAGGAGCAGCAGTAGATCCCGGAGGGGTGGGGTTATGCCGAAGGCAGCGGGGATTGATCTTGGTACGACGAATTCGGTGATCGCGGCGATGGTGGATGGTCATGCGACGGTGGTGCCGAATAGTGAGGGGTCGCGGACGACGCCGT
>JAOPYG010000413.1 GCA_025964685.1 Actinoallomurus sp. | reverse complement strand
GGTTGGCGTTGATCTGCTCGTGGTTGGCCATCGCCCACTCGGCGAGCGCCATCACCAGCGGCACCAGCGTCCGGCCCAGCTCGGTCACCTCGTACTCGACCCGCGGCGGCACCTCGGCATAGGCGGTGCGCGCGACCAGACCGTCCTCGACCAAGTGTTTGAGCGTCAGCGTGAGCATCCGCTGTGAGATGCCGGCGACGGCCTCCTCCAGCTCGCCGAACCGCAGCGGCCCGGCGCGCAGGGTGCCGATCACCAGCAGGCTCCATTTGTCGCCGATCCGGTCCAGCACCTCGCGGACCGCGCCGCCGTCGCGGATCCGCGGCGGGCTGTCCATCTTCGGTGTGACCTTCGCCATAATCGAGGCCCCTTTCCTGGACACATACATCGATGTGCCTTTTGCAGCCGCCCCCATGCGCACACACCATGAGGCTACGCACAAACGGTAAGGATCGGGGAATACGGTGAACATCGCACTGTGGATCGTCCAGGGCCTGCTCGCACTGGTCTACCTCGCCGCGGGCGGGCTCAAGGTTGTCCGGCGGCGCGAGCAGTTGGTCGCGTCGGGCAACTTCGACTGGATGAAGGACTCGTCGGACGCCGGGGTGAAGGCGGTCGGCCTGGTGGAGATCCTCGGCGCGCTCGGCGTGATCCTGCCCTGGCTGACCGGGATCGCGTCGATCCTCACCCCGATCGCCGCGATCGGCCTGGTCGTCGTGCAGATCGGCGCGCTCCGGGTGCACCTGGTCCGCAACGAACGCCAACCGTTGCCAGCCAACGTGCTCCTGCTGCTGCTCGCCGCCTTCGTCGCGGTCGGCCGCTTCCTCGGCTAACGCCCTTCCTGTGTACCTGAACAGTTACGCGTAATGTAGGTGGCTGCTTAGCTCGGCTGATTTGCGGCAGGCCGAATACGGGCGAGGCGCATCCTTCCGCGACTGGGATCCGATTGATTGAGCCCAAAGGGAATCGGGAAGGCGGCTACTTGTGAGGTGTCAGTCGTGTAGGGGCTGCTTTTCGTTGGTTGGGTCTTCCTGCGGGTGCACGCGTTATGCGGCGATGAGGGCGAGCACGGCGGAGTGGACCGAACGGTACGCCGTGTCGAGGAGTGCGGGCGTCGTCGTCACGCCGGGCCGGTCGTCCGGCGTGTGGAACTGGGGGAACTGACCGGCGAAGGAAAGCAACGGCACGGAGCTGCCGAGCTTCTGGCTCCAGACCGCCCCCTCGCCGGGGAACGTCGGTGTCGGCGAGAAGTTGCCGACCCGCACGGCCTCGGTGAGGCCAGGCACCGAGGAGAAGGCAGGGTTGCTCGCCACCACACGTGACGATGCGAGCCCGAACCGCCCGCTCGCGTCGGTGGCCCCTGCCGCGATGGAGGCGCCGATGTGGATGACGGCGCTGGGCCGCAGGTCGAACGCGTCCTCGAGGTAGGCCCGTACGCCGAAGTTGTTCAGCTCGTGCCCGCTGTTGCCCAGGAAGAACACCGGGTGGGTGCGCGCCAGGTCCGCCGCCAACTCCAGTGCCACCGCGATGCCCGAGCCGCGCTCGGCGGCGCACGTGAACCAGCCGCTCAGCGGGGTCGTCACGATGATGGGGTCGTCGACCGGCTTGCCGAACCAGCCGGTGACGTCATGGCATCGGCCGGTCAGGACGCGGGCGTTGATGCGAGCCCGCACCCCCTGTTCGGCCTGGTCGGCCAGCCGGCCGGGGATGAACAGCGTGGGCACGCCGGTCGTCGTGGTGGCAGGGTCGCGGTTGTCGGCCACCAGGCCGTCGTACGTCGCGTAGCCCTGGGTCGCGTTGAAGACGGGCAGGATGGCGAGGCTGGCGTTCTCGGCCTTCGCCTCCTTCACCGCGGCGAGGACCTCGGCGTCGCCGCCGGTGTTGGTGATCGTGACGGACCGTACGAACGGCCTGTCGCTGCTGACGTTACCGACGCCTTCGTAGTACAGCGGGACCGTCTCGGTGGTCCGGCCGCCCACCCGTACCTGGGCGGTCCACTCATAGTGCGGGTAGGAGTACCCCCACCGCGAGGTCTTCGCTCCGCGCTTCCCCAGCTCGGACTGGAACCAGGCGAGTGCGGCGGTCTCCGGCCCGGTGCCGGTCCGGTGGATCGGCCACCGGCTGTAGGCCTTCACGACGTCGTAGAGCCGGTTCCCGAGTGCGGTGTCGCCGGCCGCCGCGCGCCCACCGGCCCATGCCGGGTTCACGCCGATCGCGGCGGCTCCCAGAGCCGCGGCTCCACCGATCAGGACTCCACGCCGCGTCGGCGCGGGCCATGAGCTGTCATCAGCCGTTCCCATGTGTCCGCCTCCCGAGGACCGGCGCAGGCCGGCCCGTTATCGTGATCGGCACAAATTCGACCAGACAAGTAGGTAATGCTCAAGTGCCCCGCATGTGGGATGAATCACCGGGGGGCGTCCTCCCTGCAGGTGCCGTGGATGAGGTTTTCGTCACTCACAGTGCTGGATCGAGTTCGCGCCCGGGGGAGGCCGATGGCGACGAACTTCGACTCAGGATGGGTGCCGGAGGCGGTCAGAGTGGATGGCGAGGGCGATCGCGCCCAGGAGCTCGGCCCTGCTCTCCAGCTTTCCGGTGGACACGGTCACCGCTCGTGCCACGCTCGGTTGGGCGTAACGCGCGATGGCTTCGCGGATGCCGTCGGTGAGCGCGCTGCTGGCGACGCTCAGCTCGCCTCCGACGATGACGGCCTCGGGGTTGAGCACGTTGCACATGTCGGCCAGCGACCGGCCGACGGTCCGTCCGGCGTCGCTCACGACTCGGCCGGCGCCCGAATCCCCCGCTTCGACAAGGCGGATCACGTCGGCGATGGTGAGCAGGTCGGCGTGCATCGGCTGCAGAGCGGCGATGAGGTGTGGTGCCGAGACCAGCGTCTCCAGACATCCGCGGCTGCCGCACCTGCACAGGAGTCCGTTGGACTGGACCTGTATGTGGCCCAGTTCGCCCGCGTAGCCGCTGGCGCCGCGGTAGAGGCGGCCGTCGAAGATCAGGCCGGCGCCGACGCCGGTCGAGACCTTGACGAAGACCAGGTCGCGCATGCCCGTGCCGCCGCCGTAGGTCATCTCGCCGAGTGCGCCGAGGTTGACGGCGTTCTCCTGGGTCACCGGGCGATGGATACGTGCCTCGAGTTCGGCCGCGGGATCCAGATCGACCCATCCGGGCAGGATGTTATTGATGACCACGCGCCCGGTATGCCTGTCGAGGGGAGCGGGGAGGCCGAGGACCACGCTGTGAACGTCGCGTTCCCCGTGGCTGATTTTGCGCAGAATGCTGTTGAATTCGGCTGCGGCCGCGTCGAGTGCGACGCCTGCGGAGTTGTCCACGGCCAGCTGTACGGACTGCTCGGCGAGGACGTCTCCGGACAGTGTGGCCGCGGCGGTACGCAGGTCGTCGTGGCTGAAGGCCAGGCCGACGACGATGCCCGCCGACTCGGTCAATGCCAGGCGAGCCGGCGGCCGGCCCGGCCCCGTTCCCGTACGTGCGCCTTCGTCGGCGGGCAGCTCTCGCAGGGTGCCATCGTCGATCAGCTGCGCGACCAGTGCGGCCACTGTCGCGCGGGACAACTCGGTCATCCGCTCGAGGTCCGCACGCGTGACCGAACCGCGCCGACGCACCGCCGCGACCACGCGACCCAGGTTGTACGCACGGTGCGACCCGGGTTTGGGCGACTGCGTCGGCCTCGCTGAGTTCACGGACGTCCTCTCGCGTGCAGACACCTAATTTAGCCTACTTGTCATCATAATTGGCCTATCTCGGCCACTCCTAAGTCCATTGACAAGGCAGAAATAACTCATTAGCGTCCCCGACGCTACCGATATGCGAACTCTGCAGCTATCAATGCTGAGCTGGACGCATATAGGCGGTATGTCAGAGCGGCGGGCTTCCGTCGCGCAGCCGACCCTGACGAGGAGATCTCTCGGACCCCAAGCCTCGGTAACCCTGGTCGACCCCGAGTGAGGAGAGCCCTCATGAATTCGCCGCCTCGAAGATCCCGTCGACGTACCGCGGTCGCCTGCGTGCTCGCGGTCATCCTTCCGCTGAGCCTGGCGCTCACCGGGGGACCCGCCGGTGCCGCCACGCCTGCGGCATCGGGCACCATGGTGACGGTGCGGGCCGATGGTGGCTACACCGTCGACACCAGCGGTCCGCGTTATCATTTCGCCGGCTCGGTCGGCGCCCCGGTGAGCAAGGTCAGGCACATCAAAGGCCGGGACGGCGTCGGCGCATACCACGAGGTCGACTTCGACTATTCGGCCGGTGGGGTGGGGCGCGGCAGCGGTATCCGGACCTACGACGGCAGCCCGGTGGTGTTGTTCAGCACCACGTACCGGCAGGCCGCGGCCAACGCCAACCCGTTCCCGGCGCTGTCGAGCAAGCCCGCACTCCCGCATACCGAGACCTTCACCGGCTGCTTCGCGGGGCACCAGTTCGACGCCAAGGGCGATGCGGGGTTCAGCCCCTACCTGGCGTTCGACGCCTCCGGCAGCGGCTACCTGCTCTCGCCCGCGTCGAACTTCTCTACCGCGGTCACGAAGTACGATGCCAGCGGCGCGCTGACCAGCGGCATCTCGTCGGGTATCAGCCAGTTGCCGGCCGGGTTCACGCAGCGCACCGTGCTCGTCTTCGGGCATGGCGTCAATTCCGTGTACGGCACCTGGGGCAAGACGCTGACCGACCTGTCCGGCAAGCACCGGCCGTCGCAGGATGCCACGAACACGCTCGCCAAGCTCGGCTATTGGACCGACAACGGCGCCACGTACTACTACAAGTACGACAACAGCCTCGGCTACGCGGGCACACTGCAGGCGATCCGTGCCGACTGGAAGGCCAAGGGTCTGCCAATGGGCAACCTGCAGCTGGACAGCTGGTTCTACCCGAAGGGCCCGAACGCCGTCTGGAATGACAACCCGGAGGGTGAGTACCGCTACGAGGCGGATCCGACGCTGTTCCCGGACGGGCTGAAGGCGTTCCAGCAGAGCGTGGGCGTGCCGTTGATCACGCATGCCCGGTGGATCGACCCGTCCAGCCCGTACCACCAGGAGTACCAGATGTCGGGGACGGTGGTCACCGACCCGGCGTTCTGGAACGACCGGATGCGCTACCTCAAGTCATCCGGTGTCGACACCTTCGAGCAGGACTGGCTGTGCTCGAACGCGCAGCCCGCCTTCAACCTCACCGACCGCGACGCGTTCCTCGGCAACATGGCCAAGGCCGCGGCGGCCAACGGCCTCGACATCCAGTACTGCATGCCGCTGACCCAGGACTACCTGCAGAGCACGCTGTACGACAGCGTGACCAACACCCGGGTCTCGGACGACCGGTTCGAGCGGTCCAAATGGGACCATTTCCTGTACACCTCGCGGCTGGCCGGCGCGCTCGGCGACTGGCCGTGGGCAGACGTGGCGATGAGCACGGAAACCCAGAACCTGCTGCTGCAGAATCTGTCCGCGGGCCCGGTCGGCGTTGGCGACCCGATCGGTGCCGAGAGCGTCAGCAACCTGAACAAGGTGGCCGAGGCGGACGGCACGATCGTCAAGCCGGACACTCCCATCGTCCCCGACGACGCCACCTACGTCCGCGACGCCGGCGGGTCCGGCAACGCCATGGTCGCCACGACCGGCAGCCGGCACGGCTCGATGCCCGCCGGCTACGTCTTCTCCTATGCCCGTACCATCCCGACGCCGACACCGGACCAGACCTACGAGGCCGAGGACGCCACGCTGTCCGGCCCGGTGGTGGGCACCGATCATCCCGGCTACACCGGTCACGGGTTCGCCGACTACCAGCACGACGCCGGCGACTACGTGCAGTGGAACATCGACGTGCCGTCCGACGGCACCTACACACTGCTGTTCCGCTACGCCAGCGGCGGCACCACGAGCCGGCCGCTGGCGGTCGCGGTGGATGGCGGCACGGCGTCGACGCAGCCGTTCGCGACGACCGGTGACTGGGGTGCCTGGTCGGCGCAGCCGGTCGTGGTCACGCTGTCCGCCGGTAAGCACACCGTCCGGGCCACCACGACGGGCAGCAACGGCCCGAACATCGACAACCTCGGCGTCAGCGCCGGCACGGTCACCATCCCGACGTCCGTGGACGCCGGCTTCCGGCCCGCAGACCTCGGCGTGACCGGCAAGGCGTACGTGTACGACTACTTCGCCGGCACCGGCAAGCTGGTCGACGCCAACTCCACCTACACCGCCAAGGTGACCCGCGACGGGTCGTACTTCCAGGCGGTGCCGGTGGGCAGGTCGGGGATCGCCTTCCTCGGTGACGCCGGCAAGTTCGTGTCGCTGGGCAAGCAACGGATCAGTTCGCTCTCCGACAACGGCACGGTGCACGCCACCGTCAAGTTCGCAGACGGAGATGGCCCGGTCACCCTGCACGGCTACTCCCCGAATCCGGTGTCGGTCACCGCCGCCGACGGCACTGCGGACAAGATCAGCTACGACAGTTCCACGCACCTGTTCTCGGTGCGCATCACACCGGGCCGCGGCAGCGCCGCGACAGTCACCGTAGGCCGCCGCTGAGCGCACGGCTGGTCTCCTTCACGACGTCTAACAAGGAGACCAGCCGAAATCCTGGGTCACAGCGCTACGACGGACCGGGTGAGGTGCATCGGGACGTCGGCGTCGCGTCCCACAGAGGCTGCCCAAGCAATCGCGTGGCGTTGTAGGAGCACGAGTTCGGACTGTGGCTCCGTACCGCCTTGGTGGATGCGCGCCCCGGTCGCCTCGATCGCTGCGATTTCCACGTCCGACAGTGGCGTCATCGCCCAGACGAGGGTGCCCGGCCGGGCAGCACTGATCGGTCCGTGGCGGTATTCGCCGGTCGCGTATGCCTCCGCCCACATGCCTGCGGATTCGCGGCATTTCAATGCCGCTTCCTGGGCGAGCGAGGCGGCCCATCCTGAGGCGAGGATGACCAGTTGCCGAGGCGCGCCCTCCGAGACCTCGGCATTCGTCGCCTGTTTTCCGCTGCTGACCAGGTCGGCCTGGGCATGCGCGTCGTCGCCGAGCTGGGTGCGCAGCAGGGTCAGCACTGTCGTCGGGAACCGTGTCTGCACGATGCTGCGCTCGTCGGCGTAGGAAAGGTCGATGATGTCCGTAGCCAGGGAGGCGATCGGCGTGTCGAGCGCGCCGAGTACCACGGTGGTCCGCGCGTTATCGCGTAGTCGCAGCAGTGCCTGGTGGACCTCGGTCGTGGTGCCCGATCGACTGATCGCCACCACCCGGTCGTACTCGCGGATCACCCGAGGTAGCTCCGATGCGATGACGGCATCGGTCTGCCCGTGTCCGCGCTGTTCCCGTAGCCAGGCATACCCGGCCGCGACGTAGTAGGACGTGCCGCAGCCCAGTGCGAGAACCCGCTCGCCCGGCTCAGGCAATCCGCTCAGCCCGGAACGGGCCTGTTCCTGGGCGCGGATCCAGCAATCAGGCTGACTTGCGATTTCGTCGGACGTGACCTGGCCAAGAGTTCGCGCGGATTCGGACACGGCGGAGTTCCCCTTCTCTGGGACGTCGGCTCTGGGAGTGATGGCTGTCGATGGCAGCGGCGGGAAGTGGGCCCCGAGCCGGCAGCGCCGCCGATCACGATTGGTTCGGGGGCCAGCGGTCCGGTGTTGGCCGCGAGTGCGTCGGCAGACGCGACTATCGCCTCGTCCCGCAGGCCATCCGGTGCCGTCGTGAAAACGGTGGTCAACACCTGAACCTGTCCAGGAAGGGGGTATGCGTGAGTACCGCGTCGTCGAGAATCGCCCTCGCGCTACCGGCGTCGCCGACGAGTGGGTCGGGGGTCAACGCCTGGATGGCCGTGTCGGGCTCACCGGTCACCCCGGCCCGCACGGTCAGCTCTTGCTGGTCGGCGCGTGCGGGACTCACTTCACACTCCCGCTCAGCAGTCCACTCACGATGTACCGGTTGAGCGTCAGCCCGATGACCGCCGGCACCGCGATGGCGATCACCCCGGCCGCACTGAGCAGTGTGGACGGAACGACATGTTGTCCCTGCAGCGCCTGGACGACCACGGTGAGCGGCTGGGTCGACAGGTCGGTCGACAGGACCAGCGGGAAGAGAAACTGCGTCCACGAGAAGAGGAACGTGATGATCGCCGTGGACACGATGCCCGGCAGGGCAAGTGGTAGCAGGACATGCCAGAGGATCTGAATGCGGTTCGCGCCGTCGACCTGGCCGGCCTCTTCGATGGCGGACGGCAGGCTGGTGAGGTAGTTGTACATGATCCATGTCGCCAGGGGCAGGAAGCCGGACACGTACACCAGCACGATGCCGGTGTAGGTGTTGACGAGGCCGAAGTCGCCGAGGATCCGATACAGCGGGATCAGTGTCGTGTACGCCGGGAAGGCCATCGTGCCAAGCACGGTGTAGAACAGCACGTTGCGGCCGCGGAACGTCATCCGCGCGAACGCGTAGGCCGCGAGCGTGGACAGCAGCACGGTGACGATCGTCGCGGCGCCACACTCGACCAGGATGTTGATCGTCGACCGGCGGATCTGGTCAGGAACCGCGCCGGAGCCGCCGAGCAGGCTGGTGTAGTTCTTCAGCGTCGGTGTCGGTGGCAGATAGTGCGACGGCTTGCCGCCGGCCTGCGCTTCCGTCTGCAGGCTGGTGTTGATCGTCCAGTAGATCGGTACCAGCGACCACAGGAGGATGAACGCCACGCCGAACCAGCGCACGCGTATCCGGCGACGTGTGCGAACAGCCATCAGAATTCCACCGTCCGGTACACGAGTTTGACGACGCAGAAAGACGTGACCAGGGTGGCCAGGGTGATCAGCAGCGACAAGGCGTATCCCTCGCCGAAGTCCAGGTTCTGGAAGCTGATGAAGTAGGTCTGCACCATGACCGACGAGCCGGTCGATGCCGCGCCGTTGAGCACGTACGGCTGGTCGAAGACGTTCAACGTCGCGATCACCGCCTGCACCATGGCCACCGCGATACCGGGTCGGGCGAGCGGCAATGTGATCCGCCGGAAGGTCGCCCATGACGAGCACCCGTCCAGGCGCGCCGCTTCGTACAGGTCACCGGGAATGTTCTGCAGCGAGGCCAGCACCAGCAGCGCCGACAACGGCGTGATCTGCCAGACCTGCACCAGCTCGATCAGTGCGATCGTCCGCCAGCGGTGCCGGCCGAGAAAGACCTGATAGTGATCGATCATGTGCAGCGACGTGAGCACGCTGTTGAGCAGCCCGGAGTTCGCGTTCCAGATGCCGCTCCACACGATTCCCTCGACGACCCCGGGCAGTGCCCATGGCAGGATCAGGATCGCGATGAGTGCCGAGCGGCCGGCGAACTTGTGCTGCAAGGTGATCGCCATCGCGATGCCGAGCACCGTCGACAGCCCGACACCGATCAGCACATAGATCAGCGTGTTCTCGGCGCTGGTCAGCACTACATGGTCACCGAACAGCCGTCGGAAATTGCCCAGTCCGATGAAGCGCGTCGGCGGGTCCAGGGCGTCGACCCGGAAGAAGGACTCGATGACCGTGAAGGCGGCCGGCACCAACGCCAGAGCGACGATGAACAGCGCCAGCGGCGATACGAGGAGATAGGGCAGCGGATCGAACCTGCGGCGAGGTCGACGCGCCGGTCCGGCCGGCTTGCCGGTGGCTGATGCCGTCACCGGCGGCGCGTCGAGTTGCCCCTCTGTCATCGGCGGTACCCCGTGGCCGGCCGGTGCCCGGTCACCCGCCGCTCGCCAGGCGGTTCGCGGTGCCGGCGATCGCCTTGATCGCCGCGTCGACACTCAGCGAGCCGGTGGCGGCCGAATGCAGGTTCGTGTAGACGGCGTTGGAGAACTGCGGGTACCACGACGGTGCTCCCGCCGGGAACACCGGCCGGGCGCTGGACTTGAGCATCGCGCTGAGTGCGGAGCCCTTGATGAGCTTTCCCTTTGCGGCGAGCTGGTCGACCGCGGTCAGCCGGGACGGGAAGTTATAGCTTTTCAGTGCCTTGTCCGGTCCGTTGATGCCTGCGAAATCGGCCTGATTGGCCGCCGAGGTGAACCATTGGATGAACTTCGCCGCCGCGGCCGGGTACTTCGCCGTACGCGGGATGCCGATGCCATCCGGGTTGCTCACGTTCGGGCCCGGTCCGCTCACCCCGGGGGTGGCGAGGTAGTCCACCTGGTCGACCACCTTTGAGGAGGACGGCACGTCGTAGAGGCTGCCGACGTTGCCGGAGTAGTCGCCGAAGACGCTTGCGACCTGTCCCTGTGCCATCAGCGTCTGCTGGCCCTGACTGTCGCTGACGTTAATGTTGCCCGGCGGGACGAGACCCTGCTTGAGCGCGTCGACCATCCATTGCGCGGCCTTGTATCCGGGCGAGTCAGGAGTCGCGAACTGGGGTTTGCCCTGTCCGTCGAGGATCGTGCCGCCGAACGCCGCCGTTGTCTGATACCAGTACGTCGACAGCCCTTCGGCGGCGGCGAACGGAATGTTCAGTGGATACTGGACTCCGCCCTTCGCCTTGATCTGCTTGAGGTCCTGTGTGTACTGGTCGATCGTGGTCGGCATCTTGGTCACGCCGGCTTTTGTGAACATCTTCTTGTTCACGGTGGTCACCAGAAAGGACGCGTCGAACGGGATCCCGACGACATGGCCGCCGATGGTGAACGACGCGAGCTGAGGCATGTCGGCGCCAAGTGACTTCGTGTCGACGTAGGTTTCCATCGGATAGAACCAGTTGAGCTTGCCGAGCTGGCCGACCCGCGACCAGTCGACGTCGGTGGCGTCCGCGAAGTAGGTCTTGGCGGTGGAGCCGGCCGCGATCTTCGTCTGCAGGCTGTCCCAGTCGATGTTCGTCCAGTTGACCGTGATGCCGGTGGCCTTGGTGAACGCGTCCAGCGAAGCCTTGGGCGGGGACGGTATGTGCAGGGCGACGTTGATCTTGACGCCTTTGGTCGCCGATGAAGCCGTATTGCCGCCGCCGGAGCACGCGGTACCGAGCAGAACCAGACATGACAGGGTGCCGACCACCGCGGAGGCCCTGGCTTGTCGTATGGAAGGCATGGGCGACGCCTCTCTCTCCGAAGACGACCCGCCGCTGCGGGCGTGTAGAGCCGTACTGAACCGCCGCCCGATGCGGGACGAGCGGGCCGAGACCCAGCAGATGATGGGCGGATGGACAATCCGATCACCAGCCGCGAGCACTACGCGCAGGATCCGAACGTCCTATCTGCACGTTTACCGATCGTTATGCTTGATGTGGCAGAGACTGTCGCAGGTGTTCTGCCAGGCGTCAACCGCTCCGTTCGCGAAATTTGCCGGTAACAGCCTGGACAGCGTCGCCTGTGGCGTCTGCGTGCAGTTTGCGCGCAACTTGAGCACTCAATGCGCAATGTGATCGTTTGTGCGCTAGCCTCGGGCCATGCGACGCAACCAACGCATCCATCAGATCTTGTCCGCGATCGTCGCGCACGGGTCCCTTGAGGTTCCCGAGCTGGCCGAGCGGTTCGGTGTGTCGCACGCAACGATCCGGCGTGACCTCGAGGTGCTCGAGCAGCAACGTCTGGTCAGCCGAACCCGCGGTGGTGCCACGACCCACGCAGCGTTCAACGACATGCCGTTGAGCTACAAGACGACCCAGGATCTGGCTGAGAAACGCAGGATCGCGTACGAGGCCCGCCGCCATCTCACCGACGCCCGGGTGATCGGCATGACCGGCGGAACCACGGTGACCGAATTCGCGCATCTGCTGCTGGAACGGGAGGGCCTCACAGTGGTGACCAACGCCCTCAACGTCGCACTGCACCTGCTGGACAATCCGCGGCTTCGAGTGTTCACCGCGGGCGGTGAGGTGCGCAGCAGCAGCCAGGAAGCGGTCGGGCACAGCGCCGAGGCGTTCCTCGCCGGGTACAACCTCGACGTCGCATTCGTCGGGGTGGACGGCGTCGACGCGTCAGCGGGCTGCACGAACTACGACCCGGAGGGAGCCCGGACGAACGCGGCCTTGCTCCAGCGTGCCCGCAAGACGGTCGTGCTCGCCGACGCGACGAAGATCGGCCGGGTGGCGCTCGCGCAGGTCTGCGCCATGACGGACGTCGACCTCCTGATCACCGACGACCGGGCGGCCGAGGCGCAGATCGAGCAGATCCGGGCGCACGGCTGCGACGTGACGCTCGTCTGAGGTTTCGCGCAACTACGCGCACCAATATTGCGCGTTTTCTGCTCATCGTTGTGTGATTGTCCCTACGGGTGTCATAGTCCGAGCATGACGAAGGTTGCGTTCATCGGAGCTGGCAGCGTCGAGTTCACTCGTAGTGTCGTCGCGGACCTGTGTGGATTCGCCGAGCTGCACGGCCGGTTGGAGTTGGCACTGCACGACATCGACGCCGACCGGCTCGGCTACGCGGAGGCGTTGGTACGCCGCATCAACGAGCAGACCGGCGCCGGCGCTCGGGTGAGCTCGAGCATCGACCGGCTCACGGCCATCGAGGGCGCCGACTATGTGATCAACGAGATCCAGGTCGGTGGGTACCGCGCCACGCTCGCCGACTTCGAGATTCCCGCCCGCTACGGTGTGCGTCAGACGATCTCGGACACGATCGGGATCGGCGGCATCTTCCGCGGCCTGCGTACGATCCCGGTGCTGATCCAGATCGGTGAGGATCTCGCGAAGGTGGCGCCGGACGCGTACCTGCTCAACTACAGTAACCCGATGGCGATGTTGCCGTGGGCCGTCTACGCGGGTTCGCCGTTCGAGCGGGTCGTCGGTATGTGTCATTCGGTACGCGACACGCACCGATTCCTCGCCGAGCTGGTCGGCGTGCCACTGGCGGAGATCGACTTCCGTACGGCCGGCTTCAACCACCAGGCCTTCGTCCTCCGCTTCGAGCACGAGGGGCGGGATCTGTACCCGGCACTACGGGCCGCCATCGACGCCGACCCGGAACTCCAGCGCCGTGTCCGGGTCGAGATCTTTCGCCGTTTCGGCTATTTTCCCACCGAGTCCAGCGAACACAGCGCCGAATATGTGCCGTGGTTCATGCGCCACGACGACGAGATCGAGAAGTTCCGTGTTCCGATCGGTGAGTACCTCCGCCGCTCGGAGCGCAACATCGATGAGTACGAGTCGACCCGCCGGGAACTGGCCGCCGAGGAGCCGCTCGCCCTTGGCGCGACGTCCGAGCTGGCGTCGGAATTCATCCACGCACACCAGACCGGCCGGGAACGCGAGATCTACCTCAACGTGCGCAACAACGGCCTGATCACCAACCTGCCCGACGAATGCTGTGTCGAAGTCCCCGCCCTCGTCAACGCCACCGGCGCACATCCGCAGCCCGTCGGCGCCTTGCCCACGCAACTGGCCGCCCTGAACCGCACGTTCCTCAACGTCGTCGAATTGACCGTGCGGGCCGTCCTGGACGGCGATCGCCGGCACGTTTACCAGGCAGCGCTGCTGGATCCGAATGCGGGGAGTGTGCTGACCACCCGCCAGGCGGAGGCACTGTGCGACGAACTACTCGACGCACACCGTGACCTCATTCCGGAAGCGCTCCGCCGATAGCGTGGGTGAATTTCCCTGCTGCGTCGTCGGGCGCGGAAGGCGGCGACTCGGCTGCGGTTCTGGCAGGTCGTGGAGCAGAACCTGCGGCGGCCCGCCGATGAGGAGTCGTGGCCGGTGAGGAGAGCGCTGTGCGGTCGGCTTCGGACGAGGCGTCCGTGTTCGTGTTTCGGATGTGGCGACGCATGTCTTATGACCGGGAACCGGAACCACCGTTGACGGTGCACGTGTCCGCCGAGGCGAGCGCGGCGCCGGAGCAGCTGTCCTGGGTCGCCCAGGACGGTACGGAGTGCGCGGTCGGCTTCGCTCCGGACATGACCACCTGTTGTGGCCATCGCCGTGCGGCCGGCGCCCACTACGGCCCATGCTCACGAAGGCCCCGCGAGATCTCGGCTGCCGCGGCAGCGAGCCTCGGTGCGAGTACCTTCAGTCGCCTACGGTTCCACCGGGTACTCGGGCCGGCGACCGTGACCGCGGCGATCGGCCTTCCGCGGCGGCCATCGACCGGTACGCCGATCGCGCAGACCTCCGTCAGATGTTCGCCGATGTTGAGCGCGTAGCCGCGCTCCCGCACCTGCTGCAGCTCGCGTTCGAGAGCCTGTAGGTCGAGAAGCGTGTATCGGGTTATCCGCCGCAGGTCCTCCGGGTACTGGGATCGCACGATCGCGTACGGCATCTGTGCCAGGAGTACCTTCCCGCCGGCAGTGGCGTAGGCCGGGAGCCGAGCTCCCGTGCGGGTAGCGACCCGTACGGGCTGGCGGGACTGGACCCCGTCAACGAAGAGGGCTTCCGGTCCGTCAAGGACGACGAGGTTGACAGTCTCATCGAGCTCGGCTCGGAGCTGCAGCAGGTGGGGATGGGCGATGGCCACCAGGTTCTGATCGCCGGGGGTCTGCCGCCCGAGCTTGAGTGCCGCCGGGCCCAACCGGTATCGACGTGAGTTCATGTCCTGCTCGACGAAGTCATGGCTGCGCATGATGTTCGCCAAGCGGTGGGCCGTGGATACCGCGACGTCGAGCTCCCGGCTCAGCTCCGTGACTCCCATCGACTCGTAGGAGGCCAGCAGGAGCAGCATGCGCAGGGACTTGCTCACTGAGTCATTCTGAACGGAATCTTTCGACATAGTCGAAATGACAACCTCGGTTCTTGATTGTTAACACGCCTGCAACCTAGCGTGCCTGGGTAGAGCGGCTCATCTTCCATGATAGAGCGATTGAGCGGCCGACGTTCGACTATGTGGAAACATCCGCGCACGAGGTAACGGCGAGGGCTCGTCTCGGGCCATCCGTCGGGGCTCGGCCGAGCGATGGACACTCCGTGTCCTGAATGGGCAGTGCGTGCATGAAACGGAGGCCCGACATGAAGGTCGCACCATTCGATGACACGGCATGGCGGGTGGATCACCCGCTGGGCACCGTCGCCTTCAACTACCTGATCGCTGGGGACGAGGCCAAGACGCCGGACAACTACCGGTACATCCTGGGCCGCCAGGAGGCGGACTTCCACATGCCGCGCCATCGCCATACCTTCGACCAGATTCGCCTCCCGCTGGTGGGAGACATGAACCTGGGACAGCAGGGAGTCCTGTGTGAAGGCGAGATCGGTTACTTCCCGGAGGGGCAGACCTACGGTCCCCAGGACGACCCGCTAGCCGACGCGAAGCCGGGCGAGAGACTGCAGCTCGTGCTGCAGTTCGGGGGAGCCTCGGGTCTCGGAGTCGGGGGCGCCGTCGGCGGCAATCGGCAGCGAGCCCGGAGGGTGGCAGAGGGCGAGCCGCGGCGTGCCAAGTTCCCGCGCCCGCGCTACAAGAACGTCATCATCGTTGACCCGGCGAATTTCAACTGGCTACCGGTCCCGAAGATGGCCGGCGTCGAGCACAGATCCATGGGTTCCTTCAGTGAGCGTGGCGTCTGGATCGAGATGGTGAAACTCGACTCCGGTGCCGACTGGACCTCCACGGATCCGAATGCCCGGCGTGTTTTCGTCGTCCTCTCCGGTGCGGGTGAGGTCGACGGGATGCATATCAGCCGCCTGAGCGCAGTGCAGGTCGATGCGAACGAGGAACTGCACGTCTCCGCAGCGGACGGGATGGAACTGTTCCTCACGGGTCTGCCCCCTGTCCAGTTCCCGGTCATCGAGTCCGGCAATTTCGACTACGCGGATGGACTCGGCAACGCGATCCAGTTCGAGGACCCGAACCAGGCGGTCTGAGCGGGCGCGAACCATTTAATCTGCGCTGGACGAATATTTCCACACGCTCCTGATTCCGAGAAATGGCAAGTGTGAACGCTGGTAGATAGGGGCTCCAAATGTATCGTAGCAACGGCGCTTCGCCGACCCGTAGCGTCAAGGTCGCCAGGTTGCGGGCAGCGACGTTCAGAAGATGCGCCAGTGCGCTCCTCGTGCCGGTCTGCCTAGCGGCGGCAGGTGCGTGCGCTTCCCAAAACGGCAAAGGCTCCGGCGGCCAACAAAAAATCACCATGTCGATCGGAATCGCAGCGCCGACCTCCGCCCCGGTCTTTCTGGCCGATACTCTGAATTACTTCAAGAAGCAGGGACTCAACGTCCAGATCAAGATTATCCCCAACGCCTACATGTCGCTTGCCGCGGGTCAGATCCAGTACGGCATGGTCGGCATCTCACAGCTGATGCAGGCAGCCCAGCGGAACACCGGTCTGCAGCAGATCTGCGTGACGCAGATGGATCCGGATTATGTCCTCGCGGTCAGCCAGAAGACACTGAACGCAAAGGGAATCACACCGTCCATGCCTCTGAAGGAGACGCTGACGAGGCTGAAGGACGAAAAGGTCACCGAGGTCGGCGGCCCGGTCAACCCCGGTGCCATCATGCTCGCCAGCCTGCTCAAGCAGAACGGCCTTCCCCCGGACTGGATCAAAGTCATCTCGCAAACCTCCAGCTCGTCCGCGACGGCCGCATTCTCGCAAGGCCAGGTGGGCGTCATCTTCCAGCCGCAGCCCGCACCGGACCAGGTCCTTTCCAGAGCGCCGGGCCGGATCGTGTTCAACACGCGAAACTCGCCGATCTTCACCAACCTGCAGCAGGCGCAGTGGTCGGGGATCGCCGGCTCGGCGAAGTACATCGCCGCGCATCCGGACATCAGTAAAAAAGTCTGCACCGCCATCGGCCAGGCCAACAACTATCTGATCGACCATACGGCCGAGGCCACCAAGCTTCTGCAGGGCAAGATGACCGCGTTCCAGCCGCAGTTTCTGCAGGAAGCGCTCACCAACTACAAGTGGGCCAGAGACGGGAAGATGAGCGAATCCCAATATCGCAACGGAGTCAAGGTCCTCGCGGGTTATGGCATCTTCAAGCAACCGTCGGATCAGGTCCTCAGCAAGGCCTACACGGCGACCTACCAGCAATGACCCGCTGGACATATTCCTTGATTCCTGTGACCCGGAGAGGATTGGCAGGTAGACGATGAAGCAGAACCTGGACGTGGGTCAGCCGGCGGTGATCATCCATGATCTCTCGCATGGCTTCGTGACCCCGGACGGCGGACGGATGGATGTTCTACAGGACGTCTCCGTGACGGTTCACGAGAGGGAGTTCTTCACGGTCGTCGGCCCCAGTGGATGCGGCAAGAGCACGCTGCTGAACGTCGCCTCGGGGTTGCTTCAGCCGTCGACCGGCACGGTGTGCCGCCTCAAGGGTGACCGGAATCTAGATCAGCTGGAGGTCGGATACATCACCCAGGATTCCAACCTCTTTCCCTGGGCGACGGCGCTCGAGAACGTCTTGATGCCGCTGCAGATCCGGCGAGTGCCCAAGAAGGAGCGCGTGCGGCGCGCGAAAGAATGGATCAACATCGTCGGCCTCAGCGGCTTCGAGGATCACTATCCGCGCCAGCTGTCCGGCGGTATGCAAAAACGCTGCTCCATCGCTCGCACCATGGTCTACGAGCCCGAGGTCCTGTTCATGGATGAGCCATTCGGCGCGCTGGACGCCATTACGAAGGCGACCCTGCAGAAGACCATTCTGGATCTGTGGGAGAAGCGGCAGACTTCGGTCATCTTCATCACCCATGACCTGACTGAGGCGATCGCGCTGTCCGACCGGGTCGCCGTTATGACCGGCCGCCCGGGACGGATCCGGACGACCGTCGACATTCCGCTCGGCCGACCTCGGGATGTCTACAACATCACTGACGTGCCGAACTTCAAGGCGTTGCGGCACGAGCTGTGGCACTTGCTGGAACCCGAGTTGGTTTCCTGAGAGCGAGGACGAGATGAGTGTGGGAACGCGTGTCGGGATCGATCGCCGCGGGAGGGCGACCACTCGCAAGAAGCCTGGGCGGCCAAGCCGACCAAAGCGCGGGGCCCTGCGAGCCGGACGCCGTGCACAGCTGATTGTGGTCACGCGGGTGGCTGTCGTTCTGGCGATCCTGGGCCTATGGCAGTTCCTGAGCGGGCGGGTCGTCGAGGCCTACCTCATCAGTAATCCGATCGATGTCGCGAAGAAGCTGGTGGTCATCCTCGGTGACGGTGCGCGGCATCACGACATCATGGTGACCGGCAAGGAGCTGGTCGCCGGATGGACCATCGGCGCCGTCACGGGTGCCGTGGTGGGCTGGGCGTTCGGCGCGGTGAAGTTCCTCGGCGAAGTGATGGAGCCGATAGTCAACGCCATCAACGGAATTCCGAAGGTGTCGCTGGCGCCGATGTTCCTGCTCTGGTTCGGACTGGGCATGGGCTCGAAGATCGCAATCGCCAGCATGATCGTCTTTTTCCTTGTCTTCTATAACGTCTTCGCGGGGATGCGGAGCGTGCCACAGTCCCTCGTCGACGTGGCGAAGGTCATGGGCGCATCGCGATGGTTCGTGATTCGCAAGGTGGTCGCGCCATCGGTCGCCGTGCCGCTGTTCGCCGCCCTGAAGGCCGGTGTGCCGCTGGCCATGATCGGGGTGATCGCCGGCGAATACGTCTCGGCGCAGGAAGGTCTCGGTTTCTACACCATGACGGCGACGCAGCAGTTCGATCCCGCCGGGCTGTTCGCCGCGGTGATGATCATCGTCGCAATGGTGGTTGTCGGCTGCGCGATCATTGGCTTCTTCGAGCGCCGCGCGCTGGCGTGGCAACGGGACTGAGATCCATAAGTGGCTCGGCGGGGCACAGTGTCCACTCGAACGAGAGGCCCAATATCCACGGCCGCGCTACGCGCACGTTGTCGTCGCGGATCCTGAGCGTTTCAGCCGGCTACCCCTGGCGGGTGCGAGCGGTCAGGCCGGTCCGGGCGAGGACCTGCACCTCACGGCCAACGAGGAGCTGACGCTGTTCCCCGTCAGACTCGCGCCGGTGGAACTGCTGGAGATGGCGGCGTCGGAGTAGGCGCCGGGGCGGAGGCGTCGATCCGGGCCTCGGCGCAGTGCCGTCCGCCGGCCGCGTCCGGGTGACGCCCGCAGCTGCGGCAGTTTCCTGAGAGAAATCAGAGGAGAGATTCGTGACTTCAATTCAGTTGAGCCAGGCGTCCGAGATCGCCGGTGTGGTCGGTATCAGCGGCGACGAAGCCTGCGCACTGTCCGGCACCGAGAAAGTCGGTCTCGTGGCGGATGCCGGCTAGATAGACCACCGGCATACGAGGTGACATGCATCAGTCGGCTGGCATTGATCTGATGGATATGCGCGAAGGGCGGGTGACAGTATGAGTACGGTCCGTGATGCCACGTTCGCCGTTCTGCGTCAGTGCGGCATGGATCGCATCTTCGCGAATCCCGGCTCAACCGAGATTGAATTTCTGACTGATCTACCGGACGATCTGGGATTCATTCTCGGCTTGCATGAAGGTTCGGTGGTCGGTATGGCCACCGGACATGCCATCGCCACTGGGCGGCCGGCCTTTGTCAACCTGCACACGACCGCCGGGCTGGGCAACGCCGTCGGCGCGCTGGCGACGGCGCGGGTCAACAGGGCTCCGCTGGTGGTCGTGGTCGGTCAGCAGGACCGGCGACATCTGGCCCAGGAGCCCTTTCTCGCCGGGCGGCTGGAGGGATTGGCGGGGTCCTATCCGGTCTGGGTGCATCAGCCGGTGTTGCCGCAGGATGTACCGGGTGCGATCCGTCGCGCGTGGCACGAGGCGATGCAGCACCGCGGCCCGGCAATCGTCGTTGTCCCGATGGACGACTGGCTGGCCGACCTCGATCAGGAGCTCCGAATCGCCGGGCCTGTAACCGTGCGGCGAGCCGGCACGGATGCGGGCGCGAGCGTGGACGATGTCGTACGGCTGCTGGAGGAGGCCGTCGCGCCGGTGCTGGTCGTCGGGGCGGGCGCCGACGACCAGGCGGCCTGGGACGCACTGGTCGGCCTGGCCGAACGCCTTGGGGCGCCGGTATGGCAGGAGGCGTTCGGTGCCCGGGCCGGCTTCCCGCAGGACCATCCGCAGTTCGCCGGACACCTCCCGGCCGGCCGATCCGAGCTGCGCTCCGTGTTCGACGAACACGATTTCGCCCTCGTCGTGGGCACATGCGCATTCCGCCAGTACGTCTACGAGCCGGGTCCGCTCGTCCCCCATGGCGTCGCGGTGGTGGTCATCTCCGACGACCCGGACGAGTTGCATCACAGCCACGCGGACGTCGCCGTGCTCGCGGACCCGGCAACCGCGTGCGCGGCGATCACCCGGCGGTTGAGGGACCGGCCGGCCGCGCCCACGCATCGTTCCGCACTCACCATTGAACCGCCTGCCACGGACGAACCCATGCGGGCCGAGCACGTCTTCGCGGCACTCGCTGAGCGGCTGCCGCGCGACACGGTGGTCGTGGAGGAGACCCCCTCGACGCGGGGGGACCTGCACCGGTTGCTTCCGGCGCGCGCGCCCCGCGGGTTCGTCAGCGCAGCCATGGGCGGTCTCGGCTTCGCGCTGCCGGCTGCGGCGGGACTTCGGCTCGGCGATCCGAGCCGTCCGGTCGTGGCGTTGCTGGGAGATGGTTCCTCTCTGTATTCGATCCAAGGTCTGTGGAGCGCGGCGCGCTACGAGTGCGGGGTGCTCTTCATCGTGTTGTCCAACGGGCGTTACGCCATCATGGACCATCTCGCCGACAAGATCGGCGGCAAAGCGCCGTGGCCGGCGTTTGACGACATCGATATCGCGGCGATGTCCCGGTCGCTGAACTGCCCCGCAAGACGGGTGAATACGTACGCGGAGTTGATAGGGCTCCTCGACGAGGTCGTTCCTACGCTCGCCGCACGCAATGGGCCACTGCTTCTTGACGTGTCAGTGGCGGCCGAAGCATGAATTCCCACATCGAGTTGCCGGTATTGCGCGAAGCCGCAACGCCGGTCCAGCTGTAAGGAGAGGCAGTGAAACTTCTCGACACGACCACCTGGCATGGCATGGTCTTCAGCGACGGGTGGGCCAAGCCCGACGGTGGCGATGCCGCCGTCGTGGCGCCGGCGACAGGCGACGAGATCGGCCGGATAGGCATCGGAAACCCCGCTGACATCGCTCGCGCCGCGCGCCGCGCCGCCGACGCCCAGAGTGCCTGGGCCGCGACACCTTTTTCGGCGCGCGCCGCCGTGCTGCGTCGAGCCGGACAGCTGTGGGAACAGCACGCTTCCGAGGTCGGCGACTGGCTGGTGCGCGAGGCGGGGTCCATACCGCCGAAGGCCGGCGTTGAGACGGAGACGGCGGCGCAGGAATGTTATGAGGCGGCGTCGCTTGCCTCCGAATCCCTGGGTGAGGTCATACCCACCGCGCAGCCGCGGTTGAGTCTGGTTCGTCGCCTGCCGGTCGGCGTCGTCGGAGTCGTCTCGCCCTTCAATTTCCCGCTCATCCTGGCCATCCGTTCGGTGGCGCCCGCCCTCGCCCTCGGAAACGCGGTCGTCCTCAAGCCCGACCCGCGGACCGCTGTCTCGGGCGGCCTGGCGATCGCGCGAATCTTCGAAGAGGCAGGGCTCCCCGAGGGGGTGCTGCATGTCATACCCGGCGGCGCGGACGCGGGCGAAGCCCTGGTCGCCGATCCGCACGTGCCGGTGATCAGCTTCACCGGATCGACCGCGGCCGGACGCAAGGTCGGCGAGATCGCGGCCCGCCATCTCAAGCGCGCGCACCTGGAACTCGGCGGCAACTCGGCGCTCATCGTGCTCGACGACGCGGACCTGGATCTCGCCGTCTCGGCGGGCGCGTGGGGATCGTTCCTCCACCAGGGTCAGATCTGCATGACCACCGGGCGGCACCTTGTGCATGAGAGCCTCGCCGAGGAGTACATCGCGCGCCTCGCGGAGAAGGCCGGTCACCTACCGGTCGGCGATCCCGCAACGGAGCAGGTCGCGCTCGGCCCGATCATTGACGAGCGCCAGCGGGACAAGATCCACTCCCTGGTGACGGCGAGTGTCGATGCGGGCGCGCGGCTCGCAGCCGGCGGGACTTACGACAACCTGTTCTACCGCCCGACGGTACTCGCCGATGTGACGCCGGCCACGCCCGCGTACGCGCAGGAGGTCTTCGGCCCGGTGGCACCGGTCATGAGCTTCGGTGAACTCGACGAGGCCGTGGCCCTTGCCCGCAATACCGAGTACGGGCTGTCTCTCGGCATCCTCGGTCGTGACGTGATGAGAGCCCTGGCGCTGGCAGAGCGGATCCCGAGCGGCATCGTCCATGTGAACGACCAGACGGTCGGTGATGAGGCGGTGGCACCGTTCGGCGGGGTCGGCGCATCCGGCACCGGGTCTCGCTTCGGAGGTGCCAGAGCCAACCTGGAGGCGTTCACCGACACACAGTGGCTCACGATGCAGGGCGCTATCACGCCGTATCCGTTCTGAGCGAACGTCAACCGGGCCGTCACGCGCCCAGACCCATTGAACTGAGGGGCTCATATGCTGAAACCGAATCTTAAGCTGATTATCGGAAGCACCAGGCCGGGCCGGAACGGTGCGACCGTGGCGGATTGGTTCTACGATCTGGCCGCCAAGCACGACAAGTTCACAGTCGAGCTCGTCGACCTCGCCGTCGTGAATCTTCCGCTGCTGAACGAGCCGGAGAATCCCCGTCATGGGCGGTACGTCCACGAGCACACCAAGGAGTGGAGCAGGACCATCAACGCGGGCGACGCCTATGTGTTCGTCGTGCCCGAGTACAACCACGGCTATAACGCGGCGACGAAGAACGCGTTGGACTATCTCCACAATGAATGGCGACACAAGCCGGTTGGATTCGTCAGTTACGGAGGCATCGCTGCCGGAACCCGATCGGTACAGGGGCTCATTCAGGTGGTGACGGCTCTCGGCATGATCCCGGCAGCGACAGCTGTTAACATCCCGCTGATCGCCCGGATGGTGACCGAGGACAAGAAGTTCGCGCCGAATCGCATTCTCGAGGACGCCGGCGTGGCCATGCTCGACGAACTCTCCCGCTGGGTCACCCACCTGGAACCCGTGCGTCGTGATGCTGTGGGATCAGCCCCTCGGCGCCCACGGAGATGAAAGCCGGTAAGGAGCCGGGTGTGAACCGTCGCGCGCGGACGGCCGTCAGCCAGAAGACCGCGGTCAGCGTCGTGTACGTCGCGGCGATCTTTCTCAGCACGATGGATACGACCATCGTCAATGTCACACTCCCGGCCATAGGTCGTGCGTTCTCGACCCCGTCCACATCCGTCGCGACGATCTCGATCTCGTATCTCGTGAGCCTGGCCGTCTTCATTCCGGCATCAGGATGGCTCGGAGACCGGTTCGGCGGCAAACGGGTCCTGCTGACGGCCGTCACGGTGTTCACGGTGGCATCCGCTCTGTGCGGTATCGCGTCGAGTCTCGGCCAGCTGATCGCCTTCAGAGTCCTCCAGGGAGTCGGAGGGGGCCTCCTCGCTCCGGTGGGCATGGCGATGCTGCTTCGGATCTTCCGTCCCGAGGAGCGAGTCCGAGCGCTTTCCGTCCTTACCATCGCGACGGGGGTCGCGCCGACGCTCGGACCGGTGGTCGGTGGCCTCTTGGTCACCAACCTGTCGTGGCGCTGGGTCTTCTACGTCAATGTCCCGTTCGGTATATGCATGCTGATCTTCGGCCTGTTGTTCCTCCGGAACGACGTCCAAGAGCAACCGGGACGCTTCGATATCGCCGGGTTCCTGCTCGCGGCGGCCGGATTGGGACTTGTCATGTACGGGGTCTCCGTGGGTCCTGACCTCGGCTGGACCGCAGTCCCCGTTCTGGTCAGCATTGTGTCCGGTGCGGTGCTGCTGGGCTTGATGGTGGTCGTCGAGCTACGGAGCCTCGCTCCGATCATCAACGTGCGCTTGTTCAAAGATGCCCTATTCCGTTCGTGCAGCGGCGTCATGACTCTCGAGTCGGTGGCATTCCTCGGTTCGCTCTACACGATGTCGCTGTACTTCCAGGATGGGCGCGGTTTCAGCCCGCTTGCCGCCGGCCTGAGCATCTGGCCCGAGGCCTTCGGCGTCATGACCGGCTCGCAGCTCGGCAGCCGGGTGCTCTACCGGCGTCTTGGGCCTCGTCTGCACCTCACGGTGGGCATCGCAGGGTCGAGCCTGTTCATTGCGCTGCTGTCGTCGCTCGGCGCCCACTCGAGTATCTGGCATGCGTGGCTGATCATGTATTTGACGGGCTTCGCGGTCGGCCAGGTGTTCGTCGCGACCCAGGCCGCGGCGTTCGCCACGATTTCGCTGTCCGATACCGGACGCGCGGCGACCCTGTTCAATGCCGGACGGCGCCTCGGCGGTGCCATCGGTGTCGCGGTGGCGACGACCACCATCGTGTTGGTGAGCGAAGGCGCACGGGCCGCCGACGGGACGGGAACGGATCTCACCGCCTGCCGAGCCGCCTTTCTCGTAGGCGCCGCGATCAACTTGTTGGGCATCCGCGCGGCCTGGTCGGTCCGGGACTCGGATGCGGCGAGCACCATTCCCGCGCGCCGCAGAAACAAGCGTCTCGAAGGCGCTGCCACGGAGGAGTAGGCGAGCCATGACCGGAAATGCCATGACGGAAACGGGCCATTCGTGCGTACACAGGTAGCGATCGTTGGCGCAGGGCCGGCCGGCCTGCTGCTGTCTCACCTCCTCGACCTTGAGGGAGTCACATCGGTACTCGTCGAATGCCGAAGTGCGGAGTATGTCAAGAGTCGGATCCGCGCGGGGATCCTGGAGTCCGGCACGGTCGAACTGCTCAAGGAAGTGGGCCTTGGAGATCGGCTGAGCGAGGAAGCCCTCGAGCATCGGGGAATCTACCTCCAGTGGCCCGGCGAGCGGTACCACCTCGACTTCGTAGAGCATGCCGGACATCCGGTCTGGGTCTACGGGCAGACGGAGATGACGGCGGATCTGATGAAGGCCCGCGAGCGCGCCGGGCGGCCCGCTTTCTACCAGGTCGACGACGTGGCGCTGCATGACATCAGCGGCGACCGCCCGTACATCACCTTCAGCGACGCCGCCGGGCGACCCCAGCGTGTCGACGCCGCGGTGATCGCGGGCTGTGACGGCTTTCATGGTCCGAGCCGGCGGATGATGCCGACCGCCGGCCGGCGGACCTGGGAGCGCACCTATCCGTTCGCATGGCTGGGTGCGCTCGCCGCGGTGCCGCCCTCCACCGACGAGCTGATCTACGCCTGGCACCCGAATGGCTTTGCCCTGCACAGCATGCGTTCGCCCCAGCTCAGCCGCTACTACCTCCAGGTCCGCCCGGACGAGGACATCAACGGTTGGAGCGATGAGCGGATCTGGGAGGAGCTCGCCATCCGGCTTGGCCACGGTCAAGACGCCTGGTCACTGCAGACGGGTTCCATCATCGAGAAGAGCGTGTTGCCGATGCGCAGCTTCGTCACGACACCCATGCGCCACGGGCGCCTGTTTCTCGCGGGCGACGCCGCGCACATCGTTCCACCGACCGGAGCCAAAGGACTCAACCTCGCGGTCGCGGACGTGGCCCTGCTGGCCCGCGCACTCGGAGCATGGCTGAGGGACGGATCGGAGGCTCTCGCGCACGGCTATTCCGAGACGGCGCTGCGGCGAGTCTGGCGGTGTACGCATTTCTCCTGGTGGATGACAACGATGCTGCACCGGCACGGGGACGACTTCGATGCCCAATTGCAGCTTGCCCAACTCCAGCGCGTCATCGCGTCTGAAGCCGCCACGAAGGAGCTCGCCGAAAACTACGCAGGGCTACCGATCGGGCGCTGAGCAGTCCCTCATCGTCCCGTCAGCCGCCGCTCTCGGTGCGCGTAACAGCCTCAGCGTCTCCTGCCGAGCGCGTTGCCCAGGCCCACGTTCGCCCTCAGCCAGGAGAACAGGAAGGTGGTGAGCCCAGGATCGGTCTCCCTGATTTCCTTGGCACGGGGCGAGGACTGGGTCCGTTCGATGACCTTGCGGTGGTAGTCGCGGAGGAGCTGGACGGCCCGGGCGGAATCCCGCTGCGCGATGGCCTCCACGATGTCCATCCGTGCCTTGTGCAGGGATCCCGCGACCCGGCGCCAGTCCTCGGTGCTACCACCGGAGAGCTCGACGGCGAGCCCGATCTGGATCTCGGTGATGAACCGGCAGAGTGCGGCGAGCAGCGGGTTGTGTGAGATCGCGGAGAGGGTCACGAAGTAGTGCTTGAGCGCCTCTGCGGCCGACTCCACGTCGACGATCTCCGCCGCCTGCTCGGCCGCGCTCCGCAGTCCAGCGATGTCCTCGTCGGATGCTCGCTCCACGGCCTGCTCGACCGCGTAGGCGTTCAGAGCTCCCAGCAGGCCCAGGACGTCGGTGGCGCTCATCTTCTCGAATTGGACGACCGAGGCGATGGACATCGCGAGCAGGGCGTTGCCATCCGCGGTCACGGTGGTTCGGCTGCCGTTCCTGGCACTCAGCAGTCCCATAGCGGTCAGTACCCGTACGGCCTCACGAATGGTCGGGCCGCTCACGTCGTAGTGGGCCGCCAGTTCGCGCTCGGACGGCAGCTTGGCGCCGTCCGGCAGTGCGCCGCTGAGAATCTGATTGCGCAGATCCTCCACGATCTGGTCAGCCACCCGGCCGCGGTACAGCTTCGCGGATGGTTGCGACATCGGCATCGTTCGCATCTCCTAGGGTTCCCCGTGACTCCCGGGCTCCATCGCGGAGCCCCATGAGGGAACCCAAAACGTGGGTGGACGAAATCTACTTGGTAGGTAGTCCCCGCCGTGGTCTGTGCGGCCGGCGCCGTGAGCCGCGGCGAGCGCGACTGCAGCTCCCCGTGCGGCCGTCGCCTCACCGATGCCGCTCGGCGCACCCGTCACCAATGCGACGGCTTCGTTAATCCCGCGGCCATCCCCGGCACTCCTCTCCAGTGGTCCTGCCGTTCATCTCGTAAGTCACGGCTAGCTAGTAACCTACCTTGACACCAACCTACCAAGTAGGTTAGCGTCTCAAAAAGTTGATCACGTGTCATCGGGAAGTGGCGGCGGACTGTGCGGCCACCGACTCCGGCCTTCGCCGCCAGACGCCACGCACTCCTCGCAGCGGGGCGCTTGCGTTCCCGGACGGCAGTACACGGCCACCGACAAAGACGGAGGAACCCAGATGAAGGTCGCACCATTCGACGAATCTGCTTTTCGCATGGACCACCCGAGGGGCACGGTGTCCTTCAACTAACTCCTAATGGGCGGTGAGCCCGAGTCGCTGGAGAACTACCGCTACATCCTGGGCCGCCAGGAGGCGGACTTCCACATGCCGCGGCACCGCCACACCTTCGAACAGATCCGCCTCCCTCTGGTCGGCGACATGAACCTGGGTGAGCAGGGCATCCTGCACGAGGGCGAGATCGGCTACTTCCCAGAGGGGCAGACCTACGGCCCGCAGGACGACCCGCTCGGTACCCCGAAGCAGTTGCAACTGGTGTTGCAGTTCGGCGGCGCCTCCGGCCAGGGCATGTCCGGGGGGCGCGGGCGCGGACCGGACGCGCGGCGGGACGGCATCGCACGGCGGGGTGAGCGCCGGGAGATCAAGTTCCCCCGCCCCCGCTACAAGAGCGTCCTCATCATGGACCCGCAGCACTTCAACTGGCTGAGTGTGCCCGGAGCGGAGGGTGTAGAGCGCAAGTACTTCGGCTCCTTCACCGAGCGGGCGTTCTGGATGGAGTACATCAAGATCGATTCTGGCGCCGAGTGGACCTCCACCACCGACGCGGGCCGTCGGCTGATCGTGGCACTGTCCGGTGAGGGAACGGCGCAGGACACGAAGATCGGCCGGTGGGCCGCCCTGCAGGTCGAGGCCGGTGAGCAACTGCAGGTCAGCGCAACCGACGAGATGGTGCTCTACATCGTCGGCCTGCCGCCCGTTCAGCTGCCGGCCGTCGCGTCGGACCAGTTCGACGTCATCACGAGCGATGGCGCGATTCAGTTCGAGAACCCCAAGAACGCCGACTGACCGGCGGAATCCGCTCAAGGGTCGGTCGGGGCGTCCTGGCTTGCCCTGCCCCATCCACCCGTTACCACCTGAAAGTGTTTGTACCTGCCGTGAAACTCACCGTCAGGCGGACATACCTCGGCGACCGGCTGTGCTTCCCCGAAGTAATCCCAGACCGCCTCATCGATGTCCAAGCCGCCTATGCCCAGCAGATGGAGAGGGGCGGAGTCCATCGGGAGGACGCCATCGCGCGCTCCCAGCGCGCGATCCCCTCCGACCTCCCGGCCCTGCTTCAGGCCGATCCGTACCTCACGGTCGTTCGCCGGGTGTTCGAGCAGGCCCTGGCCGGCGCCCAGAGCGGCGACCTGCCGGAGGACTGCACGTGGTCCAGCGAGAAGGCTTTGCTGGGGCCGCCGGTCGGGCGTCCGAGCACCGTCTGGGGGATGACCGCGAACTACCCTCGCAAGCGGCCGGAGTCCGCGGCAGCCCCTCAAGGGGGCGAGCCCCCTAATCCGACCGGCTTTCTCAAGGCGTCCGGCTCGCTGGCCGGCCCCTACGACGACATCCGCTATCCGGCCATCAGCGAACAGGTCGAGCCGGAGATGGAGCTTGCCGTGGTCGTCGGCAGCCGCTCACGGGGACTGGACGTCGAGTCCGCAATGGATGCGGTGGCCGGATACGTCGGCTTCTGCGATATCTCCGCGAGGGATATCAGCGCGCTGGACAACCGCCGCATGGACCGAGGGAAGGGCTTCGACACCTTCGGCATCGTCGGCCCCTGGTTCGTCACCGCAGACGAGGTTCCCGATCCTCACCGGCTCGGCATCCGGTACTGGGTCAATGGCGAGCTTCGGCAGGACGGGTCCACCGCCGAGATGTTCCACACCATCCCGGAACAGCTGGCCTGGCTCACCTCCGCGCTGACGCTGGCGCCGGGGGACGTGCTGTCGACCGGAACGCCACCCGGGGTGAGCAGCGTGCAGCCCGGCGACGAACTCAGAGGCGAGATCGACGGTCTCGGCGTCATCGCGAACACGGTCGTCCGCGCCAAATGATCGGCACTCCGTTACCAACCACAGTCAGATCAGCCAAAAAGAGAAAGGAACCCACGACAGTGTTTTCATTGACCCAGGCGTCGGAAATCGTGGACGCGGCGCTGAGCAAGGCACATGAGCTCGGGCTGCGACCCCTGACAATCACCGTGCTGGACCCGGGCGGTCATCCGGTGGTGGTCAAGCGCGAAGACGGCGCCGGGATTCTGCGCCCGCAGATCGCCCATGCGAAAGCCTGGGGATGCCTTGGCACCGGCGCGGGCGGCGCTGCCGGTGCGCGGCACGCGACCCGCGATCCGGCCTTCTTCGCTGCCCTGGCCGCCATCTCCGAGGGTCGCATCGCGTCTTCCCGTGGAGGCGTGCTGATCCGCGACGCGGAGGGCAACCTGCTCGGCTCGATCGGGGTAAGTGGGGACCGTCCCGAGAACGACGAAGCCTGTGCCGTCGCCGGAGTCGAGAGCGTCGGCCTGGTCGCCGACGCAGGGTGACCGCCGCACGGTCGGTTTGCATCCGCACGGGCCGGGCCGGGCCGTCGCCGGTCGCCACTGCCACGCTTGCCGCGCCGCCGGGTTCAGATGGCCCACGACAACCCGGGATGGGGACACCGCAGGATCCAGGGCGAGCCGGCCCGCCTCGGCCATCAGGTCGCGCCCTCGACGGTATGGGAGATTTTGCAGACGGCCGGTATCGGTCCGGCGCCGCGCAGGTCCGGGCCGACGTGGCGGCAGGGCCGGCAGTGGCGGCAACGGGAGCGGACGGCACCGAACACGAGCAGCTTCCAGATGAAGGCCAGTAGCACGGCACTAGGCCGTGATCGCGCGGCCGAACGAACTAATGCATGCGGTCTTCGGTCATACCGTTAGGTTCCGCTTTCATAGATCGAGGACCTCGCGGTGCCTCCGTGTGCCGGGGGCGTGCCGCGGCATACGAGCACCCACCGAGCGACCAATGGCATCAGCGACGCAAAGGAGTGCTCAGCTGCTCTCGACCTTGGGTGCGGCGTCGAAGAGTGCGGTCGCTGC